>JBMFPH010000112.1:0-10533 GCA_049969215.1 Anaerolineae bacterium | reverse complement strand
AAGTGAATTAAGAAATGAAAGAGATGAAGAAGTAAAAAAATTGGATGAATTTTTAAAAAGGCTGGGGTATAGTTATGAATGAGAATATTAAACTGCCTGAAGGGTGGAAAGCTTCATTCCGCGGCGGCGTCAAGATTATCTCGGCTGCCTACGTCGAGCCTGGAACAGATACCAATATCACGCTCAAGCTAGAACCTCCAGAAAATGCCAAAGCAGGTACCTATCGCTTCGTTGTGCGGGCCAAGAGTAACCGCGCGGAAGCAACCCTGCCACTGGAGCTAACCGTCGAGGAAAAGCTGCCGCCTAGCCTTTCATTTACTGTGGATTTGCCCACGCTGCGCGGCAAGCCGAACACAACATTTCGCTACAACGCTACGCTAAAAAACGAGGGTGATGAGAATCTGGCGGTCAACCTGACGGCAGACACACCTCCAGGTTTCATTGTCACTTTCAAAATGACTGGCCAGGAGGTGACCAGTGTGCCACTGGATGCCAATCAGTCAAAGAGCATAAGTATCGAAGCGCGCGCTTACCCGGATCTGGCTGCTGGTAGCTATCCGATCACAGTGCGCGCAGAAGGGGGGGAGGCACAGGCTAGCCTGAATCTGACAGCGGAAGTTACAGGTGAGGCCGATCTCACCGTGACAGCGCCAGATGAGCGACTTTCCGGAACAGCCTATGCTGGCAGCGAGTCACCCCTGAAAGTGATCATCCGCAATACAGGCAGTGCGCCAGCACGTGCGATCACGCTGAGCTCCAGCGAGCCGGCCGGCTGGTCAGTCGATTTTGTGCCCAAGGAAATTGATGAAATACCCGCCGGGCAGCAGGCGGAGGTGACCGCCAAAATCCGCCCCTCTGATAAAGCTCTTGCCGGCGATTATATGGTTACAGTGCGCGCTCAGCCTACTGATGGCACCGCCAAATCGGCCGATTTCCGCATCACCGTTTTGACTTCAACGTTGTGGGGTGTAGTGGGTGTTGTGCTGATCGCCGTGGCGGTCGGCGTGGTGGCGATCGCTGTATTGCGCTTCGGTCGCCGCTGATGTCGCCAGGAGGTTCGACGATGGGCGAACTGGTGGTCGAGACGCACAACTTGACAAAGAAATACGGCGATCTAGTCGCCGTAGATAGGTTGAACCTGGGCATCCGTCAGGGCGAGGTATTTGGGGTTTTGGGCCCTAATGGTTCAGGCAAGACGACCACCATTTTGATGCTCCTCGGCCTGACGGAGCCAACTTCCGGCAGTGTGCGCGTGCTTGGACTCGACCCGGCTCGCCAACCCCTGAGTGTCAAAGCACGCGTCGGATATATGCCGGACGAGGTGGGCTTTTATGATGAGCTCAGCGCGCGGGTGAACTTGATCTACATCACCAAACTCAACGGTCTACCAAGTGCCGAGGCGCATCGCCGCATTGAGGAGGCCCTGGCGCGGATGGGGCTGCAAGATGTCGCTGATCAACCGGTCAGAACCTTCTCACGCGGCATGCGTCGCCGTCTAGGCGTGGCAGAAGTGTTGCTCAAGAAGCCCCAACTGGTTATCCTGGACGAACCTACCCAGGGGTTGGATCCAGAAGGCGCCCGCGAGTTCCTGAACATCATCCGCAGCTTGAAGCAGGATGGCATCACCGTTCTGCTTTCCTCCCACCTGTTGCACCAAGTGCAAGCAATCTGCGACCGGGTGGGATTGTTCCACCGCGGACGCATGGTGCTCGAGGGTAGCGTGCCCGAGCTGGCACAAAAAGTGCTGGCAGGCGCCTATCATGTCTGGTTACAGGTGGAAGGGCCAGCGGACGCGATCCAAGAAGCATTGCGCCAGCTGCCTGGCGCACGAGATGTGACGCGCGAGGATCACAATCGCTACCGCGTTGTGGCTTCGGAGGATTTACGGGCCGAGGCAGCTCGTGCGGTCGTGCAGGCCGGTGGGCAGCTGTTGAGCCTTGGCATAGAAACACCCAGTCTAGACGACATCTATGCCCGATACTTCGAGGAGGTGCACCATGGCGCAGCAGCCTGAACAACCGCGAGAAAGAGTACGTGGTCGTGAGGGATCACCCTGGAGTGGCCTCTGGGCTGTGGTGGCCAAGGAGATGGCCGACCATCTCACCGGAACGCGCATGCGCATCCTGGAAATTCTGATTGTCCTGACGGCAATAGGCACGGTGTACGCCGCAACCCAGAATCTGCGGGAAACGGTGGGGCAAGATCCTTTTATCCTTTTGCGCCTCTTCACTACAGCGCGTGAGCCGTTGCCCGCTTTTGTGGGCTTTCTCGGCTTCCTGGTGCCTCTCATCGCCATTGCGCTGGCATTTGACAGCGTCAACGGGGAGTTCAGCCGACGCACGATGTCGCGTATCTTGGCGCAGCCGATCTATCGGGACGCTCTGTTGCTGGGCAAGTTTCTGGCCGGCATCTTCACCCTGGCGCTGGTGCTGACAACCATTTGGCTGCTCATCATCGGTGCCGGGATGATCGGTCTGGGTGTCCCGCCCAGCGGCGAAGAGGTGGCGCGCAGCTTGTGGTTCCTGCTAGCAACCATCTTCTACGGCGGCATTTGGCTGTCGGTGGCCATGCTGTTTTCCATCATATTCCGTCAGCCCGCCACCGCAGCCTTGGCCTCCATTGCTGCCTGGCTGTTTTTCACCGTCTTCTGGGGTATCCTTGCTGGCGTGCTGGCACCCATTTTGCAGCCAGTGCGCTACGGGTTCCCCGAGGAAATCCTGGCGCAGGCCCAGCTGGAGCTCACTTTGACGCGCCTTTCGCCCAACACGTTGTACACCGAAGTGATGCTGGCGCTATTGCAGCCTACCATCCGTTCGGTGGGATTGGTGTTACCCATCCAGCTCCACGGTGCCATTCTGGGGACACCTCTGCCACTCAGTCAGAGTGTGTTGCTGGTGTGGCCCCAGCTGACCGGGTTAATCGCGGCCACTATTCTGCTGTTTGCGCTGGGATATGTGCTCTTCCAACGTCAAGAGATCCGCGCGTAGGCGCATGACAAGTGCATCACGAGTACCTTCTAATAAGTCGTGCGCGCCCGAGTGGGGTGCGCACGACTCATTTTGGAGATAGATACTACGAGATTTTCAGCTGCCCGTCCTGTCGCCCTCTTTACTACAAAAATCTGAGTGACAAAAGCCCTTTTCAATGCAATTTCGCCTTGCAACTTTGTCCTTTGACAACCAAATTAGGTACAATAAGACGCAATAGAAGTGCCAGTGCGCACCATCTAGAAGCTCAAAGGACGCATTGCCCGATGCCCATTCAAGTATTGCCACCCGAAGTGGCTGCCAAGATCGCTGCCGGCGAGGTGGTGGAGCGCCCTGCCTCAGTTGTCAAGGAGCTCATCGAAAACGCCATCGACGCCAGTGCACGCCAAATTCGCATCGAGGTGCGTGAAGGAGGACGACGCCTGATTCGAGTTATCGATGATGGCATCGGAGTCTCACATGAGGAGCTGCCGCTCGCTTTCGCGCGTCATGCCACGAGCAAACTGCGCACACTGGAAGACCTGGAGTGCATCCGTACGCTGGGCTTCCGCGGTGAGGCACTCGCTTCAATCGCTGCGGTGTCCCGTGTTACGATGATGAGCCGTCAAGTGGACAGCCCAAGCGGCGCGCTAATTCACATCGAAGGCGGGGTACAGATGCGCCAGGCGGAGGCGGGAATGGCACCCGGCACCGCGGTGACGGTCGAAAATCTCTTCTACAACGTGCCAGCTCGTCTCAAGTTCCTCAAGGCGCCAGCTACCGAGGCGGGTCACATTCATCGCGTCGTGACTCGCTACGCTATGGCCTTTCCCGAGATTCGTTTTCACCTTAAGATAGACGGGCGAAACGTATTGCAGACCAGCGGCGACGGTTCTCTTCATAACGTTCTGCTCGAGCTGCTTGGTCCGGAGACTTGCCGACAGCTGATTGCGCTGCCAGAACAGGCTCTAGAAGAAAGTGGTGCTTTGTCACGTGTGCAGGTGAGCGGTTATGCAGGTGCGCCAACGCTGCACCATGCACAGCGCGATCATATCACGTTGTTTGTCAACCGACGATGGGTACAAGACCGATTGCTCTCCACAGCAATCATACAGGCCTATCACACTATGCTGCCCACCGGCCGCTATCCGCTGACAGTGGTCAACGTGACTCTCGATCCCTCTGAAGTGGACGTCAACGTGCATCCTGCCAAAAACGAGGTGAAATTCCGTGACCAGCATGCCGTGTTCCGTGCAGTGCAACAAGCAGTGCGCAGAGCTCTCTTGGAAAATGGCTCGATCTCTACAGTTACGCTCCACTCTGAAGGCATCGCCCCATCCGCAACCCCGCCTACACCCGAAACTGGATGGCGGCAGCTGGCCCATTTCGGGTTTGAAGTACAGCGTACTCTCAACAGCACAGACGCGGAAGGAGCATCTTCCCAGGCTCGATTGCCTGCGTTGCGCGTCTTAGGACAGCTGGCATTGACCTACGTCATCGCAGAGGGGCCGGACGGTCTCTATCTGATCGACCAGCATGCTGCACACGAACGGGTGCTGTTTGAAGAGATAAAGCGTCAACGCGCGGCAGATTCGGTAGCTACGCAGCAATTGCTTCCCCCGTTGTTTTTGGAGCTGACACCTGGGCAAGCTGCCGTCCTCGAAGCAGAGCGCGCGACGTTGACCCAAATCGGCTTCGAAATTGAGTCGTTTGGCGGTTATACCTACCGCCTGCGTGCCGTGCCTGAGATACTGGCTTCCTCTGATCCAGTCACTGCAGTGAGCGACATTCTGGCGGAGCTGGCTGAAGGTGGGGTGCCACTTGCGCGTCGCGCTGACGAACGTGTCATTGTTACAGTATGCAAGCGTGCTGCCATCAAGGCGGGCCAATCTCTCTCCCTGCGCGAGATGCAAGAGCTGATCCATCGCTTAGAGCAGTGTGAGGCACCGCGCACGTGTCCCCACGGGCGTCCGACGATGTTATACTTGAGCGCCGCCCAGCTAGCACGCGAATTCGGTCGTCTGTGAAATCGGGGCATTCCAGCCACGGAAATCCTATAAAAACATATACACATCATAAGATTGCTAATCCGATTTTAATGTTTGTACCGACGCCCTGTGGTACAATAATGTGCGCCTTCATGGCCATCACAAGAGGATGGTGAGCTCGATGGCTACGCACATATTGCTGGTTGGGCTCAATCACACAACCGCATCCATTTGTCTACGGGAAAAGCTGGCGATTAATGGAGCAAGCTTGCACAGTGCCCTGAGCCAGCTACATCGTCTCAACGGTCGCGGTGGCGCTGCTTTACACGAGGGCATTGTGCTTTCGACTTGTAACCGCCTTGAAATCTATACAGCTTGCAATGACCCAGAAGAGGCATATCACACGATTGTCGAGTTTCTATGTCTCAACCGTCAGCTGGCAGCTGAGGAATTTGTTGCCGCACTATATCGTAAACAAGACTCTGAGGCAGTACGGCACCTGATGCGCGTGGCATGCGGATTGGACTCGATGGTGACGGGTGAGCCACAAATACTAGGCCAGGTGACCGCAGCATATCAAGCTGCTTTGGCCAAGCGAAGCTGTGGAGCAGTTCTCAGCGCCCTTTTTCAGCATGCCATTCGTGCCGGAAAACGCGCGCACTCCGAAACAGCGATCAGCCGAAACGTGGTGACCGTGCCATCGGTCGCGGCAACGCTCGCAGAGCATGTTGTCGGTGGCCTGAAAGGGCGCGTGGTGTTGGTCATAGGGGCTGGAGAAATGGGTGAGCTGGCAGTGCGCACCATGATCTCACGCGGTGCCGCCAGCATTATTGTGGCCAATCGCACCTATGACCGAGCGCTCGCCCTGGCACGCGAGCTGGGCGGTGAGGCAATGACCTTCGAACGGCAAATCGAAGCCCTGATCCGCGCCGATATTGTGCTCACCGCCACCGATGCCCCTCACGTCATTTTGACGCGCAATAAAGTGGCACAGGCGATGGCTCATCGCCCGGAACGTCCTCTCGTGATCGTAGACATCGCTGTGCCGCGTGACACGGAACCCGCTGTGGCTGAGGTACCCGGCGTGCGCCTATTTGACATCGACGATTTGCAAAGTGTGGCAAATGGCAACTTGGAAGCGCGCCAGCGAGAGATACCGCACGTCGAGGCAATTGCAGCCGAGGAAGCGCAAGCGTTCATGTGTTGGTTTCAGACGCTGGAAGTAGTGCCTACGATCAGCGATCTGCGCCAGTGGGCCGAAGAGGTGAAAGCAGCTGAGCTGGAAAAAGCTTTGCGGCGCCTGCACCATCTGAACGAACGAGAACGTGAGGTCGTGCGTGCATTCGCACATGGGTTGATGAACAAGCTTTTGCATCGGCCGACGGTGCAGTTAAAACAACGTGCCCTTGAAGGTCAGGGGCATCACTACGCGAGTGTCGTTCGCGATCTGTTCGGTCTCGGATCGCGCCATTGTGAGATGCGCGAACAACGCGAACAAGAGGAATTGTGAAATCCGGACGAGTAGAAACAGAAGCTATGGCAGCTCATGCAGCCAAGATAACGTTAACTCTGGGCACACGTCCCAGCTTGCTGGCACGTCGGCAGACCGAGATGGTTGCACAGTTGCTCCAGGCTGCCTGGCCGGAACTCTCCGTCGTGACACGAGTCTACGCCACGCGTGGCGATCGTGAGGCACAGCGGCCGCTACCTGAAATTGGCGGCAAAGGCCTTTTCACGGCAGAAATTGAAGCAGCATTGCGGTCCGGTGAGATCGACTTAGCCGTGCATAGCTTAAAGGACTTGCCCATCAGCATGGAAGGGGGCTTGGTCATCGGCGCTGTTCCCAAGCGCGCCCCCGCATACGATGTATTCATCTCGCGCCACAGGGTGGAGCTCAAAGCGCTGCCACCAGCCCCGCGCATTGGTACCAGTAGCTTGCGCCGTGCCGCGCAACTGCGCGCACTGCGTCCGGATGCCGAGATCATCAATCTGCGCGGCAACCTGGACACGCGCTTGCGCAAGGCAACGATGCCAGACTATGACGGAGTGGTGATAGCGGCCGCCGGACTCGTTCGGCTTGGGCTAGAAGCGCACATCACACATCCCTTTTCCTACGAGGAGATGCTGCCGGCACCGGCGCAGGGCGCACTGGCGGTGCAATGCCGTGCGGATGATGCGGTCGCCTTAAGGCTCTTGCGTCCCATTCACCATATACCTACCTGGGCAGCGGTGACAGCAGAGCGTGCTTTTTTGAGCGGTTTGGGAGGTGGCTGTGCTGCACCGGTAGCAGCATATGCAGAGCCATGCAATGCGAATCCAACGATATTGTGGCTGCGGGGGATGGTAGCCAGTCTGGATGGCCAGCAGATGGTCCGCGTCGCCGGAGAAGGTGATATCAGCCAACCACAAGAGCTGGGCTATCGGCTCGCTGAGGAGGCACTGGCACGCGGTGCTGCGGAACTCCTTCCCACACGTGGTAGAATGACGGTGACAAGCGGCACATAAGCAAGAAGTGAAGGAAGATGGCGGAAGGGCTTGTCGGTTTACGGGTGGTGATCACGCGTCCGGAGGCACAGTCAGAAACGCTGTGTGAACGGCTGCGTCAGGCGGGCGCTGTACCGATCCTATTTCCTGTTATCAAAATTGTACCTCCCGAACCAGGCGGCGCCTTGGACCAAGCCCTCCGACGTTTGTCCAAGTATGACTGGATCATCTTCACCAGCGTCAACGGGGTGAAACAATTCTGCATACGCTTGGCAGATGTGTTGGGAATACCATTGGCACAGTTGCAGGGAATTCCCGGATTTACTGGCAAGATCGCCGCGATTGGCCCGAAAACAGCTGCGACATTGCGACAACACGGAATCGAAGTTAATGTGTTGCCAAGCGAATACCGCGCCGAAGCGATCCTAGATACTATCGGAGAGGTATGCGGGCAACACATTTTGCTGCCACGGGCAGATATCGCACGCGCCGAGCTGGCAATTGGATTGCGCATGCGTGGCGCCATCGTGGAAGAAGTGGCAGCATATCGCACATTGCCTGCCACACCCCCCCCGACCGCCTTCGAGCAGCTGCGACAGGGGGTGGATGTCGTGACCTTCACCAGCTCCTCGACAGTACGCCACTTTGTGGCATTGACGCGCGGCCTTGACTATGGCGACCCAGCGATCGCCTGCATTGGCCCAGTCACAGCCGAGACCGCCCGGCAGATGGGCCTGCACGTGGATATCGTGGCGGATGAATACACGATGGATGGTTTATTCAGAGCATTGGAGATATGGAAAGACAATCCAGCATCAAATTGATCCGACAACCGGCCTACGACGTAAACGAACGTCCGTTCATGGTGATCTGGGAAACAACCCATGCGTGTGATCTGGCGTGCTGTCACTGTCGCGCAGAAGCACAGCCAGATCACGACCCGCTTGCCCTGACCACCGGGGAAGCGCGTCAGCTGCTACACCAGGTCGAAGCATTCGGCCGCCCTCGCCCCATTTTCATCTTCACAGGCGGCGACCCCTTTAAGCGCCCGGACTTGTTTGAGCTGGTACGTTATGCGAGCGACATCGGTCTCCCTGTGGCAGTGTCACCGTCCGGCACCCCGTTGCTGACAGCGGAGAATCTGCGTCGTCTGAAGGATGCGGGCACCAGAGCAATCTCCCTCAGCATTGACGGTTCCACTGCTGCCCGCCACGATGCGTTTCGCGGTGTAGCTGGCTCTTTCGAATGGACGGAAAACGGGTGGCACGCGGCCCGTGCGATGGGATTGAAGACCCAGATCAACACTACCGTCACGCGCTTTAATCTGCACGATCTGCCCAATATTTTCCAGTTGGTGCAGCAGATCGGGGCCATGACGTGGAGCTTGTTCTTCTTGGTGCCCACGGGACGCGGACGTCCGGAGGACGAGATCTTGCCAGCCGAATACGAAGCCGTGATGCACTTCCTATATGATGTGTCCAAATACATCAGCGCTAAACCGGTGGAAGGCCATCACTACAAGCGTGTGGTGCTACAACGTGCTATCGTGGAAGAGAAGGGGGCGCCTCTGGAAAGCTATTTCGAGCTGCACCCGGTGTATTACGAACTGCGCACTGGATTACAGCGAGTAGTGCAAGCGGCAGGTTTGCAACCGCGTGCTCCCGGCAGCATTCACCGCACACCTATGCATATCAACGCGGGCAATGGTTTCGTGTTTGTCTCTCGCCGAGGCGATGTCTTCCCCAGCGGCTTCTTGCCACTACGCGCCGGGAATGTGCGCGAGCGTCCATTAGTGGAGATCTATCGTGACGCACCTCTTTTCCGCAGTCTACGCGACACAAGTCGATATGAAGGACGCTGTGGATTATGCGAGTTCATCGGCGTGTGCGGAGGCTCCCGTTCGCGCGCATACGCGATGACTGGCAATGTCCTAGCTGAAGAGCCCTTCTGCACCTACGTGCCACACAGCTTCCCATTCCAGGAAGAGCTGAAAGAGAAACTGTCCTCGGAACATCACGAGATTGAGACATAGCATTGTATCAGACATCCTCCGTTGCCAAAGGAGATAAAGTGCGATGAGCTTCCCCATCACTCGTCTGCGTCGTTTACGTGCCACTCCTACACTGCGTGACATGGTGCGCGAGACCCAGTTGAATGCTCAGGATTTCATTTACCCGATGTTTGCTGTGCATGGAGAGGCGGTGCGACGCCCTGTGTCCTCCATGCCCGGTGTGTATCAACTCTCGATCGACCAGCTGGTACATGAAGCGCAAGAGTGTCATACGTTGGGTATCCCAGCGCTCATCCTGTTCGGCGTGCCAGCGCACAAAGATGCAGAAGGGAGCGAAAACTTTTCTGACGACGGCATTGTGCAACGCGCCATACGTGCCATTAAGGCCGTCCTGCCACAAATGATCCTGATCGCCGATGTATGTATGTGCGAATACACCAATCACGGTCATTGCGGTATCGTGCGGGATAGCCAAATTGATAATGATGCCACGCTGGAAATTCTGGGACGTGCAGCGGTTAGCTATGCACGCGCTGGGGCGGATATCGTAGCGCCCTCTGGTATGATGGATGGCATGGTAGCTGCCATCCGAAGTGCACTGGATGGAGCAGGTTTCTTCAACGTGAGCATTCTGAGCTATGCGATCAAATATGCCAGTGCCTTCTACGGCCCCTTCCGCGAAGCAGCTGAGGGTGCACCGAAATTTGGTGATCGCAAGACCCATCAGATGGATCCGGCGAACGCGCGCGAGGCGTTGCGCGAATTAGGACTGGACATCGAAGAAGGCGCTGATATCGTAATGGTCAAGCCGGCGCTGCCCTACCTGGATATTGTGTATCGCGTGCGCCAGGCAACCCATCTGCCGGTAGCAGCTTACAACGTGAGTGGTGAGTACGCGATGGTAAAAGCAGCGGCTGCCAATGGCTGGCTGGATGAGCGCGCTGTGGTGCTGGAACTATTGACCAGCATCAAGCGCGCCGGCGCTGACCTGATCCTGACATACCATGCCAAAGATGCAGCACGCTGGCTGGCCCATATATGATTCAATGGAAAGCTTGAGTGACCGAATGAGATGAACGATCGC
>JBMFPH010000111.1:0-10641 GCA_049969215.1 Anaerolineae bacterium | reverse complement strand
TGATGGAAGCACCACCGGATGATGAACAAACTGTAGGGATAGGCGCTGCGTTTCGCGCACGCGGCATCCAGCTATTGGGAGTTACCAACGGGATCGATCCATCGGAGTACGACCCCACTCGCCCACAAGAAATGGGACTCGCGGCTGGTTATAATCCCATGGCAGGCGATATGGTGGGCAAATCGATTTGCCGTCGCGCCCTGGTTGCCGAGATCAACAGTGGACAGTCAGACAGCTTACAGATTAATGGTTATCTAGAGGATGCACCTGGTCGCCCTTTGGTCACGATGGTCAGCCGTTTGACGGCCCAAAAGGGTGTCGACCGTTTCATCGAGGCAGTGCGGCTGCTGCTGGAGGGTTCGCCGGATCAACCGCCGGATCCGGAAATCCTTTTTCTCGTATTGGGTGCCGGCGATCCCGCTTATCAAGAGGCATTGATCCAGCTGGCCAATGCCCCTCGGTTCCGTGGACGCATTGCAGTGATCATTGGCCACGGGCCGGCTGTGGCACGTCGCGTCTATGCTGCGGGAGACTTCTTTGTCAATCCTGCCGCTTTCGAGCCGTGTGGACTAACCGATTACATGGCACAGCTCATGGGAACTGTGCCAGTCGTACACCTGGTGGGGGGACTGGTCAAGGTCCAAGATGGCATCACTGGCTATGGATATTACCCCCACACTGCCGAAGCATTGGCAGCGACGTTGCGCCGCGCGATCACTGTGATGCGAGAGCAACCAGAACAACACTTGCGCATCATTCAACAGGCCATCCGCACCATCTATGAACGATATACGTGGGACAAGGTGCTGGAGCATGGTTATATGCCGCTCTATATGGATGCAGCCAGAAGGAAAGCGCACAAGAAGACCCGCATGAACACCTCGCCGTCGTCATAGACCTTTCGGTCAATTGGGTGGAAACGGATGCGGACACGTTGCAGCGGGCCTTCTGGGCGTTGTTTTTGAGAGCTTCAGGCCTTTGACGATGCCTTTCTACTTTCCGGAAAAGATCACCAGCGCGTCAAACCAGCCAGCCCACCGTATTGCTTAAGTAGTTGTTGCTCTGCTTCGCCGCGCACGAACTCCAGGCGAGCGCCAAAGTCGGCGGCCAGTTGGACAATTACATCCCGCAACGGAACCTCTTGAAGCTCACCTTCTGGACAGAAGATACGTGCCATCTCTGGTGTGCTTGCCACCCATCCCTCCGGGCAACGCCACACCGGCGTTTCGATGCGCCATGGCACTATTATCGCTGCTAGGCGTCCGGTTTGAAGGGCTTCCAGCGTGGGGTCAAGTCCCCATATGCCGGCACGCTCCTGCACGGTGTCAAGCAAAGCTTGTTCATGCGCGCGTTCTGCTTCTTCCAGGATCGGAGTCACCTTGTCCAATACTTGAGCAGCGGAAGGAACGGGATACGGGATATCGCTCATGTGAGCCACAACGCGCGAACGAACGCTGCGGGGGAGATACTGTTCGAAAAAGTGCGTATCCTCGGCTGGTCCCAGAAGTACCAAGCGGCGGATATCGTGTTCCACTACCACGTCTTCTAGCAAGTGCGCTAGCCGTTTGAGGAAACGCTGCACCCACATCTCCACTCGTCGGGCAAAACGCGAGGGATGGGTAGCAACGCGTTCCTTTAACAGCCCGTCATACAGCGTGGGCATATAACGTGTCAGCTCTTGCCATTCCTCTGGAGAGATATCACGGAAAGCGTCGGTAGCTTCTTCGATTTCGCCAAGGAATATCTCATAGAAACGCCAACTCATCCGATCAAGGTAGAGCACTCCTGCGCGCTCATACTCATCCAGTGCATAAAGTAGCGGTGTTACGTAAGGCTCACCCCAACGGCACTCCACCCTCCCATGGGCCAGATCTACCACCGGCAGCTCCACTTGTAGGTCGTAACGCGCAAGCAGATCGGTGGCGGCGAAGAGCACCAAAGTGCGCGCCTGGGCACGCTCTTCACTCAGTAGGGTTATGACATGCTCATATAATGTTGTGGGAATATCGAGTGCCTTCAAGCTATCCTTCACGCGGATGAACCATCCACGGCGAGCATTCTCTGGCCGACCAGGATGCACGTCCACATAAAGAGATAGAACGGGAGCTGGGTGATGGGCAATACCTTCGCGCACCAGACGCACTTGATCCTTGCTCAACATATTCTGCACGAACCTCCTCCTCGAAAATCAACCGCGGAACCCCGGGCGATCTCCTTCCCGTGTGCGAGGCACCGGGATATATTCAACGGAGGGACGCCGCTGCGCTGTCTGTGGGTACAGCGACATAACCTGATAAACCAATTTGGGCATATCTGTGCTGACCGGTAGACCAAGCGCTCGCGCTTCCTGAACGGTGATGGGATAATCGTGGGTAAAGACACCTGTTGCCAATGTGGTGGCGACTTTCTCCGCTTGTTCTGTTCCCATCTTGTCGCTCAGCAGGCACAAGACCGTGTTTCTGACCTGACGGATAGCCTTTTCGGCAATATCGGCCATGATGAGCGTTTCATCCTCGATCTCGGCGATGGGTTTCCGTTCTAACACTCTTAAGATTGAAGCAGCTGGTTGCTGGCCGAGCTGCGGATCCACTGGTCCCAGCACGGCATTCTCGTCCATGATGATCTCGTCCGCTGCTAGGGCAATCAATGTGCCGCCGGACATCGCATAATGGGGCACAAAGACAGTCACTTTGGCTGGATGGCGCTGCAGCGCAAAGGCAATCTGCTCAGCAGCGAGCACGAGGCCGCCCGGTGTGTGCACGATCAGATCAATGGGCACGTCTGGATCTGTCATCTTGATGGCGCGTAACACTTGTTCTGAATCGTTGATGTCAATGTAGCGCATCAATGGGAAGCCCAAGAAACTCATTGTCTCCTGGCGGTGGATCAGCGCGATCACACGGCTGTGGCGTTCTCGTTCCAGGCGGCTGAGCGCACGCAGCCGCTCCATTTCCAACATCTTCTGGCGAATGATCGGCTGTAGTGACGAGATAATGAAAAATATCCAAAGTAGAGACAGAAAGTCCATTGCAACCTCCTTAGCGACAGAGAGTGCGTCTTTATGAGGCAGGCATCCTCACCACGGGAAGTATTCATCTGGGTAGACACGACGCGCAGGGCGCCGCGAAGCGAACACATACACGAGCACAAAGCCGGCAAAGAACCCACCAATGTGGGCCCACCACGCTACTCCGCCGAAAGCTTGCGCGCCTGTCACGATCGCGAGCATCCCGTTGAGCAGTTGGGATGCAATCCAGATGCCCACATAGGTCACTGCCGGCACTTCCACAAACCATGGTAGGAAAAACCATGGCAACAGAGTGATGACACGCGCCCGCGGAAATAAGACTAAGTAGGCACCCAACACACCACTAATCGCACCGCTGGCGCCAATAGTGGGAATACGCGAAGAAGGATTGAAAAATGTGTGAGTCAATGCCGCAATGATACCACAAATCAGATAAAAAGCCAGATAACGCCAGGAGCCCATGCGATCTTCTACATTGTCGCCGAAAATATAGAGCGCCAGCATATTGCTGAACAAGTGTGCCCAGCCGCCGTGGAGAAACATCGACGTGATCAGCGTGAAAGCTTGAGCTAGGTCGGGATGGACAAGCAGACGCAGCGGTACCACACCAAGCAGGAACACGATGCGCTCGGCGTAAGGCCCGAGGCTCAGCATCATGAGGAATATCAGGACGTTGAGCATAATAAGTATCCAGTTGACTAGCGGCAATGAGCGCGAGGGGACAGTATCTTGCAGAGGTATCATGTTCTTTTCAACTCCTTGCTCTACATCTGTGGAAAATATATAATAAATTTTCATCTCTGTCCAGGCAACAAGGTGGAACAACACCGCATTCTGAAGGCATTTCGTGCTATGCGGAGATATCGCTCGGTATTTTTCAGCTCGCTGCTCCTGGCAGCGATCACCTTTGTAGCGTACCGTTGGGCTGACTTGCTCCAGCTCTCGGTGCACGCATATACTCCGCTCCTGGCAAGCGTTTCAGTTGCACCTGGGGAGCGATTGCCGGGTCTCACAACACAGGTGGTGATGGTAGTTGTGAGTGGGATAAGTTACCGAGAGACAGTGGTGCAGGATATGCCGATCTGGCAAAGCTTGGCAGATGTCGGCGCCGCAGCCCCTGTGCAAGTTCGTCCACCAGCTTATTGGCCTTCGGTGTGGACGACGCTTCTCAGTGGTGCAGGGAATGAGATCAACCGGGCTCCTTTGCTCTTACCCAATGCAGGCAGCGCACTCGATCTCAAGATAGACAACGTTCTGGTGGCTGCCAAAGAGGCGGGTCTACGCATCGCGGCAGCAACGTCCGCGGATCGTGCTCCCTTGTTCATGTCTGTAGATTGGGATGCTAAGTATTTTGCTCAAGGCGATGCAGGAGAGATCGACGCGCAAATCGTGGAAGCGGCTCTGGGATTTATCGCAGAGCGGCACTACCATTTGGTCATCGTGCATCTCGGTTTGCCGGAAGCGATCGGGCAGCAATATGGCACCTCTGGACCGGCATATCGTGCGGCACTGCGCCAGGTGGATAGCTATGTGCGCCAGATTGTCCGCCAGATGGACTTGGGGGAATCGGTGTTGTTGCTGACTTCCGATGGCGCCCTGTTGTCTGACGGAAGACCGGCGGGAGGTCAGAATAATCTGCCAACCTTACCCCTGGTAATGGCGGGACAGGGGATCGTGACAGGTGAATACAGTCCTGTACGACTGGATGATGTTGGCCCTACTTTGGCAGCACTGCTGGGCACACGTTTACCCGTAATGGCTGAAGGCTATCCCCTTTTCGATATGATGCAACTCCAAGGCGAGGCATTGGCACACAGCTGGCTGCTCCTGGCTACGCAGAGAGTGGCCTGGGCTCAGGCCTACTTGCAAGCACTGCAGCAATCGAGTTCTCAGGAACTGCTCCAACAGGATTTACATACTGCGGTCTCTTCATTTCGACGCGGCAACAATCCTGGTGCCATCGCGGCGGCGCAATTGGTGAGTAAGGAGGCAACTGTGGTCACCGCTATGGCCAGGAACGCACGTGTTGAAGCGGAACGGTGGCCACGGGCGTTTCTTCTTGCTATTGGCATTATCGCTCCCTTAATGTTTTTTTGGATGAGGCGTCCCGCGCGTGCTGGGCTGATTCTCATTGCCGCCTTGGCGGCAATGACAGTGATATATGCATTGTACGGGCTGAACGGCCAGGATTTCTCTCTTGCTCTCCTTTCCGATGTCACCGGTTATCTTGGAATGCCCTTGACACGTGATGTATGGATTGGGCTGATGGTGGGCAGCTTGATCGTGCTTTTTGGATTCCTTTCCGTTCCGCCCTCACGCTGGCAGGCGGCCCTGACGACAACTTGTGACTACACTTTGTTCGTTTGTTATGTAGCTGCCCTGCCTGTACTGGCAGCTTACTGGCAACACGGCGCTTGGATTACCTGGTATCTGCCTGATCCGCTTATGCTCGCGCTACAGACGTTAGCCCTTCACCACCTGGTGGCTTTAGGGGTCGCGTCGCTGCCCTTGCCTTGGTTGCTTGGGCTGATTGTATGGTTTAGAGGACGGCGTAGGGCTCAAGCAAGCGGTCGCACGCGAGAATGGGATCCGATTGCCTACCTGCGCCGATAAATCGGGCTTACCCTTACATCCTGGAGGATGGAGCAGCGTGCCAAGGATAATGAGGAAAGATGTGCGAAATGCAGAAAGCGGGATACGACACAAGGAACGCGTCCCTCTCTATCCTATGACGTTCACCCCAGTGTTGCGTGACTACATATGGGGAGGACGTAATCTCGAGCGCCTATATGGTCGGCCATTGCCACCCGGCCCGGCTGCAGAGAGCTGGGAAATCTCCGCTCATCCGACCGGCTCGACCGTGATCGACGCCGGACCGTTGCAAGGTTATGCACTGCCAGACGTGTTTGCCACATATGGCGTGGATCTGGTAGGGCGACGTGCGACCTGGGCGCTTCAGCGTGGTCGTTTCCCGTTGCTGGTCAAGCTATTGGACGCTGAGAAACGCCTTTCCGTGCAGGTGCATCCACCGGATGAGTACGCCTTGCAACACGAGAATGGAGAGTTAGGTAAGACGGAAATGTGGTACGTGTTGCACGCTCAGCCCGACGCGCGCATTATTCTGGGGCTGCGGCGTGGGGTGACGCGGGCCGATTTCTTGCGTGCCATAGCGGAGAACTGTGTCGAAAAGGTGCTCCATTCCTTGCCCGTTAAACCAGGCGATGCCGTCTTAATAACACCCGGCACAGTCCATGCGGCGCTAGAAGGATTGGTTATCAACGAAGTGTTGCAAAACTCGGATACCACGTATCGTGTATATGACTGGGGACGAGTAGGCGCAGATGGTCGCCCACGGCCTCTCCATGTGGAAAAAGCGCTGGATGTGCTGGATTTTTGCAACGTCGAGCCAGGGGTATTGCCGCAGCCGATCCTCGAAGATCAAGAAGGTGTCGTACGACAACACGTGGTTCACTCGCGACATTTTGTCGTGGAGAAGGTCACTCTGGCGGAACATGGCGTCTGGCACGGTGAGACCAATGGTGAGACACTTGAGATATGGGGATGTATTGCAGGGGAAGCGCGACTGGAATGGTCGGCTGGCAGCGTGCCCTTGCCAGCTGTACGCTATTGTCTGGTGCCGGCAGCTCCGTGCCGCTTCGTTATTCGCGCTGTGCAATCACCTGCTGTCTTGTTGCGCATCTACCTTCCCCCTGAAGAGGGTTGATCACCGTTGAGGCAGCAGGCATGCCCTGTCCATGCACGGCATGCACTTGCCACGTCCTTTGTAAGGTCCAAATGAACATCGAAGTGAGCCAACCCGCGTGCCAATGTCGCTAGCGGCAGCCCTACTACGCTGGTGAAGCATCCTTCCAAGCGCTCCACTGGATGAAACCCGGCATGCTGAATGGCATAAGCCCCTGCCTTGTCCAACGGATCGCCAGTGGCGACGTATGCAGCGATCTCAGCATCGCTATACGGGCGCATCCACACACGCGAGGTATTGATGTGAATGACGGCACGCCCGCTGGCGATCTCCACGATGGCAACGGCGCTGTGGACGGTGTGCATCCGACCGCGCAGCTGGCGCAACATCGCGGTTGCCTCGGCTGCATCGCGGGGTTTGCCGAATATCTGATCCTCCAGCGCTACCACAGTATCGGCGCCGACGACGAAGCTGTATGAATCGGCCAAGCCCGAGTGGACCAGCTGCTGGCGTGCCGCTGCCGCTTTGGTTGCGCTCAGACGTGCAGCCAGGTGTACAGCCGACTCGCCTGGACGTGCTGCCTCATCGAGCTGGAGGGGCCACACCTCGAATGGCAGTCCGAGCAAGGCCAATAGCTCGCGGCGACGTTCTGAGGCTGAGGCCAATATGATGGGTCGCATTGGAGAACTCACATCACGACTCTCAGCGGCACCGGCACGAAGACCAAGACAAAAATGAGCAACACTATGATACCAAGGGCCTTGCGTCGCGCATCTAGCGGAGCAAGGTCATTCAAGGGAGGTGGATGCGCTACACCCAATAGGAAGACCAAAATGGCCCACACAATCCAGCCTTCCCATAGCAGGAGACCCATAAGGAAAAGCAAGCCCACCAATACGAAGCCGACATAACGTGTGCGCTCGCCCAATAGGGCAAATAACACGTGACCACCATCGAGCTGACCAATCGGGAACAAGTTGAAGGCTGTGACCAGAACCCCAAACCAGGCGGCAAAGGCAATGGGATGCAACATCACATCGCGTCCATTGCCGGGCAGTATCTCGCCGTGGATGAGATACTTAATCCCTAAGTAGAGGAGCGAATTGCCTTCCATAAGGTAACCGCCCTCTGGGGGCAAAGGACGCACCGGCGAGATGGATAAGCCGTAGACTAGCAGGGGCAGCGCTACAATTAACCCTGCCAGTGGGCCGGCTACCCCCACGTCGAGCAATTGGTTACGGCTGCGCACTGGGGAGCGCAACTGGATAAAAGCGCCAAAAGTGCCGACGAAGCTAAACGGCATCGGGATAAAATAAGGGAGCGTCACGGCCACGCGATGGTGCCGTGCCGCAAAATAGTGCCCGAACTCATGGGTGCCCAAAATAAGCAACAGCGTCCCTGCGAAGGGGAACCCAGCCACGATACCGGCCGGGTTATGGAGCAAGTCCACCCCTTCATTCAACGCGCCTATGAACACCACCGAGAGGACGGTCATGACGAACAAGATAGCGTTGATCCAGGGATTGGAGGGGCGTGGTCGAGACAAGCCCGGCATTGCGATCAGTTCGTGGCCCTCGCGTGTGGCTCGCAACATCGGTGTATATCCCAAGCGGGCCCACCGATTGGCCAACGTATCATAGGCTAGCTCTGGATCGCCTAAGCGCAGTCGCCCGATGAAGACCACCACACCTTGCTGGGCACGGCGGGGCACGCGCACTGCGTCCACATCAAAGATGCCACTTGCCTCCTCGCGCAGACGGCCAACCACTTCTCCGTCCAATATTACGTTTTCATCTGACTGTTCCGGACTGCTTCGGTATCTCCAATCCATTGCTTACTCTCCAAATAGGGCTCCTACCGAACGTCCCTCATGAATGCGTCGGATCACCTCGGCGATCAAATCGGCCATCGAGAGCACCGTGATGTTGGGCAGGCGCTTGCGTGGTGGCAAGGGGATGGTATCCGTGACCACAATCTCCTCGATGGGCAACCCTCTTAGGCGTTCTACCGCGGGGTCAGAAAAGACCGGGTGTGTGACGCCCACAAACACCCGTTGTGCACCCGCTGATTGCAGGAACACGATTGCTTGTGCGATGGTGCCTGCCGTATCAATCTCGTCGTCGAACAACAGCACGTTCTTACCTTCGACATCGCCGATGACGTTGAGTGCTTTTGCAACGCTCCCATCGGGTCGCTGCACGCGCCGTTTCTCGATGACAGCCAGGGGCACGTGCAGCGCCTCAGCGAAATTGCGCGCATGTTTGGTGCCCCCGATATCCGGTGCTACCACGACCGCATCAGAAATGCGTTTTTCGCGGAAGTACTTGCTCAGCGCGTAGAAGGCGGTTAGCTCGTCCACCGGAATGGTAAAGAAGCCCTGGATCTGACCTGCATGCAGATCAATCGTGAGCAGACGGTCCGCACCGGCTACCGAGATGAGGTCAGCAACCAAACGAGCCGTAATAGGAACCCGGGGTTGGTCTTTTTTGTCCGTGCGACCGTAGCCATAATAAGGCACGACTGCAGTGATACGCCCCGCCGAATCACGGCGCACCGTATCCAGCATGATCAGCAATTCCATCAAGTTGTCGTTGACCGAGGCGACACTGCCGTCCTCGTGTTCGGTCACGCAAGTGGGTTGAATGATGAACACGTCTTTGCTGCGCACGCTGCTATGCAATCTGCAGAAGATGTTGCTGTTAGCAAACTTGAAGACGTCCGCACCGGTCAGGGGGATCTCCAGTTCACGAGCGATTGCCTCAGCTAAAGGGCGATTGGCAGTGCCGCTTATCAGAGCGAGCTCTCCATACATGGGTCCACAGATAGAGTGGGAGCGATTATGAACTGACATTTGATGCCACCTCCGGCGGATAAAATCGAGAAATGGAGAACTCTACGAGCAAAGCAATTGTTCAGCTGCCGAACACGGATCGAGACGCCGTGCGAACACGCTATCTACCACCTCGACCAAGTGACCGAGATCAACCTGGCAGAGCAGCTGTTCCGTAAGACGATGACGCAATGCTTGCTCGATCTCGCCTAACAGACGCAAGTAATTGCGCGCTTCCCATTCGCGTGTGGCGAGCAAATGTTGGCGATGTTCCTCGATCACGTTCATCAACTCTGCGACACCTTCGCCACGTGTAGCAACCGTGCGCAATATGCGTGGTCGCCAGCTAACATCGTTTCTTGTCCATCCTTTCTCTTGCTGCAGATATTCCGCCAACCTTGCCAACAGATTGGCTGGATATGGATAGCCGGCATACGCCAGCCGGGATGGCATCTGGGTCGTTCCTGTGCTTAGCATAGCTTCCAAGATTGCCGTTGTACGCTCAGCACCATCCCGGTCAGACTTGTTGACCACTATCACATCGGCAATTTCCAAAATACCTGCTTTGAGAGATTGAATCTCATCTCCTGTGCCGGGTATCTCAACCACGAGCACCGTATGGGCTGTGCGCGCGATCTCGACCTCCAATTGTCCGCTGCCCACTGTCTCTACCAAGATGAGGTTATAACCGGCAGCGTCAAGTACCTTGATGACATCGGGGGTTGTGCGTGCCAGGCCTCCCAGGTTGCCGCGGCTGGCCATACTGCGCACGAACACATCGGGATCATGGCTCAAATCACGCATACGCACGCGATCACCCAGAAGGGCTCCACCAGAGAAAGGGCTGGTAGCATCTACTGCTATCACGCCCACACGCCGTCCAAGAGCGCTGTAATTCTTTGCCAGCTGGTTAACCAGGGTGCTCTTTCCAGAGCCGGGTGCGCCCGTGATGCCGATTACGTGTGCGCGTCCAGTGTGAGGGAAGAGTTCCGCTAATAGGGTGCGCGCTTCCTTGGCCTCGCTCTCGACCAAAGTGATCAATCGGGCCATAGCGCGTCGATCGCCTGCTATTGTCGCCTG
>JBMFPH010000110.1:0-10652 GCA_049969215.1 Anaerolineae bacterium | reverse complement strand
AGGTGTGTGCCCATGCGCTGCGCGAGCATCCGGAGATCAACGTCGCCTATGCCGAGACGTCGGGTGGGCCTGGCCTGGTGCGTCAGGCGGAGGTGAACGTGGGCGTAGCGGTGGCGCTCGAGGACGGGTTGGTGGTGCCGGTCATTCGGCAGGCGGATCGCCTGAGCCTGGCCGAGATCACCGCCAGGCGTGCCGAGCTGGTCGAACGGGCGCGGGCGGGCAAGCTGAGCCTGGCGGACCTGGAAGGCGGTACTTTTACCCTGACCAACCTGGGGATGTTCGGCGTGGATCAGTTTCAGGCGATCATCAATGCGCCTCAGGCGGCCATCCTGGCGGTAGGGCGGGTGCGCGAGCGCCCGGTGGCGGTCAGCGGCGCGGTGGTGATACGCCCCACCCTGTATCTCACCCTGTCGCTGGATCATCGTCTGGTGGATGGTGCTCAGGGTGCTCGTTTCTTGGAGCGCCTGGCGCAGCTGATCGAAGAGCCGTATCTGCTGCTGGACTGAACCGCGCTGCGCGCGTCCGCAAGCGGTCCGGATTTTACCGCAGGGCACGCAGAGGACGCAGAGGATGTGAAAAACCTCTGCGGTCTCGGGGGTGAAAGGATTTTCCGCTCCCTGACGGTTGCGGCTCGGATAACGCTGGCAACTCTGGGCGACTGCTGCAACCTGCCCCCAAATTGAAACGCAGCCTGGGGTGCTTTGACACTTTGTGCCTCTTGGGGTATGATATGTGTCGTAGTGAGCCGTTAGCTCAGCCGGTAGAGCACCTGCCTTTTAAGCAGGGAGTCGTGGGTTCGAATCCCACACGGCTCATATGGTCCCCCAAGAAGCGGAGATGCCCCGGCTGATCCGTCTCCATCTGGTGCGCGAGGAGGTCATCGCCGTTTGAAGCTGCCCCGAGATGTCAGCGGGGAGGAGCTGGCAGGCAGCTGGCGCGCCGGGGTTATCAGGTCACGCGGCAGACGGGAAGCCCCATGCGGCTGACCCGGGTCGCTGACGGGGAGCACCCCATCACCATTCCCCGGCATGGCCCCCTTAAGGTAGGGACGCTCAGCAACATCCTCAAGGATATCGCGGCGCATTTAGGGGTCAGCAAGGAGGAACTGGTTCAAGAGCTTTGGGGCCATTGGTAGAGGGTCAAAACACCAGCGGAAGATCAAGGTTGTTACCAGTTGCCAGCGACTGAAGTCACGCCTGGCGGGCTTGTCGCTCAAGGATAATTTTCAGCGAGGGCGCGTAGCCCAGTCGGTCAGACCGCACCGTTCACACTCCGCTTGTCCTGCGTCACACAGCGCACCTCCGATCCACCCCAACCCTTCCGCAGGTTCGGGACCTGCGGAAGGGTCAACAATTATGCATAGCGCCCATACAGCGGGCCCAGGGCGGCACAGGCGCGGTAGTCGGCGCCCTGCGGATCCATCGCGCCGAAGGCACCCCAGACGCTCGGACGGAAGATGCGTTCCTCGGGCACGTTGTGCATTGCCACCGGAATGCGCAGCATCGAAGCCAGGGTGATGAGCTCTGCGCCGATGTGCCCATAGCTGACCGCAGCATGGTTGGCGCCCCAATTATACATGACCGAGTAGACATCCTTGAATGGCCCGCTGCCGGTCAAATTGGGCACAAACCAGTGCGTCGGCCAGGTGCGGTCGGTGCGCTCGTCCAGGATGCGGTGCACTTCCAGCGGGATGTCCACCGCATAGCCCTCGGCGATCTGCAGTACAGGGCCCAGCCCCTTGATCAGGTTGACGCGTGACATTGTCATGGGCATCTCGCCGCGCGTCAGGAAGTTGGACGAGAAGCCGCCGCCGCGGAAGTAAGCCGTCGTGGCAGGATACCACGTCGTCGCCTCCAGGCACTTGCGCGCCTCCTCGGGGGTGATCTCCCAGAAGGGCTTCATCCCCGGCTGGCCATCGATCTCCTGTTGGCCGGTGGCGTCCAGGCTGGCCGCGCCGGAGTTGATCAGGTGCAGCATGCCGCCGGCGGCGCGGCCGGTCAGTTGGTAGCCGGTCACGCGCTTGACCGCCGCGGGGCTCCAGTAGGTGCGCACATCGGCGAAGACCTGCGCGGTGTTGCTGAGCAGATGGCCGAAGAGCATCGCCACCGCGTTCAGGCAGTCGTTTTCGGTTGCTATGATGAACGGCTCGCGGATGCCGTTCCAGTCGAACGACGAGTTCAGGATCGCCTCGAGGAAGTCGCCGTTGGGGAAGTGGTCCGTCCACTGGCGTTGGCCCTGGAAGCCGGCGGCGATGGCATTGTGCCCCAGCGCTTCCTCGGCATAACCGAGCTCCGCCAGGCGTGGATTGCCGATCATCAGGTCGCGCGCGATGATCGCCATCTTGACGACGAACTCCCAGTCCTTGTCCTTCTGCTCGCGGCTGCGCTGCTGGTGCGGTGGGTTGTAGTCGCGTCCCTCTTTGCAATACTTCTTCGTCCACGCCAGCGCGCGGGCGAACTCGTCCTTGTCATAGATTTCCCGCTCGATGCGGCGCACGAACTCGGTCATGTCGATCACTTCGACGCGCATGCCCAGGTAGCTCTCGAAGAAGGCGTGGTCGACGATGGAGCCGGCGATGCCCATCGAGACGCCACCCATGGAGAGGTAGGACTTGCCGCGCATGGTAGCGACTGCCAGCCCGGCGCGCGCGAACTGGAGCAGCTTCTCCTGCACATCCGGCGGGATGCTGCGGTCGGTGGCGTCCTGCACGTCGCGGCCGTAGATGCTGAAGGCGGGCAAGCCCTTCTGGTTGTGCGCCGCCAGCACCGCGGCAAGGTAGACGGCGCCGGGGCGCTCGGTGCCATTGAAGCCCCAGATCGCCTTGGGGATGGTGGGATCCATGTCCATCGTCTCGGCGCCGTAGCACCAGCAGGGCGTGACCGTGATCGAGACGCCCACCCCTTCGCGGGCGAACTTCTCCGCCGTCTGTGCCGCCTCGGCGACGCCGCCGATGCAGGTATCGGCGATGACGCACTCGACCGGTAGGCCGTTGGAGTGGCGCAAGTTCTGGCTGAGGAACTCAGCCACCGCCCTGGCCTGGTTCATCGTCTGCTCTTCCAGCGCCTCGCGCACTCCCTGGCGGCGGCCATCGATGGTGGGGCGGATGCCGATCTTCGGCATGGCGCCGATCAAACGGTTGTGCGGTGAGTTGAGTTGGAAATCGTCCATAGGTTTTCTCCTGGTCAGTATGTATTAGCATCCGCTACACGCTTCGTGTTGACATTGCCTCTCAGTATGTTCCCTGGCGTGTTCTGTTATCCCTTCATCGCCCCTGATGTCAGGCCGGTCATCAGCTGGCGCTGCACCAGTGCCACGAAGATGATCGCCGGGATGAGCATCATCACCGACATGGCGCACATGCCGCGCCAGTCGGACACGAACTGGCCGGTGAACTCGTACAGGGCTGGCGGGAAGGTGCGCGAGGCGGGCGTGCGCGTGATGACGTTCGCCAGGGCGAACTCGTTCCACGCCGTCAGGAAGGCAAAGATGCCGCTCGCCGCTGCGCCCGGCAGCGCCAGGGGCAAATCCACGCGCAGGAAGGCACTCCAGCGCGAGCAGCCATCGATCAGGGCGGCTTCGTCCAGCTCGGCGGGGATGGCGCGGAAGAAGCCGTCCATCAGCCAGGCGGTGAAGGGCACGTTGAGCGCCACATAGGTGATGATCATCCCCAGAATCGAGTCGGATAGACCCAGCCGGGCGAAGAGGACGAACAGGGGCAGGCTCAGCGCGATGCCCGGCACGGCGCGCGCCAGCATCATGCCCAGGAAGACCCCGTTCTTGCCCTTGAAGGCGAAGCGGGCGAAGGCATAGCCTGCCAGCGTGCCGAACGTCAGGGAAAACAGCGTGCTCACCGTGGCGATGATGATCGAGTTGCGCGCGTACTGCCCGAAGGGGATGTTGCTGCCCAGCCCGAAAGCGCCCTCCGGCGTGGGCCAGCCGAGCAGGATCTTATACGAGTCCAGCGTCAACTCGCGCGGAATCCAGATGGGCGGGCGCGTGTTGATCTCCATGTTGGGCCGTATCGAGGTGAGGATGATCCACAACACGGGCAAGAAGAAGATGAAGATGATCAGGTACAAAGCTGTGTCGCGCAGATAATCGCCGATGCGCGGGCGACGGCCCGCCTTGGTATAGCCGATAGCGCTCATTCTCGACCCTCCCAACGGCTGCGGATGACGTTGCGGAACAGGAAGAACGTGAACAGGAAGCTGACAATCACGGTGACGTAAGACATGGCACTGCCCGTGGCGTAATCGTGGCCGGTGAACGCCAGCCGATAGACATATGTCCAGATCAGCTCGGTGCGTGTGCCCGGGCCACCGCCCGTCATAATGCTCACCACGTCGTAGACGCGCGCCAGATCGAGCGAACGGATCGCCATGGCGGTGTAGATGAAGGGCCCGATCATCGGGAAGGTCAGATGGCGGAACTTCTGCCAGCCCGAAGCGCCGTCCACCTCAGCTGCCTCGAAGGGCTCGGTGGGCAACGACAGGATGCCCGCTTCCAGGATGATCACCATAAAGGGTGTGCCCATCCAGATCTCAGCCACCAGGATGCTGATGAATCCGAGGGGCACCTGAACTAACCAGGGAATGATGTGTGGTTCGCCGGTGAGCGTGTACAGGATGTTGTTGACCAAGCCCACCTGGTCGTTGAAGAACCATTTGAACTGGAAGCCCACCAACACGGGGGCGAACATCATGGGCATCATCAGTACGGTGCGCAACAGGCCGCGCCCCAAAAGCGCTTTGGCCATCAGTTGGGCAATCGCCAAACCGAGAAGGAATTCCAGGTTGACGGCCAGTGTCATGAACAATACGGTACGACCAAACGCCTGCCAGAAGGTGGCATTGGAGAAGAGCTTGATGTAATTCTGCAGCCCGATAAACTCGGTGGTTGGCCGGGTCAGGTCGTAGTTGGTGAAGCTCAGGTAGAACGAGTAGAGCATGGGAAAGGCGACCACCACCGCCAGGGCGACCAGCCCGGGAGTCAGCAACAGCCATGGCAGGCGTTTCGCCTCGTCGGCGGAGATTTCGAATGCGCGCGCCCGTGCCGGGCTCTTGGTTACCGAAATTGTCGCCATAACACCTTCCTCAGAAACATTCTCCAGGGTGCTGAGCGATCCCGGATGGCTGGGATCGCTCAGCGGTCCTGTGGTCACTCTATTACACGGTGCTTACGCGCCGGTGCTGTAATAGCCTGCCTTGGCCATCATGTCGCGCACCTGCTGCGCGGCATCGTCCAGGCCCTTCTGCGGTTCGACATCGCCCAGGATGATCTGCTGCAGGATGGGATACAGGATGTTGGACATGGGCAGCCACTCGGCGATCAGCGGCGGGGTCTTGAAGTCCTCTTGCGCTTGCAGCAAAGCCAGCTCGAGGCGCTTCTTGGCCAGCGGGTCGGGCGAGGTCTCCGCCTCCTGGATGATCTTATCCCAGACGCTCTGGCGCGCGACCAGGAAGCCCAGCTTGGCTTCGAGCTCGTTGCCCTTGACGCTGGTCAGCCACTTGATCAGCGCAGCGGCGGCCGGCTTGTTCTGGCTGGCCTTGGTGATGGAGAAGCCGTGGTGACCGGCCCAACCGCTGTGGATCTTGCCGTCGCCCATCGGCTGGCGCGCCAGGTCGAACTTGCCCGCCACCTTGCTGCTGGTGGGATCCTGGAAGAAGCTGTACCAGCCGTACCACTCGGTGTACATGGCAATGATGCCGGCGGCGAAGTTCTTGGCGACGTCCTCCCACACGAAGCTGGTCATGCCAGGTGGCATGGCGCCGGCGGCGTACAGCTCGGCGAACATTGAGGCGGCCTTGACACCCGCCGGACCGTTGAAGACCGGCTCCCACTTCTCATCGAACAGCTGGCCACCCTCGGCGATCAGCACTTCGTAGAAGCGCCCGCTCAGCGCCTCCTCCTTGCCGGCGAACTGGGTGCCGTAGATGCCCTTCGCCGGATCGGTCAACTTCTTGGCCAGCTCCTTGAACTGATCCCACGTCTCGGGCACCTGGTCGGCGCTCATCAGGTCGGTGCGATAGTGGATGCAGGAGATGTCGAAGTGGCGCGGGATGACCCACAGGTGGCCATCGCGGCGGGTGGCATCCACCAGGCGGGGGATGAAGTCGGCCAGCTCCTCCTCGGTGAACCAGTTGTCCAGCGGCTCCAGTCCGCCCGCCTTGACATACTGGGAGAAGAAGCTGCTGTGATCCCAGCACACATCGTAGTCCACTGTGCCGGCGGCGAAGTCCTGTACCAAGCGCTTGTCGGTCTGGAAGCCATCACCCTTGAAGACGAACTCCACCTTGGCGCCGGTCTGCTCCTCCCACTCCGGGATGATCTTGTACAGCTCGTCGTAGTTGGCGCCGCTGATGGCGAGCATGCGCACGGTGACGCCCTCGAACTCCTTCTTCTGGATGTGCGGGAACTGGAACCATGAGGGCTGCTCGCCTGCCTCCGCGGCAGCCGCTGGCAGGGTGCCCATCACGCTGGCAGCCATCGCCGCCCCACTGGCCAGGCCGGCATACTTCAGGAAATCGCGGCGTGTCATTTTCTTGCTGGACATCGGTTTGTTCTCCTTTCCTTGATCTGACTAAGAATTGGCCTCTTAATCAAAACCAGTGTGCTCCGTATGATCCGCCATTGTGCCAGAATTTGCCGCTGATCACCCCCTTTCGGATGTTGATGCCCCTGTTTTCGCTCAGTGCACGTCGGGCAGGTCGTATTCGCCCAGCTGCAGGGGATAGCGCCCGTATGCGCGCACCAGGTTGACCACATATTCGTAGTTCTGCGGCGAGACGTTGTCGGGCACCGAATGGTCGGACTGGATGATGTAGCCGCCGCCCTTGGCCGCGTTCAGCTTGCGCAGCACCATTGCCTTGAGCTGTTCTGGACCGAATTGCGCCCACTCGATCACGCTGATGTTGCCGCAGAAGCCGATACGATGGCCATACTGGCGGCGCAGCTCGACCACGTCGAGGCCCGCCTTGGCTTCCAGCGGGTTGTAGGCATCCACGCCCACCGCGATGAAATCCTCGAAGATGCGCCGCACGTTGCCACATCCGTGATAGATGACCGGCAGGCCATAGGAATGGCACAAATCCACCAGCGCCTTCACCCCCGGCTTGAAGACGCGCCGCCAGTAAGCCGGCGGGAAGAAGAGGTCCTTGGTGTAGGCGACATCGCCCCAGATGACCATGCCGTCCAGCATGCCGTCCGCCGCCTTGATCTGCGCCTCGGCGATGCCCAGGTTGAACTGGTGGACGCGCTCCACAAAGCGCGCCAGCTCGTCGGGATACTCGGCGCTCCACAGCAGCACATTCTCCTGGCCCAGGATGCGCCAGGTCATCTCGTGCCCCTCGCACACGCTCCCATAGACGGGGAAATCCGGGTAGAGCGACTTGACCGTCTCGATCCAGGGCGGCAGGTGGCGCGTGAGTGTGTCGCCGACGCCGGCCAGCTGGTTGTCGCCCCCCTTGAAGTAGCGGCGCTCATCCCATGGATCGTCGAACTGGAAGGCGCGCATCTTCTCGATGGTGTCGGTCTCAAATTTGAGGAAGCGCGGCATCGGATAGGTGGACTTGCGCTGGATGATCGCCTCGAAGCCGGTGCGCACCGTGATGCTGTCCTGCGTCTCCTCCAGCACCTCGAAGTCCTTGATGTGTGGATCCATGTTGGGGATGGTGACGATCCAGTCCAGGTCATAGTAGGTGTAAGGGCTGGCATCCGCCGGCAGCCCGAGCTCTTCCCGCCAACGGCGCAGGAAGTTCGTCCAGAAGAAGTCGCTGATGGGCACGCGGTCGCCCTCTTGGTGATGCAGCGCCTTGTTCATCCGCTCCAGCTTGGCCTGACAATTAGGCGTTCTTTCCATGACGGTCTCTCTGCTCCTTGTGCACGGCGTTCTGAGTGTCTCTGGGATCAGGCATAGAACTCTTCGATCGCTTCGAACACGGCGACGATGTTCTCCGGCGGCACATCGGGCAGGATGTTGTGCACCGTGGCGAAGACGAAGCCGCCGCCGGGGGTCAGGATTTCCAGGTTGCGCTTGACATGCGCCTTGACCTGTGCCGGCGTGGCGCGGTTCAACACCGTGCGCGTGTCGCAGCCGCCGCCCCAGAAGGTGATGTCTTTGCCGAACTCCCGCTTCAGCCGCTCGGGCTCCATGTGGCGTGTGTTGGTCTGCACCGGGTTGATGATCTCGAAACCCGCTTCGATCAGGTCGGGCAACAGCTTGTAGATCGAACCGCACGAGTGCAGGAAGGTGTGCATGCGGGTGTTTTGCTTGACATAACGACATAGTATGGCATGGCGCGGCTTGAACAGCTTGCGGTAGATTTCGGGCGCCATGAACGGGCCGGTGTCCATCCCCAGGTCGTCGCCGAAGCGGATGACATCCGCCACGTCGCCCACCGCCTGGCAGACCTTCTCCAGGGTGGCCAGGTGTTGCTCCATCAGCGCGTCCAGCAGGCGCTCCACCTCGGCGGGATTGGACACCAGGTCCATCAGGAAGTTGTCGATGCGGCGCAGGAAGGTGCCCCACTCGAACAGGTTGCACCCCGCGACGATCATCAGCGCGCGGTCCGAGGATTGGCGCAGGGCGAGAGCACGTTGGCGCAGCTGCTGCCAGAAATCGGGATCTGCGGCGTGATCCCAGGGGCTATGCGCCAGCGCCGCCCAGTGCACCTTGCCCATGGCGCGCGGCAGGTCGCGATAATCGGGCGGATAGCCGTCCAGGTAGGGGAAGCATGTCTGGTCGAAGAAGGTGGCGCCCGGTGGCATGGTGGCGATGCGCTCCCCCTCGGCGTCGAAGACGTCCAGCCCGCCGTCCGGCCGCGGTGTGGGGCGGAACCAGGTGGGGAACTGCACCACCAGCCCATCGCGCAGCGTCACGTCATACCAGTCGGCATCGGCAGTGTTGAAGGTGCGGCCAATGTCGAGCACCGCGATGCCGAAGCGGTCGAGGATGGCGTCCTCTGGCTGCGCCAGCTGCTGCACCACGTCGTAGACGCGCGTGTGGCCGTCCGTGATGCCCAGGTGGCGCTTCAGCCGATGATAGGCGATCGCCGAGATGCCCGAGCTGGGGGTGCCACCCAGGTCCACCGGCACCCGGTCGGGCTCGCGATGGGCGATGCTGGCCAGCACCCGTTCACGAGGTGTCATCGTTCCGCTCGGTGGCATGCACACGTCTCCTCCGCTCAATCGGTGTGGAAGACTTCTTCCATGTTGGCCCACCATTCGCCCTCGGCACGCGTGGGCAGCGGGTCTTGCATCGGTTTCATAATCGCCCACCATTCCTGCGTCTTGGGGTCGGCGGCCATCTTGGCCATGTCGGCGTCGAAGTCGTCACCGACATACTCGAAATAGGCGAACAAGTAGCCGTCCTTGTGGAAGATGGTGTAGTTGCGGATGTTACACTGGCGGATCATGTCGAGGACTTCCGGCCAGGCGTTGGCGTGGTAGCGCTTGTATTCCTCCAACATGCCAGGTTTGAGGCGGATCACTTGGCCGTAGCGCTTCATAGGTTTCCTTTGCCTCCTTGGATCATAGGATGAACTGCTGTGGGCTGACAGGCGCAACCGAGATGGAGCAACCTGAGTCGTGCGCGCGTAGGGGCGAATGATGATTCGCCCGTACAGGCGGCTCCGCCACCGCTCCCGGACGGTCGCGGCGCGGATAATGGGAACCGCGCCGTGCGTGGGAGCAAGCGGCGTGATACCGCTCCCTGACGGTCGCGGCGCGGATAACCGCTCCCGGACGGTCGTAGCTGCACTGGCGCGCCAGCGTCTCATGCATACCATCCATATTCCTGCACCGTCTCATACAACGCGAGCACGTTCTCCACCGGCGTCTCCGGCAGGACGTAGTCGTGGCTGGGCGAGGCGACGTAGCCGCCGCCCGGTTTCATGACTTCTAGGATCTCGCGCGTCCGGGTGCACACCGATGCGGGCGTGCCCTTGATCAGCACGCGGTGCGTGTCAATGCAGCCGTTGAGCACGATTTTGTCGCCGAAGGCGCGCTTCAGCTGCGCCGGATCCATGCCGCGCGCGTAGGGCTGGAGCGATTGCAGGCCATCCAGGCCGATCTCGATCATCAGCGGGATGAGCGGGGCAAAGCCACCGCAGCAGTGCAACATCACCTTGAGGCCATAGGCGTGCCCCAGCTCCACCAGCCGCCGGAGATGGGGCAGCATGAAGCGCTCGAACAGCGCCGGGCTCATCACTGGGCCATTTTGCGTGCCGAAATCGTTGCCGATGAAGAAGTTGTCGATCACGTCCGCGGCGGCGTCGAAGATGCGCTGGCTGACGGCGACGTAATAGTCCACGATGTGCGTCAGGACGGCGTCCACCAGCTCCGGCTGCTCGTACATCTTGACCAGCATGTTCTCCATGCCGAGCAGGTCGATGGCATCGTGGAAGAAGGGCGACCAGTCGCCGCCCAGAATGGCGTATTGGCCATCCCATTGCGCCGCTTGTGCACGGATGTCGGACGGATCCATCCAGGCGGGGTCGGGCCAGGGGTAATCGTGGATCTCACGCAGCGTGGTGGCGTGTGCGAGCGGGTGGTGGAAGGGCTGGCCATAGCCGTAGCCGTGCCGCTCCACGCCGAAGGGCGAGCGGTAGGTGGCGCCGTGGCAGGTCAATCCCTCGGTGGGATGCGCCCAGGCC
>JBMFPH010000109.1:0-10744 GCA_049969215.1 Anaerolineae bacterium | reverse complement strand
GTGGGGTGCCCCATCCCAGCGGTTATCCGACTTACTTGATGCTGGGCAGCTTGTTTGTCCACCTGCCGTTGGGCGATCTTGCCTGGCGGTTCAACTTGATGTCGGCGGTGGGCGCAGCGTGTGCCACCGGATTTACGGTGTTGGCAGTAGCAGTATCGCTGCAAAGAATGTCTCAAGGGGAAGGACATGTCCCTTGGGTAGCTGGCGTGGCTGGCATGACCTTTGCATTCTCATCGCTGCTTTGGTCGCAGGCGGTGGTGGCCGAAGTTTATAGCTGGAATGCCTGTTTTGCCGCTTGGATCTGGTATCTCATGCTCCGGGCGCGCGCTTCAGGTAAGGTGTGGCTGTGGGCGCTCGCGGCGTACGTCTTTGGCCTGGGATTGGGCAACCACCTGTCGTTGCTCGCGTTGGCGCCTGCCGGGCTGGTGTTGTTCCTTTCGCCATCTGAGAAAGTTGGACAGGATACCGACACGCGATCGTTTTGCGCTCTTCGTCGCGCTGCAGTGGCCGTTGTCGCTTTGTTGGCGCTTGCCGCCGGAGCGGCCGTGTACGGTGTGCTGCCGTTGCGTGCGACGCACAAGGCACCCGTCAATTGGGGGGGCGCGGATACGTGGGAGGGCTTTGTCTGGTTGGTTACAGGACAGGCGTACGCACCCCTGGTGGCCGCATTGCCGATAGCACACCTGCCCGGGCGGCTGCTGGCAGCGTTAGCCCTGTTGGTGCGCCAGACAGCTTGGTGGGGGGTACCGGCCGCGTATCTCGGCGTACAGGCATTATGGCGCCACGACCGTCCCATTGTCATCGCTACATCGCTCAGCAGCTTGGTGCTCCTCGTTTATGCCGTCGGGTACAATACCTCCGATTCGTATGTCTATTTGATCCCACTGGGGATGATGTTGGCTTTGTGGATAGCATGGGGACTTGCTGAAGGTTGGCGTTATCTCCTCCCCCAGGTCGGTGCGCCTCTCGGTCAACTCGTCCCCACACAGCTGATGCGATGGGGAATCTGGGTGCTGGCGCTTGTGCCGCTTATGGCCAACTACCAAATGGTTGACGCAAGCCGCGATTGGCGTGCCCACAACTTCGGCGTTGGGGTGCTCGATTCGGTCGAGCAAGGCGCTATGATCATCACCGAGACGGCGATGGATACATTTCCTCTATGGTATTTTCACTATGCTGAGGGGCGTCGCTCAGATATCATCCTGATTAACGGCAACCTGCTGGCATACAAATGGTATCGCGATAGCGTGCGACACCGCTATCCCTCCATCGAATTGCCCGATACAAATGATCACCCTGTTCAGGTGGTGCAGAAGTTGGTGTACGTGGGCCTTGCGCGTGGTGCTGTGTATCTGACCACGCCACATTGGAGTCTGCCGGACAGTCTGCGCCTGATGCCCGCTGGAGCGCTGTACCGGGTGGAACGGGAAGGGGGCTCGTGAGTCCCTCAAGCTTTTGTGCTTGTCATAGCGTGCGCAGTTTTCTGCGCTTGGCGGTCGGGCTCGCTCTGGGCATTCTGGCGGGCTGGTACACCCTACGCGACAGTGCCTGGGATGAGCTTTGGGGCTCGTTGATCCGGGTCGCGCCGCTGCCCGTGCTGCTTGCTGCAGTGCTACTCGCCGCGACGCAAGTGGTCAAGGTGTGGCGCTGGCAGGCAATCCTGGGTCGCTCGGCGGAGGTGTCATTTGGGCAGGCACTGCGGGGATTGCTGGTTGGGCAGGCGCTCAACTTACTTCTACCCCTGCGCGCAGGGGATATCGCCCGTGTTTGGCTGGTTGGGCGACAGGTTGCCCAAGGCGTGGTGTACACAGGGTACACAGTCGCGCTGGAGAAAGTGCTCGACATATCAATGGCTGCGGTGAGCTTGTGTCTGTTGTTGATATGGGAGCCATGGCCGCCATGGTTGTCGCGCAGTGGGATTATGGTGGGGGTGGGTGGTGCATGCGTTGTCGTGGGCGGACTGATCGCTGCCTATGCCTGGCAATGTCATCACGGCGTGACCGCCTTTCTACATGGGGTGAATCGTGCGTGGTATACACAACTGGCATGTCATCTGTGGCTACCCGCTATGCAGCTGGCACGTGAGATGAGCACCGCATATCGGGATGGCCGGTTGATTTGGGTGGCCGTTCATTCCGTGGGGATGTGGCTCCTGAGTGGAGCAACCAACTTGGCAGTCTTCTGGGCGCTCGGCATTGTCGTCCATTGGACAGTCGCATGGCTTGTTCTGGTGGCTATCTACCTGGGTGTCGTGTTGCCGGCACCTCCGACACGCGCTGGTGTATGGCATTTCCTGGTGGTGCTGGCGTTGAGCGGTTACAGTGTGGAGCCCGGCGCTGCTGCGGCCTGCAGTGTCTTGCTACATGCAGTGGTGGTGCTGCCTTTGCTGCTCGCCGGTGGTGTGGCTGCATGGGTCAACCCCAATGTCTTCCCAGCTGCCACGGTAAGGCAGCACGCGAAAACGCGGATGCCGGATCAGGGTTAACCGCGTTGGAGTGCATCCGCCCTTGTGATAGCATGGTAGTATAGGAAGAAGGATTCTTTGGCCTCTGAGCTCAAGAGCTAGGATTTAAATAGGGGACAGAATGATGGACGCTTCGAAGACCAAATCGATCGTCAAAGTGGGCGTCGGCGCGTACCAGAGGATGTGTCGAAGACGCACGATGTTGTGGATGGGCATTCTGTTGGCGACAACGCTTTTTCTGACCGTTATCCCAACCGCTTGGGCGACACCGAACGAAAGCGCATTGCAGCAACAGACCATGCCCACCGTTCCCACACCACCACCTCCACCACCTGGCCCGCCTGGAGGGGGCAATCCCCAGATCCCGCCTGCGCCACCACCTCCACCGATGCCTTATGGGGGATTCCTATACTACTATCATTATGGGTATGGCTGGCTGCCGGGCACCTATTATCCAGGCTACACCTCGGGGTACTATTACCGTCCGCCCAGCAACGCGTACCCAAGTGGTTATTACTACTATTACGGGCCGGCATATTCGCCCTACGGCTATTACCCCGGTGGGATGGTTTACTGGTAATCCCTGCAGGAAACCAGGGCGCAATCCAGGTATTGGTTGATTTCACAACAGGTGGGGGCGGTCACGCGTAGTGCTCCCACCTGTTTTGTTGGCAAGGAGCCAGGTATAAGCATACACATTATCGTGAAAGCAAGGAGGCCAGCATGAGGGCAGCCGTTCTGACGTCGGTCGGTCACATCGCGATCCAGGAAGTCGCGGCGCCCGTGCTCCAGGCGGACGACCAGGTGCTCATCCAGGTGCGGATGGTGGGCATCTGCGGCTCTGAAGTGCACGCCTTCCACGGCACCCACCCCTTCCGCAAGCCACCGGCCATCCTGGGCCATGAGATGGCTGGCGATGTGGTCATTGTCGGCGATGCCGTGACGCGTGTGTCGGTGGGGGATCGCGTGACGGTAGACCCGCACTGGCCGTGCGGAGGATGCCCGTACTGCCGTGCGGGGTACATAAATCTCTGCCCCACTAAGAAGGTGTTGGGTACTCAGGAATGGCCGGGCGCCTTCGGTGAATATATCGTTGCGCCGCAAGAAGCGGTGTTCAGGTTGCCCGATCACCTTTCGTATGCGCAGGGCAGCTTGATCGAGCCGCTCACCATTGCCGTGCACGTGTTGCGACGGGCCAACCTGCGAGCAGGCGAGTCGGTGGCTATCCTGGGCAGCGGCAGCATCGGTGGGATGCTGGCCGGAGTGAGCCGCGCTCTCGGCGCGCATCCGATCATCGCGGCGGATATCCGACGCCACTGCCTGGACGCGGCGTGCGAACGGATGGGCGCCACCCATGACATCCTCTTGCCGCAACAGGACGCGGTGCGTGAGGTGTTGCGCATCACCGAGGGGGCGGGTGTGGACGTGGTGTGCATTGCAGCGGATGATCCACTACTGGTCGAACAGGCGGTGCAGATGGTCAAAGGACATGGGCGCATTGCCCTGGTCGCGCTGCTGTGTACCGACCCCATCCGGTTGATGGGCTATGAGCTCATCCGCAGAGAGGTGCAGTTGCTCGGCAATACGATGAGCGTCCCGGGAGACGTGTGGGAGGCGCTTGACCTAGCGGCGATGGGCCGGGTGGACGTGGAGGGCATCTTGACACACATTCTGCCCCACCAAGACGCCCGACATGCCAAGGAACTGGCAGCCAGCAAGGCAGACGGCGCCATCAAGGTCATGCTCACCTACGAATAGCGGGGGGAACGGCGATGTACCCGTCACTCCCACTTGAGCCATTCCCACACCAGTATGAGGTGCCCCGTGCCTGATGCGCGGTGCGCCGCACGGCGATGGCCGCTTGTGGAAGCAGCGCTCATCTCAGTGTTCATCCTCGGGCTCTTCTACTACTGGTATGCGCTGGCCGACCGATACGTGGTCTTTCTGTACGGGCACGTTGCATCGCCCGGCGACCCGCAGGCACAGCCGTTCGACGAAATGACTGCGAGCCGCTATTGGGTGTGTGGCCTGGTTGCCTGTGGAGCGGTGCTGATCCTCTATGCAGTCGCGAACTGGGTGCTGGCACAGCAGGCGCATCGGCGCGGAAAGCGCTTTGTCCCTTCCACTTGGTGGCGCGTATGGGTGCTCAGTGCCATACCCCTCGGCATCGGCATCCCAGCCATCACGATGAGCGTGAACGCGCCTACCCTGCCGCCGGGACTGGCAGTGGCGTGCGTAGTGGCCACATGGTCTGGATTAGCGATCGCGCTGCCGCCGGGCGAGTGGGCTGCCGAGCGCCCTCAGGAGCTGCTGCGGTTGGCTGCGGATGGGCTAGGGCTGGTGCCACCCCTGTTATGCCTGCGCGCCGTGGAACTGCCAAGCCGTGGCGTGTCACTCGATATGCCTACAGCGTGGCTCTGGGCGCTCGGGAGCGTGCTGGGTGGGCTGATCTGGCTGACAGGGATGAGTCTCCTGCGTCTGTGGCGGCATTGGGAAATGCCCAGCGCTACCGCATTGTTCTTGGCAGGGGTGGCCTGGAGCTACGTGCTGCTGCCCCTGGTGCACCATGTGCTGGCAACCCCTCCGCACTATCGTTACATCAGCGCAGCGAGCAACTTCTTTGCGTTCGACCCACGCCTTCAGGTGCTGGTGATTGCCATAGCAGCTGGGCTGGCACTCGGCGTGACCGCCATCCGCCGTCGCTGGGTGCGGAGTCAATGAACGCGAACCGCTTTGCCGCGGTGTTGTGAGGGAGCCCTTTTCACCATAGAGAACGCAGGGCACGCAGAAGTTTCTACAGTTCTCTTCGTTCTCCGCGGTCTCTGCGGTGAGCATCCGCCACTTGCTCACGCACGCCGCTCGGTTTGATCCCCATCTGTACCGTGCACACATCCGATGCGCGACCGTCATGGAACGGTAGAAAGTCCCGTTCGACCACCATGCGCGATTGCCCCTTTTGACATGTGCCCCACGCCTCCCTATTATTAGTGCGCGCCGCACGCACGGCGCATTGATTTGCTCCACGACGCTAGATTCATCACAAACGATAAGGGGTTGCTCCGACTATGGAACGCAAGAAAATAACCATCCACGATTTGCAGGCCAAGAAGGAGAAGGGTGAGCCCTTCACCATGGTAACGGCGTACGACTATCCCACCGCAGTCATCGTGGACAAAGCGGGCATCGATGCGATCTTGGTGGGCGATTCGCTTGCCATGGTGGTGCTCGGCCTGCCCAACACAGTCTCGGTGACGATGGAAGAAATGCTGCATCACTGTCGCGCCGTCGCGCGCGGTGCGCAGTATGCCCTGTTGGTGGGGGATATGCCCTTCATGTCCTACCAGACCGGCCCGACCGACGCGGTGCGCAATGCGGGGCGTTTCCTGAAAGAAGCGGGCATGGACGTGGTCAAGCTGGAAGGTGGGAAGAAGATGGCGCCGATTGCACGTGCGATCGTGGATGCCGGCATTCCGGTGATGGGCCATATCGGCCTCACGCCGCAGACCATCTCGGCATTGGGCGGCTTCAAAGTGCAGGGCAAGGACGCCGCCGCGGCACAGCAGGTGATCGACGATGCTCTTGCCCTGGAAGATGCCGGGTGCTTCGCCATCGTGCTCGAGGCGATCCCCGACCGCGTCGCCAAGATCATCACCGAGCGCCTCTCCATCCCCACGATCGGCATCGGCGCCGGGCCCCATTGCGACGGACAGGTGCTGGTGACCCACGACATGGTGGGCTTGTTCGACCGCTTCGTGCCCAAGTTTGTCAAGCGCTACGTCAACGTGCACGATCAGATGGTAGAAGCTTTGCGCCAGTTCAAATCCGAGGTGGAGAATCGCACCTTCCCCGGGCCGGAACACTGCTTCACCATCAAGGACGAAGTTCTGGAGCGGCTGTACTGATGAAGATCGCCATCATCGGTGCCGGCGCGATGGGCAGTCTGTTCGGCGCCCGTCTGGCACCCCTCTGCGACGTGTGGCTGGTGGATGCATGGGAAGAACACATCCAGGCCATCCAACGCAATGGGGTGCAGCTGACTAACCTGGATGGCAGCACGGAGCGGGTGACCGTCAATGCCACAACCGATCCCAACGCGGTGGAAGGTGAGGTGGATCTGGCGATCATTTTCGTCAAGTCGCACCAGACGGCGCAGGCCGCTGTGTGGGCAGCCCCGATGCTCAAGGCAGATGGCTTGGCGCTGACCATGCAGAACGGGTTGGGCAACCTCGAAGTGATGGCGGATGTCCTGGGCGCCGAGCGGTGCGTGCAAGGGGTGACTTCGCATGGCGCGACGCTGCTCGGCCCGGGTCAGGTGCGCCACGCTGGTGCGGCGGCGACCTACCTGGCTACCCGTCCGGCCATCGCCGAGCGGGTGCAGCGCATTGCCGAGCTGTTCACGCGCGCCGGTTTTGAAACCCATCTCTCCGACAACCTGGACAGCTTGTTGTGGGGCAAGTTGATCATCAACGTGGGCATCAACGCGCTGACGGCCATCCTGCGCGTGCGCAATGGGGTGCTGGCGGAGGTGGCGCCAGCACGGGCGCTGATGGATGCCGCGGTGGATGAGGCGGTGGCAGTAGCACGAGCACGTGGCATCACGCTGCCCTATGCGGATGCGCGCGCTCGCACGCGCGAGGTTGCCGTGGCCACTGCGGCGAACCGTTCTTCGATGCTGGCGGATGTGCTGCGCGGATCCCCCACTGAGATCGAGGTGATCAATGGCGCAATTGTGCGTGAGGGATCTCGCCTGGGCGTGGCCACGCCGGTGAACCAGACGCTGGTGCAGCTCGTCCAAGCGTTGGAAGCGACTTACGCGCAACGGGTGGCATAGCAACGGCCCAAGCGAGGGTCTGGGACTGCGCCACTCAACGTCCAATGAGAAATTCTGTAGTGATAGAAGAGAGATTCTGTTTAGCTGCAAAGCATGACGCGCACGTGGAAGTGACAGTACCTGCAAGAGGGGATGGCTCGTGACACCTGGTCCCATGCGTCGGTCGTGGTGGGTTGCACTGGGGCTATTCCTGCTCGCGCTGGCGCCGCGCTTGCCCGGCCTGGATGTCTTTCTGACCGCCGATGAGCCGAAAGCGTGGTTCGGTCGCTCCATCCAATTTCTGGATGCCATTGCCCGTGCCAACTGGAGTGCCACCTACGACAGTCCGGCGCCGGGCGTGACAACAATGTGGGCAGGTGCCCTCGGGCTACTGCTTGAGTATCTGCGCCAGGGCGACATCGGCGTCAATGTGACAAACTTCCTGCAACAGGTTCCCTTCGATCCGCTTGATCCAGCCATCCTGCCTCTCATCCGGCTGCCCATTGTGTTGGTAGTGGCATCGGTAGCACCATTGACCTATCTGTGGGGCAGATCATCCTTGGGTGAGCGTGCAGCTATTTTGACTGCATGTTTGTTGGCTCTCGATCCCTTCTTGCTTGCGCTGTCACGTGTGCTCGGCCACGATGCGTTGGTAGCGACCTTTATGTGGCTCTCGTTGCTCGCCTTTCTACGGGCCACACATAATAGGGGTTTCGAACGGCGCTTTCTGGCTCTTTCAGGCGCTTTGGCGGGACTGGCTTTTTTGACCAAGTACCCGTCGCTATTTCTGGGGGCATTTGTGTTGGTTGTGCTGCTCGCTTTGCGCATGACTCAGGGGCACTCGCTGCGTCACTCGGTTGGTGAATGGTTGTTGGATGCCTTGGTCTGGTGGACAGCTGCTGGCGCGATTTTCGTGGTGCTGTGGCCTGCTATGTGGACAGATGCACCTGGACGGCTGACAGCCATCTTCAATGATGCCGTGCGCGCCTCAGGCAGTCCACATCCCAAGGGAAGCTTCTTCCTGGGACAACCGGTACCCGATCCTGGATTGGGGTTTTATGCATTGGTGATCCTGTTTCGTACCACACCGCTGTTGTGGCTGGGCTGGTTGCTTTTGGTACCAGCTATGTCCATGCGCTCAGCCTTGCAGCGAGGCAGCGGGTGGATGCGTATTGTTCTATTGATGGCGTTATACGTCCTGGCATACGGATTGTTGGTGACGCTGGGTGGCAAGAAACAAGACCGCTACATACTCCCTGCTTTTCCAGCGTTGACTATGCTTGCAGCATTGGGCTATGCATGGGCAGTAGATAGCTGGCGTCGTGCAACGTTGCGCTATGGACTGCTTGCAGGCGTGGTGGCTGTACAGGCTGCGTTGGTGCTTCCCCACTTTCCCTACTATTTAACCTACTATAATCCACTGATGGGTGGTGGTGCGGCCGCCGTGCGCAACATTATGGTGGGTTGGGGGGAAGGATTAGATCAAGCAGCGCGCTACTTGAACACATTGCCGGATGCGGCCAACCTGCGTGTGGTGGCATGGTATAGCACCACATTTGAACCATATTTCCACGGTAAGACCCTTTACAAAGTGGAAGAAGAGAAGATCTCGCGCACACCCAAGCCGGGACTGGCGGCGGATTATGTTGTACTGTATGTCAATCAAGTGCAGCGGGAATTGCCCTCGACCGGAGCGCTGCGATTCTTCCGTGCCACAACCCCTGTCTACACAGTCACCTTGCACGGGATTGATTATGCCTGGATCCATCCCGCCCCAGCCGTAGAACATATCATCGCAGGAGATGTGCGGCTGGTGGGGCAGGGAGAATTGCTGGGATATAACTTGCAGGATGAAACAGGTTGTCCCGTAGGAAGTGTGCGACCCGACAGCGTGGCCTATCTCTCACTATATTGGGAGTGGCAGGGCAAATCGCCAGATGACCCGCTGCGCGTCAGCCTGATCGATGCGCAAGGCAAGACGCGCGGTTGGGGTAATCACATCCGCACGGTAGCGCCCCTGCCTCAGGAGGCATGGCAAGAGGGGATGATAGTCCGAGATGATTTTGCGCTGGCCATCTTTGCTGACGCACCACCCGGCGACTATCAGCTAGCGGCTTGGATCGATCGGCCGGCCACTGGGGAGACGGTAGGGGTATTTCCGACAGAGGGGTTGCATATACGGATCAACGACGGAATGGGTATTGTGCCCTCTGAGCAGAACTGCATAGTCCAAACTGATGAATGGCACCATTGACACCTGATACCGAATTTGAGAGTACCGGGAATTGAATTGGCGAAATTGGGTTTGATGAAGAAATGGGAGTGGGAATGGTGTCTGCTATGACTGAGACAAGCGGGCAAATCAGTTTCTTCCGACCAAACAGGCATGTGGCATTCCACATTGTCTTGGTGCTGATACTTATAGGTGGATTCGTGGTGGCCGCCTGGCCGGATTTGCTCAGCAATACCAATTCAATTCGCACCGACCAGAGTGACTTTTTGAAACTTGGTCAGGATATTCGAGCGGGTACACGTTGGACCGACGGTAACCGACACCCTTTCTTGCCTTTGATTCTCAGCTCATTTGCCAGCCCAGACTGGTCATATTTTTCAAATGCCAAGCTGCTCAATCTAGGTCTGGCTGTCGTTCTGTTATTGAGCATTGTCATCCTATTAGGACGTTTGTTCGGTTTTGAGACGGGTATCTTGGCAGCTGCTCTGGTAGCGCTTAACCCGGAGTTCCAGCGTACTATCGTGCGAGTGGTTGCCGAGCCTCTATTAAGCATATGGTTTTGTCTTTCCTTCTATTTCTGGTACCGAGGTGCTGTAGAATCAGCAGACCGTCCCAATACAATGGGAGTCCGGATGTTTGCATTGAGTGGTATAATGGCCGGTCTAGGCCATTTGACCAAGGGTACGGCGCAATTGCTGCCAGTTTGCTTTACGTTCTGGTGGATCATTGCCGGCAAATGGCGGCGAGATTTCCTCTCGCTGATCATTTTTCTGGTCTCGTATCTCGTCACCACTAGTCCACTGTTGATCTACAATGCTTCTATATGGAATAACCCGTTCTATAACACTTCTGCTGAAGCAATATGGGCGGATCAATGGCATGATGTTTCGCAGAATATGCCCAGGGCTCGTTCAGTTGGCGAGTATTTGGCAACTCACTCTATAAGTGAACTTGTCACACGTTTTATGAACGGGGGGACAAATCTGCTTCACAAACACGGGGATATGTTTCTGCCTACCTACAGCATCGCTATATTAGCTGCCGCAGCCATAGCCTTCACGGCAAGATTCTGCATTGATTGCATCCGGAGCAGAGGCCCAAGCGGACAACTTCGAGGAAGAATTTCAGCAACCCAGTTAGGCTTTCGATTGAGCTGGTCCCAGCTGAGCATAGTCCCAGCGGTTCTGTTGCCTTGGCTGGTGTTTTTTGCCTGGTACTTCCCGATTTCAAACGCGCC
>JBMFPH010000108.1:0-10854 GCA_049969215.1 Anaerolineae bacterium | reverse complement strand
TTCAACACCCTCGCTCGTAAGGTTTGAAGTCGGTTGGAAAATTTACCCAGAAGAAATCCGATCCCTTTTTGGTGCCACTATATTTTGTGCTACAATGAAACTATGATGCGAAGCTTTGAGGAAATCGAGCATACCGCCGACATAGCTTTGCGTGTGCGCGGGCGTGATCTGCGTGAACTGCTGGTGAATGCCGCCCTGGGACTGGGCACATTGCTGACCGACCGCACCGACGCACCCGCGGAAGCTACTCAGACGCGTCAGGTCGAAGTAGAAGCATTCGACCCAGAAAGCCTGTTGGTCGGCTGGCTGAGCGAGCTGATCTACTGGGCGGAGAAAGATCGCTTCGTGGCACACGAAGTCGAAGTGCAAGCGGTTTCACCAACTCACTTGAAAGCAACTTGCACCGGCAGCTGCGCGCCCGAGTTGCGTCATCATATTAAGGCGGTGACGTACCACAACCTACAAATCATCCAGACAGATCATGGTTTGGAGACAACGGTGGTGTTTGATGTGTGAAGGTGATTAGAGGAGGTGAAAATGGTGGACAGTCGGGTGATCAAACGCATAGATAAATACCTGTATGAAATTGCTCCTTCGTTCCGTGAAGATATGCGCGTGCCGGCACGGCTGTATACCGATGCTGAGTTGCTGGAACACGCGCTGGGCGATGCCAGCGTGGATCAACTGGTCAATACAGCTACGCTGCCAGGCGTGGTGAAATATGTGCTCGCCATGCCGGATATCCACCAGGGATACGGCTTTCCCATCGGCGGCGTGGTAGCAACCCAGCTTCCTGATGGCATCATCTCGCCAGGAGGCGTCGGTTACGACATCAACTGTGGTGTGCGTCTGCTTGGCACCCATATCGTGGAGGAAGAGATCAGACCCTACTTGGACGAGCTGGCAACCGCCATCTACAACCATTGCCCCAGCGGAGTGGGCAAAGGTGGTGAGATCAAGCTCAAGACAGGCGAATTGGATCGTGTACTAGAGGAAGGCTCGCGCTGGGCTAAAGCACGTGGATTTGCCACGGATGAAGACTTGGAGCGCACTGAAGTGGGAGGATGCCTGGAAGGTGCAGATGCCGGCGCTGTCAGCGCCAAGGCGAAAGAGCGCGGTCACGACCAAGTGGGTACGTTGGGTGCCGGCAATCACTTCATAGAAGTGGATGTTGTACGTGACATCTACGACGAGGAGGCGGCACGACGCTATGGTTTGTTCGCAGGACAGATTGCCATCCAAATCCACTGCGGTTCCCGCGGATTGGGCCATCAGGTTTGCACGGACTATGTGCAGCGCTTCCAACAAGCAGTTCAAAAATATGGCATCCGCCTGCCCGACCGCGAGTTGGTGTGTGCTCCACTTAACAGCCCGGATGGCCAAGCATACCTCGCTGCCATGAAGGCCGCTGCGAACTATGCCTTCGCGAACCGTCAGGTGTTGGCACATCATGTGCGGCGTGCTTTCGAGGAGGCGCTGTCAGGAAAGGTGCGCAACCCTTATGTGTTCCAAGTGTACGATGTGGGACACAATATGGCCAAAATCGAGCAGCACGAGGTGGATGGCGAGCGGATTACAGTCTGCGTACACCGTAAGGGTGCCACACGCGCTTTTGGGCCTTTCCATCCCGATATCCCTTCTGCCTATCGGGACGTGGGGCAACCCGTCCTGGTGCCTGGCTCGATGGGCACTGCCAGCTGGGTGCTGCGTGGTACGGAGGAGGCCATGCGTCAAACCTTTGGTTCCACATGCCATGGTGCAGGCCGCGCTATGAGTCGCACGCAAGCTAAGAAAAAGGTGTGGGGGGGCGAGCTGCGCGAACAGCTGGAAGGACAAGGCATCCGTGTCAGGGCTGGCAGTATGTCAGGTCTGGCGGAAGAGGCTCCTTCTGCCTACAAAGATGTGGATCGCGTTGTGGAAGTCATGCACGGCTCCGGCATTGCCACTAAAGTGGCCCGTCTGATGCCCATTGCCATTATCAAGGGCTAGGTTGCGGCGGCCATGGCCGTCCGGGCATGGCCGCCCACTCTGTAATGCGCTCATAAGATACTGGGAACAAGTGTGTGATACACGGCTAACGTTTCCCGGGCAGCACGTTCCCAAGAAAACTGAGCGGCCCGTGCCAACCCATTATGGCGCATCGTATCGCGTAGCGAACTATCGCGCCATACTTCTCCGATAGCTTCTGCCATCGCAGCGCTGTCCCGAGGGTCAAAGTAGCATGCTGCATCACCTGCCACCTCGGGCAAGCTGGAAACATTGCTGCATACCACTGGCGTGCCACATGCCATTGCTTCCAGCAGCGGTAGGCCAAATCCCTCGTATAATGAAGGTTCAACCAGCAATGTAGCACCACTGTAGATGGCCGGCAGGTCCGTATCTTGCACATGGCCGGTTAAGACCACGGCGTGGCGCAAATCTGATCTATGTAGCTTCCTAAAGAATCGTTTATACAACCAGCCCTTGCTTCCCACGACCACCAACCGTATGGTGGAGTCGCTGCGCTGGAGCAGATGTAGTGCATCTAACAGGCGTTCTAAGTTCTTGCGCGGCTCGATGGTGCCCACACGCAGAATGTAGTGTTCAGGCAAACCGTAACGCTCGCGCACGGTTGCGATCTGCTCCGCCGTGGCCGGCTTGAAATGCGGAGCAGCTGCTTCGTGGACGACGATAATTTTTTCCGCCGGGACTCCATACCAGTGTATCAGGTCGCGCTTTGTCGCTTCAGACACGGCGATGATGACATTGGCACGGCGACAATAGAGCGGCATCGTGGCATTGAGATACCATAGGTTGAGGCGTTTGTGATGCTTTGGAAAGAGACGAAAGATAAGATCGTGCACGGTGAGCACGGTTGGTATCCGTCGTAGAGGCGGCAATAAGTGTTCTGTAGCATGGAACAGCTCAGCATCTGGCAACAACGGATCAAAATGGATGCCCAATAGATGGCCCAGCCAGACCGCCATACGCCACGGCTTGTAACCCGCATATATCCGGCGACTTGGGAGACCATCCAATCCGGGTGGCAGACAAGGTCTGCGCAGACCCGCATTGTAGAAAAGAGCGCAACGGGTCGGCTGCAACGTCGCCAGTGTACAGGCCAGGCTCTCCGCGTAGCGTCCCAGACCAGCACGTGCATGAACCGCCGCGGAAATGTCTATATAAATGCTCATTGGTATGCTTAACGCAGCACTCTTTCGTCGCCCACACGCCGTGTAATGTGCTGATCGTCCAGATACTCCAACAACGCTAACGCATATTTGCGGCTGGTGTTAAAAGCATCCCGCAGCATCGCCACATTGACGCTACCTTGTTCGACGATGGTGTGCTTCACCCACGCCACCATTTCCGCATAGGTTTCTGGCAAGATCAGCACATCGGCACTAAGGCGCACCAAACGGCCACTTTCGATTAAAGCTTGTGTCACTGGCTCGCCTAACACAGCGATCACTTCTTTGTAAGAGGGTGTCGTGTACGGATTGGCGCGAAACTGGCTGAGCACTTTCTCAATTGATCTCTGCTGATCGGGTGAGAACCGTACCTGATGATCAGGATGACGCACAAGGGAGTTCACTTCCGCCAACGCACCTTGCCCGAGGGCGCGGGCAAGAGCTTCGTTAAACAAACGTGTTTCCACTTTCAAACGGCTCTTCAGCATCTCACGCGGGATGCCTTGCCGTAGCGGATTGTCACGGTGAAAACGGGTTACTTCCGCCACGATCCGCGCCAGCAAAGCGCTCCAGCTACCTGATGATGTGATATAACGGTTGCTTGTCAACAGGGCATCGATATCATAATCCACTGCCTCATCTGGTTGTAGGCAGAACACCTGCCCTTCGTGCCATAATTGCGCCAATGCTTGGGAAGCTGTCGAAGCCGGCATAGCGATCCTTTCGATCACCTCGCGCGCCGGCAAAGGCCCACAACGATCCAACAGCTCGAGGATCAAATCGACCGGTGTTCCATGAGCAAGCGTTTCGAGTCGCTGGATCACTTCAGAGCGAAAACGACGGTGGCGACGACGGGGCAGTGCATCCACGATCACGCCACCGCCAATGGTAAGAGAGGGAGAGGGCTGGCGAATGATGAAGCGATCACCTTTGACCAATGGGGTTGGTCGTGTTAGGCGCAGCTGTACCCAGCCACTCTCGCCTGGCGCCAAGCTATGCGCGCCGAGCAGGCGCACAAAGGCGGTGGTCTCCGCAGCACCGCTGAAGAATTCGACCTGCTGATTATGACGCAACGCGCGGGGAGCTTCAGCCAGGTAGTGCAAATGGGCGTCCACCAACTGGGTGGGCTCCAGCCATCCGGGAATGGTCAACACATCACCACGTGCGATCTCCTCTGGGCTGACCCCTACTAGATTGACAGCCACGCGACTGCCCGGCTGTGTTATTTCAATTTTTTGTCTGTGGGTCTGAAGTCCGCGCACTCGCGCTTTCAGGTGCTTCGGGAGAATTTCCACCTCCTGGCCCGGTCTCAGTGTGCCGTCAATCAACGTACCGGTCACCACCGTGCCAAAGCCGGCAATCGTGAACGCGCGATCGATCGGCAGGCGTGGCCTGCCACGATCAGGCCGTGGTGGAACGCGTGCTAACACATCATCCAGCACGCGGCGCAGCACATCGAGGCCTTCACCTGTAACCGCGGAGACCGGCACCACAGGTGCTCTCTCTAACACAGTGCCTTCCACAAGCTCCAACACTTCAGCCTGGATAAGCTCAATCCACTCGGCACTCTCTGCCAGATCGACCTTGGTGAGCGCGATAACACCTGTCGCTACCTGCAACAAATCCAAGATGGCCAGATGTTCACGCGTCTGTGGCATAACCCCTTCATCCGCAGCGATCACCAACAGAGCAGCATCGATGCCTCCTACACCAGCCAACATGTTCTTGATAAAGTCCTGATGCCCGGGGACATCCACGATCCCGACCTGTTCGCCAGACGGCAATGTCATCCAGGCAAATCCCAGGTCGATGGTCATCTGACGTTCCTTTTCTTCTTTCAGGCGATCTGGGTCGATGCCAGTGAGTGCTTTGACCAGGGTGGATTTCCCATGATCAACGTGGCCGGCAGTGCCAAGAACGCGCAAGGAAGCTACTCCTCTTTCTCCATCACCTGTTCGAACCGAGACTGCCACTCCTGAGCAGCCATTGTGCGCATCTGAGCATCTTCCTCGGCAATTTGAATCAATAGCTGGATGCGTTTCTCAAGGGTGCCTACACGTCCATTGAGGACAGTGATCTGATCACCCAACGTCGCCAATGCACGGTCGTAATCAGCCCATTGGCGATCCCACTCGGAGATATACTGCTGCCAGCGCTGTTCCTGTTGGGTCTGCCACTCTTCCAGCTGGGTCTTCTGGCGGTTCTGGGAAAGGCGCAACAGCTCAGCCGACTCTTGCTGCTCGCGCGCCATCTGTTCCTGGAATGCCTGCAATCCTTCGGTCGCCTTCTTGACCACTTGATGGTACTCAGCATATTGCTCAATACGCCGCTCGAAGTTGTCCATGCGCTGGCGGTATGTGTCGATTTCCTCGGCCCACAGCTTGATCTGGCGATCGACCTGAGCTTCCAGAAACTGGCGTTTTTCGAGGTCTCGTCCCTGGCTTTGACGCAGCTCGTCCAGCTGGGCACGCAACTCCATCAGGCGCGGGGAGAGCTGTTCCAAGTACTGGAGGCGTGGCAACAAGCCATCCACACGCCTGCCTACCTCAACAATCTGTGCCTGCAAGTCGGCAACGCGACGCGCATCCTGACGGCGTTGTTCCTCGAGAAAGCCGCTGGTGCGTGTCCACTCATCCCGCTGCCTGGCTAGGTTCTCGACAGCTATTTGCAGCTTGGCGACCTCACCGCTCAGGCGCTGCATATCCACCCGCCGTGCAGCCATTTCTTCATCATATTTTCGGTATTTCTCAATCTCTTTGCGGAAGTCATTAACGGCATTGATGAGGGTGGCAATTTCCGCTTGACGTGCCTGGTTGCTCTCCTGAAGCGCTTTCTGCCGCTGCGCTTCTCCTCGCTCCAGCATAGCGTTGACTTGCTCTTTGAAGCGCTCGAAATAGCTTTCCAGCAAGTTCAGACGTTCCAGCTGGGCGCTCAACAGACCAAATTGTGTTTCCAGGGCTGTAATGCGCTGCTCCGTTTCATCCCGTCCACCGCTCAACTGTTCGACCTGTTGACGCAGCTGCTCGAGCACACGACGATCTTGCTGGTGTGCTTGGTCGAGCCAGTTGACCATTTGAGACAACTGGCTTTGTTCCATAGCGAGAACCTCCTTATGTCTCAGGGGATTCCATCAAGGACGCCAGAATGGTTCCTGTTCGTCCACATCGGGCGTGTTGGTCAGATTGACCACGTTCTGCCCATCGGACGACATCACAAAAATGTCCCAGTTACCGGTGCGATTCGAATAGAACATGATCTGCCTGCCATCTGGCGACCAGACAGGGCCGTGATCCGCGGCGCCGGGGAAGTTGCTCACGTTACGTTGACTCGATCCATCCGCATTCATCACATAGATCTCGGTATTCCCATCGCGGTTACTTTCAAACGCGATGCGCCGACCGTCCGGCGAGTACATCGGCGAGAGATCATTGCCATCGGCAAATGTCAGGCGGCGTTCTTGTTCCGGCTTGGCACCTTGTCCGTCCGGCCCCGGTGCTGGCATCACATAGATATCCCAGTTGTTCTCCCGCTTGGCAGAATAGGCCATCCACTTGTAGTCCGGAGACCATACGGGCGATAACCGATTGACACCATCGCTGGTGATCGGATAAGTTGCCGTACCATCTGCACGCGCGACAAAAACCTGCCAGTACCCACCGCGATTAGAAGAGAACGCAATCTGAGCGCTATCCGGAGACCATCCGATGGTCCAATCATTCGCGGGGTGACGCGTGATGTTGACCGCGCGTGTTTCGTACTGTTCAGGTGCAATGCGGCTGGCCTCAACACCGCTCAGTCCCAGCACATTCGGCGCCGGCATCACCATAATCTCCCGATTCTCGCCGCGCTTCGACACATAAGCGATCCAGCGACCATCTGGCGACCAAATTGGGGTAATATCTTCATTGTTGGTGAACGTCAGCCGCTGACGCCCGGAGCCGTCTACATTCATTACGAAAATCTGCCAATCGGGAATGTCGCCCACGCCGCCCACACTGCGCGCACAGAACACAATGGAAGGCATTGTACGGGTGATAATGATGGGACTCGTTGGGGTAGGGGTCGGTGGTAACGGTGTTGGGGTGGACGTCGGGATAGGTGAGACGGCATCCACAAGCAATGGCGAAACGGTGGGCGTGGCGGGCGCCTCGAAAAGCCCCACCTGCCAAATACCGGCAAAGATCAATCCCCACAACAGAAGCCCCATCAGTGCTGTAGCCCCTAATCCGGCAATGAGCCAATGCCCGATGGTCGAGACAGGTGGGACCTTTTCCCCTTCCGTCTCGGGGATCACTTCTGTCGCCTCGGCCGGCACTTCCAGACGTTCCCAATCGATACCGTCCAACACCCTCTCCGGAACGAAATGGCGCTCCAACCAGTAGCTGAATAACTTCACTGCAAAGCGGTAGCTGAGCGCTCCCATACGCACCAGAACACCTCGCTTCGCCAGCTGGTCAAGCGCCTTCACGATTGGCTGTGCAGGAATTTCGCTGTCGAACCGTTGCAAGTAGGCAACCACTTCCTGCCGTGTTGTCAACCCATGGGTGCCCTTTAAGCGGCTCATAGCCACCAAAGCAGCACGTTCCACCGCATCCGAGTGTTCCCAAATTTCCTGGAAACGCAGATCGGGCTGGTGCAATATCTCTTCCAACACGGCATCCACGTCGCTCTGATTGAGATTGCCGTCACGTGCGCACCGCTCAAAAAGGGCGTAGCAGAAGCGCTGTAGGTAATAGGGGTGATTGGAAGCGAGATCGGCAACGCGCCGCACCGCCCCCGGATCGAACCGGATGATGCTCTGGGCCGGTCGCGTGATGAGCTGTTGAGCATCCTCATTGCTCAACGGTCCAAGATGAAGGATCTCGGCACCGAGCAACAAGGGATGGCTGAGGCGTTCAAAGGCGGTCTCAGACATAGTCAGGAAGACGCGCAGGAAAGGTGCCGTCCCCAACAAACTCATGAGCACCTCCAGCACACGCGTGCGCGCCTCCTCATCCAGCCGCCCTTGTTGCCCAATCCACAACAGATGTACGTCGTCCAGCATCAACAACACTGGACGCGTTTCCCCTGGTCCAGATAAACGCTGTAGCAGCGTGCGGAGATGTTCTGACGGATCCCCATCGTCTATGTTGCCAGGCAGATACGCTTGTGCATTCCCGATTCGTTCTGCAATCGCGGCTGTAAGCGCATTCCATACCTCCGAGAGTGCGCATCCCTGATAAGGCTTGCACGCGAACAAAATGCAGGATTGTATCTCCGAGGGAAGTTCTGAGCAGAGAGCCGACGCCAATGAGGACTTGCCGATAAGATCGGCACCGTGGACAATGAGCAATCGACGTCCAACGGACAACTGTTGTCCGATCCACAGCAAAGTATCGTCACGGCCGTACAACATAGCGCGTTTCTGTACCGGCCGCGTTGGATCATATGGATTCGCGAACTCCCTCAAATCTCCCACCTCGGATCTTCAGAGCATGCATGGGAGCATAGGTCTCGATTGATTGAGACACGCCTCCTGAGACCGCTCCATCCTGGGATGATCTACTATCAAGTAAGCGATCATCCAGATTATCGAAGGCGGCGCACCCCCAAGGTAATGGGCATCCCTTCAATTGTGTGTTGCTCTGTGAATGCTTCACGCGGGGGTGGTTCGGCCACCATAGATACTGTAAGCGTCTCTGCTTTGATGTAATCTGCCCACTCACGTATTACCTTTTCCAGTTCTCCATCTGCCACATAGTATGTGGTGATGCGATCCTCAATGTTGAAGCCAGCGTCTTTGCGTTGGGTCTGGATGCGCCGTACGATTTCACGCGCCAACCCTTCGGCACGCAAGGCGGGAGTGATCACCGTATCCACTGCTACGGTGATCCCCTTCTCCGTCATCACGGCCAAGCCAGCTTCCGGTTGAGTTTGTACGATGATCTCTTCCGGCAACAGCTGCACCGTATTTCCATCCACATTCAGAGATATCGGCAGACCGCTCCGCACTTGTTGTGCTATCTCCGCAGCATTCGCCGCGGCCAACGCTGTGCGAACCTTGGGGAAGTTAGCACCGAGGCGCGGCCCCAACAGCTTGTTATTCGGCAAGATTTGGTAACGCACCAAAGCGCTCTCGTCCGAGACGAGTTCCAGAGATTTCACGTTCAGCTCGTCCACAATGATTGCCTTCATCTCATCGTCCATCGCACCTCCCAACTCGGCGTCGGCCAGATAGACCAGTGCCTTGGCAAGCGGCTGACGCACTTTGATGTTAGCGCTCCCACGCGCTCCCAGGCCAATACTGGCAATGCGACGTGCCAGCGCCATACGCGCGAGCAGATGCTCGTCCACAGCTGCCGTATCGGCCAACGGCCAAGAGGTATGATGCACGCTGCCATACGCCTGAGGGCGCACCTCGCGCACTAGATTCTGGTACATCACCTCGGTCACAAACGGGGTGAACGGCGCGAGCAGCCCAACAAGACGCACCAGCACATAATACAAAGTGGCATAGGCTGCTTTCTTATCCGCATCGCGTTCGCTCTTCCAGAACCGTCTCCGGCTGCGGCGCACATACCAGTTTGTCAGATCGTCCAAGAGCTCTTCGATGAGGATGGTGGCCGTGTAGGCATCCGAGTCCTCCAAACACTGAGTACACTGTGCTGTGACCTGATTAATGCGCGCCAGAATCCAACGATCGAGCAAAGCTTCTGTCTGGGGTACCTCCCCTTCGGGGTGAGCAGGATCAAAAGTATCCGTGGCAGGTTCCCATTGATCCAAACGTGCATAAGTGATGAAGAAATTGTACACATTCCACAAGGGGATCAGGAAGCGACGACGCGTCTCGTCGGCACGGCGATAACCGAACAGCAAGTTTTGGTCCGGCTTCTGGGCGCAGTATAGCCAGCGCATGACATCCACACCCATTTTGTCTGCTGCGTCGTTGAATTCGATGGCATTGCCCCAGCTCTTGTGCATAGGGCGTCCGTCTTCCGCGAGGAGTGTGGCATAACCGAAGTTCTGCAAGAAAGGTGGACTGTTCTCCAGTACGGTCGCCATAGCCAGTAGGCTATAGAACCAATTGCGGAATTGACCGGGGAACGACTCGCTGATCCAGTGTGCCGGGTACCACTTACGCCAGTATTCGCGATCTGACCTGTAGCGCAGGGTGCTAAAGCTCACAATACCGGCATCAAGCCAAGGGTTGCCCACATCCGGGACGCGGCTCATCAGCTCTTGGCAACGCGGACAACGAATCTTGATCGCATCAACGTAAGGGCGATGGGGAGTATGGCCGACGAACACTTCCCATCCTGCCACCGCACGCGCCTCGAGCTCAAACTCGTCTCCGATCACCTCATGGTGCCCACACTGTGGACAGGTCCAGAACGGTAGCGCCAATCCCCAGTAGCGCTTCTTGCTGATCATCCAATCGTGCATATTGCGCAGCCAATCCATCTCCCGTGAGTAACCAAACTCAGGGATCCAACGAATCTGATCGACGATATCCATAATTTGATACCGTAAACTGCGCTCTTTTTCCTCTTTCGTCAATGTTTCGCGCGGTTTGTCATACACTTCTCCCATGCTGATAAACCACTCATCCACCAAGCGAAAGACCAATTCTTCTTTACAACGCCAGCAAGTGGGGTAACGATGGGTATAAGGTTCAACTTTATAAAGCAAGCCCTTCCGTTCCAAG
>JBMFPH010000107.1:0-10961 GCA_049969215.1 Anaerolineae bacterium | reverse complement strand
GGTGCACCACCGCCACCTCCGGCGCCCCCCACTCCGGCGCCACCCTATCCTCCCTATCCCCCTTATCCACCCTATCCACCGCCCGTCGGCGCGGAGATCATGGTGGATAACATGGACCCCGGTTTCATTTGGGGTGGACCGCTGGGCTCACGCCGTATCGCCTACTTGGGAATTGGGGGAAACTTGTTCTGGACCTTTAACAGCTACACCAACCCGATCAACTTCGGCAAATGGGTGCCGCGTTTAGCGGCACCCGGTTACTACGAGGTGTTCGCCTTCATCCCACGCGAGTTTGCCACCAGCACGCGTGTGCGCTATCGCATCATCCACGCCGGTCAGCGCCACGACCGCATCATCAACCAGTGGCAGTACAACGACCAATGGGTAAGCTTGGGGACGTATTACTTTGCCGCCACGGGCAACGAGTTTGTGGTGGTATACGACAACACACGCGAATTCTACGGCACCCGCATGATCGCCTTCGATGCGCTCAAGTTCGTGCCGCGCTGGTGATGACGCAGCACGCGTGACGCCACTGTGGTGCACATAGCACCTCTTCGCCCCCGTACCCCACCCACGGTTGTGAGCACGGGGGCTAGATTTTTCCCCAGCGCTTTTCCACGCCGGAAACCGGCAAGACAAGCTGACCTACCTGATGGCCGCGACTACCTCGATGCCGTTCAGCTGCATATGATACAAGAATATAAGGTGTAGTAGATCCCCATCGTGGGGCAGCGCTCCCGTCTGCGACGCCGCTTCCACCGGCAAATCGTAGGTGTCCACCGCGTTGGCTGGCACAATCACCCGCACCTGGCGGTTGGCCGCGTTGGCGCGCGTGCGCAAGTGCATGGCGAGCATATAGACACAAATGTCGGTGCAATCGCCCACCACGATGAACGTGCGCACTTCGGGGTGCGCATCCAGCCAGCTATCCAGTGCGGTGCCCACTGCCGAGTTCACCGAGTTTTTGGGCATCATGGTGACAATCTTATCAAAAAATGGAAGCGCCTTCAGCTCCGGCACCGGCGCGCTCTCCTCACTGCCGCGCACGCAGTGCGCCGGATAGCTGTTGAACTCCACGGCCCGAGAGTCGTGGGCATCGTGCAGGAAGACAAAGTGGCGCATGCCCAATGCATAGGCATTCTGAAACAGGAGCACGATGGGTGCCACAATGCCCGCCACGCGCAAGCTCGCTAAAGGTCCCGTGTGGCAAAAGCCGTTGATCACATCCACTGCCATAAGGGCAGCTTGATCGGGGCTCTGGCCATCTCGCACCAACGTGCTGAGCGCCACCGGCTGCAAGCTCTGCCGCCACCTCACCAGATAATTCAGGAATGGTTTGCTCTTCTGGATGAGCTCTTCCACACTTAGCATGGCCGATACCTCCTTCATCCACACCCCCATCTAAGTCGGCGGAATGAACCTTCGCGCTACATGCTCATCCGATCAACGACGAGGGTGACCTTCCATCTCTACTCAAGATGACCAAACCGCAACGCAACCGCACTCCTTGATAGCGATCCCAGATCACGTGCCTCTCATCCTATCATAACATAGGATGGGTTAGAGAGCAATATCTTATATATTTGGTTTTATAAGTAAACATCTTCAACCGAGCAAAATTACCTTCCTTCCCCTGTCTGTGATATGATTCAGGACATCACAATAGGATAGTAGACAAAGGAATATCAGCGTGGTGTCTCATTCGGCGATGGCAGAACCTTCGGGCAGCCAGGTGAACCGAGGTGCGCAAGCGGGCCACGAAAAACGGCTGGTGGCGCTGAGCTCGGTCGTGGCGGCTGTCTTTCTCACCCTGATGAAGCTGACGGTAGGACTAATGACTGGCAGCCTGGGCATCTTAGCGGAAGCTGCTCATTCCGCACTTGATTTGGTGGCTGCCGGTGTCACCTTTTTGGCGGTGCGCGTATCGGATCGCCCGGCGGACCGCGAACACACCTACGGACACGGCAAGGTAGAAAACCTGTCCGCCCTGTTCGAGACGCTGCTCCTGCTGGGGACGTGTGCCTGGATCATCTATGAAGCGGTGCAGCGCTTGCTCTTCGGGCATCATGAGATCGAGCTCAGCTGGTGGGCATTCGCCGTGATGGGTGTCTCGATCATCGTGGATGTCTCGCGCTCGCGCGCGTTGGCGCGGGCCGCGCGCCAATATCACAGCCAGGCGCTGGAGGCGGATGCGTTGCACTTTTCCACCGATGTCTATTCGTCGATGGTGGTCATCCTGGGTCTGGTGCTGGTGTGGGCAGCTCAACGGCTGGAGCTTCCCTGGTTACAGCATGCGGATGTCGTGGCAGCCATCGGTGTCGCTGGCATCGTGGTGTTCGTCAGCTGGCAGCTGGCGCAGCGCGCTGTGGAGAGTTTGGTGGATGGCATCCCGCGCGGCCTCTACGATCAGGTCATGGAGGTGGTAGGCAGCGTACCAGGTGTCCTGCGCGTGGAACGTGTGCGCTTGCGTCGCAGCGGACCGGAGACTTTCGCCGACGTAACCGTGCAGGTCGGGCGCGAGGTGGGTCTCGAAGCCGCGCATGCGATTGCCACCTCTGCAGAAGAAGCGGTGCGCAATGTGTTGCCTCGCAGTGATGTCGTGGTGCATGTCGAGCCGGTGCGTTCCGCTCAAGAGGACTTGATTACCAGCGTGCGACTGCTGGCAGCGCAACACGGCGTAGGCGCGCACAGCATTCGTCAGTACGCCCTGCCAACTCAAAAAGCGGGTACGCCACAAGTGGGGGTGGAGCTGCACCTGGAAGTGCCCGATCATCTCTCCATCGAGAAAGCCCATGCGCTGGTCAGCGATTTCGAGGTGGCATTGCAGCACGCTCGACCGGAGATCGGCCACGTGGTGACGCACATTGAGCCAGTGAGTGAGCATGCTACAACGAAAGTCTTTGAGGCGAGCGCAAAGGATACCGCACGGGTGCTCCAGGCGCTCGCAGAATGGCAGGAACAGGACCCGACACGCTGCCAGCCACACGATGTTCACGTGCACCGCAGCGAGGGAGAGCTGATCGTCACCCTACATTGCGGTGTGGGAGCTGAGACCCCTATGGTGGACGCGCACGTCATTGCGGAGCAGGTGGAGCAGGCGCTGCGTCGCCAGCTGCCTGACCTGGGGCGCATCGTGATCCACATCGAGCCCGAGGCCTCGCGTGCAGGGGAAGTCGCCTCAACTACTTGAGCAGGATGGCCACCACGATTGTCGTCAAGCTGACGAGCACAACGCTCACCACGAGTGCCACTGCCATGTTGCCGCGCTTCAGCTCACTCAGGTAGTCCAACTCCGGCAGCAGCGCAGCGAGCAGACGCAGCCCCAGCGAGATCGCGACGGCAAAGCACAATCCGGCCACCGCAGTCCAAGCGATGGCCAGGGCCATGTTGAGCAGCAAGCGTCCCAGGTTGAAAGTATCGACATCAGGTATGGGGGGTAATCCGGGCATGGGATGCGATCCTGTCCCCTCAATGTGTATGACTGAAAGAGGCAGATGGGCGAAACAGGACTCGAACCTGTGACCTCCTCGGTGTAAGCGAGGCGCTCTGACCAGCTGAGCTATTCGCCCGCTTGCGACGCTTTCATTATATGTGACCCACATCGCGCTGTCAATTGTGATCTGGGAAGGGGTGCATTTCATTCTTAGAGGGACGCGGTGGAACGCGGTCGCAAGCAGTTCAAGGGATACAGCGATTGAAATCGCCCCTATAAGGCCCATGGCCATCCGCCTGCGCGGAAGGAGACGGCGGCGTCCCCCTGTGGGGACGCCCGGCGGCACGCCTGCCAGGTGCGACTTCAGTTGCCGTTCTCGCCCCCAAATTGAAATGCACCCCTCAACGGCCCTCTCCTTGACACATCCCCCAAACGCGCGTATCCTTCTACTTACCGATTTCACTGACAGCACCGTATCCTGGCTCCGCAAAATTCCAACCTGTTGGGGGAAAGGTTGATGGACATATTCGAGAAAATTAAAGGTTTTACACGTGCCAAGGAAGCGATGCGCGGTGGTTACTATCCCTATTTCCGCGCCCTGGACCACACCGAGGGCACCACGGTCACCGTTGAGGGCAAGACGCTGATCATGGTCGGCTCCAACAACTATGTGGGATTGACCACCCATCCGCGGGTGCGCCAGGCAGCCATCGAGGCGATCGAGAAGTACGGCACGGGTTGCACCGGCTCCCGCTTCCTGAACGGCACACTCAAGCTCCATCAAGAGCTGGACCGCCGCCTCGCCGAATACATCGGCAAGCCGGCCGCACTGTGCTTCAGCACGGGCTACCAGACGAACCTGGGCACCATCTCCGCGCTGATAGGCCGTCGCGACGTCGCCGTGGTGGACAAAGAGGATCACGCCAGCATCGTGGACGGCTGCCGCTTTTCGTCGGGCACCATCAAGCGCTTCCGCCACAATGACATGGATCACTTGAAATATGTGCTGGAACAGGTAAAGGATGCCGACGGCATCCTGGTCATCGTGGACGGCGTCTATAGCATGGAAGGCGACATCGCGCCACTTCCTCAGATCGTGGAGCTGTGCAAGCGCTACGGTGCGCGGCTGATGGTGGATGACGCGCATTCGCTGGGCGTGTTGGGTGGCGGACACGGCACCGCGGCTCACTTTGGCCTGGTGGACGAAGTGGACCTCATCATGGGCACCTTCAGCAAGTCGTTTGCCTCCATCGGCGGGGTCATTGCCGGTGACGAGGACGTAATTCACTACATCCAACATCACGCCCGTCCGATGATCTTCAGTGCCAGCATGGCACCGCCCAACGTGGCGACTGTGCTCGCGTGTCTGGATGTGCTGGAAAGCGAGCCTCAATGGATCGAGCGATTGTGGGAGAACACGCGCTATATGCATGCCGGCTTCAAGCGCCTGGGGTTCAACACCGGTAACAGCCAGACCCCCATCATCCCGATCATCATCGGGGACGACTTTCGCACGGTGGGCCTGTGGATGGGACTATGGGAAGAAGGCGTGTACACCAACCCGGTGCTCGAACCGGCGGTCTCCCCGGGCCGACAGTGCCTGCGCACCAGCTACATGGCCACCCACACGCGCGACCAGCTGGACAAAGTGCTTCAAGCTTTCGAAGTGGTGGGCAAACGCACCGGCATCATCTCGTAAGCAGCCGGCTGGCGGGGTGCACCCCCTTTCGGGGAGACGCAGCGGAGATTTTACCACAGAGCACGCAGAGAGCGCAGAGGGAATTACGCAAAAGCCTCTGCGTTCTCGGCCTTTCAGCGGTAGTTTTTTGGCACGCAACGGCAATGTCGTGCACCTGTGGTGACATATGTTGGGTGCCTTGGGCTAAAGCCCAGGGCTGGTCTCTCAGGCCCTGAGGGCTCTCTGGCTACCGCCAGACTCAGTCGGCTTCAGCCGACCTCGATCACCAGCCGCGGGATTTATCCCACGGTACCCTGCGGCCACCCCCTCATGGCCGCGGCGCGGACGAGGACGAAGGCGTCCCTGCAGGGGGCGTCCGGCGGCATGCCAGTCAGGCGCGACTTCAGTCGCCAGCTTACCTATATCCCCCCGTTCATCCCATCGCGCGCGATGAGCGCTGCCCCCAATGCGCCAACAATTTGAGGCTCTTCGGGCACAATCAAGGAATGCCCCAGTGCCTCTTCTAGTGCACGCACCACACCCCGGTTGCGCGCCACACCTCCTGCAAACATCACGGGCGGCTCCACTCCAACGCGGGCAACCATAGCCGCGACACGCCGCGCGATGGAACGGCAGATGCCGGCGACGATATCTTCCCGCGCCACCCCGTCCGCGACCAGGGTCACCACCTCCGACTCGGCAAACACCGTGCACGTACTCGAGATGTCCGCTGCGCGTTTGGCGCGCAATGCCCACGCGCCCATCTCGGATAATTCCAGCTGGAGGACGCGCGCAATGACCTCCAGGAAACGCCCTGTACCGGCGGCACATTTGTCATTCATCGCAAAGTCCAACGGCTTGCCACCGGGGCCCACTGCCACCACTTTGGAATCCTGTCCCCCGATGTCGATCACGGTCTGTACCTGGGGATACAAGAAGTGGGCGCCGCGGGCATAGCACGAGATTTCGGTCACCTGTTGATCGGCAAACTCGACCGACACGCGCCCATAGCCGGTCGCCACGATGCGCCGCAGCTGATCGCGCGTGATGCCGGAGCGTTCTAGGGCAACCTCCAGCGCTTCCTCGGCAGCCCGGCGGCTGCTGTACCCGGTATCCACAATAGACCACCCGGCGATGCGCTCTCCCTCCAGGATGAGTGCTTCACCTGAAGTGGAACCAATGTCGATGCCTGCTACATACACGGCGAAGGAACCTCCCGTACCATTATTGTGCCTCAGCTTATGCCAGCATTTCCATGAAAGCTTCTATACGGGTGCGCAACGGGCCCAACTGCAGATTGCTGGGGTCAATGCAATCCCCATCCAGGACAAGCAGCGGCACCCCTTCCCGACGCAGGCGCGCACGCAGCACGTACAAAGCCCCCGCCGACTGACGACAGCCCCAATGACTGAAATGGATCGCACCCTGGCAATGATACCGCCGGATGAGACGCAATGTCATCTCCGTACGGCGCTGAATGGGGCCATTGAAGAAGAGAGAGACGATCTTGCGCGCCAGAGAGCGCAACGGCTCGCGTTCATCCAGTTCGTCCCACCAGAGCGTGCTGATCTCCTCCCAGGCGATGGCACCCCCCAGCTCGTCTTCCAGGATGGAGAGCAGGGCGCTCTCGAAGTAGGGCATCAGGTGCATCCAATACAGACGCACCCTTTGGTGCGCTTGTTCGGGCTGTCCATTGGCAATGCGCTGGGCTGTATAGTCGCGCAGTGCCTGATAATACCGGATGCCGCAGGGATGGCCGAACATTGCGGTGAGCATGGCAAGCTGATCGCGCATGCCTGACCCCCGCAGAGGTGCCGGCTGTGCCTCGCGCAAAGATGCCACCTCCAACGCCAACACGCGCGCCTGATTGGACAGGCGGATCGCTTCCCGCAGGCGATCTGGATCGAAAACGATGCCCAGGGTTTCACGCCAGTGTTCGATCAGCTGCTGCAGCTGAGCTACCAGGTAATCCACCGCTGCTTCATCATCACTCTGGGGCACATCGAGCAAGAAGAAGGGTTTGCCCTTTGCATATGCGAAGTTGCCCACCATTTGACCGGCCAGATCGCAGGCGTGCGACGTGGCGACCCCAGCATCCATGCGCGGAAACAGTTGACTGGCCCACAGACCCGCCGCACTACGATGTACGGTGCACAGGTCAACCGGATAACCCAACGCCGCAGACTGCGACACCCCCAGCGCACTCAATCCCATCGAGGCAGCAAGCCCGGCCCATGTCTCGGGGAAGAAGGGTACGATCCCCAATCCCCAGAAGAGCTCGCTCGGCACGAAAATGTTGCTCCACACCACAGGACGCGCGTTTGAGGCATAGGCACCCCGTGCCAACTCCAGGAAGAAATCGGCCGAAACATAATGATGCGGCTTCTGGGGGCGTCCGGCAAGCAACGCACGCACCAGACGCAAACCAAGCGGCGAGCGCAGCAGCCCTCTCAGCACTCGAATTCGGATGTCTCGTGGGTCATCCATGCGCACGCACCATTTCTAAGAAAGCTTCCACACGCGTGCGGTGCTGGCCGCTCAGCGTCTCATCCTCCAATTCCAGCAGCAACACCGGGATGCCGATGCGTTCCATATCGGCCTTGAGCAAGGGGTATTCGGCCAGCGGCAGATCGCAGAACTTACTACAGACACAGATGACAGCGTCCACCGCGCGCTCGCGAGCCAGCTGGGTGAGGTACTCAAGCCGTCGCGAAGGTGTGCGCACGCGGGGAGCCGGCGCCTTGGCAAGATATGCCTCGGCCAACGCCATCAGGAGATCTTCAACCGTTTCACCCGTCTCGTCGATCATTTGTGTCACGGAAAGTTCATCCAGATCGGAGACCTCGGCGACCACGCGCGCGCCGGCCGATTCGAGCTGGCGCACCAGGGCGGCTGGCGCCGCCAGCTCGGCAATCAGCAACAGGCGCATCCCCCAATCCTTCGCGTCGCCTGCCACCCCTGGAGCGTCCACAGAAGCGGATAGGGAGTCGATTTGGTTTTGCAGCGCTTCGTTGGCGCTCTGTGGTTGCTCGGTGAGCGCCAATCGGCGCAGGCGACGATACAGCGGAGTGGGTAGCGCGCCGTTCAGCCAGCTCGCCTTAAGCGACATCAATAAGCGGCGCTGCTGGTTATACAGGGAGATCGCGGCGCGCAACCGGCGCGCGCTCAGCGTCACGCCAGTATGCCATTCCAGCTGTTGCGCCAGTCTAGCCAACCCGGTGGCGAAATGTCTGATGGCTGTGGCGTCGCTGATGCGCGGCACCTCCAAACTGCCCCAGATCGGCACTGGCACGCATTCTGCCCACACGTCCTGCAAGCGGCGGAGTGAATCGTCCTCGTCCGTGAAGATCACCGCCTGAACAGGGGGCCTCTCTTCCAGGAAGCTGGCCAACAGGTTGCGGGTCAGCGCGCAGAAATTGCGCGGCAGGTAGGCCTCTGCTGCGGTAGGCTTGGCTGCCGTGGGGAACAAACGCACCGGTATGCAGCCCAGCGCGAACAGGAGCTCGCGCGGTACAAAGGCGCTCAATAAGCCAACAATCGGTTCACCGGCATCAGCTATGCTCACGGCAGAGGAACTTCGCCTCCTTGTTCTCCTTTGGGCCAGCGCCGCACCTCATGCAAACGTGGCCGTCGTTTCAACGCTTCCACCACCGGCTCCTGGTCGCCCTCACGATCGTGATACCAGGCGTTAACCTCCCAATTCGGCTCATTGTACTCGAGCGCACGCTGTGCGAGAAGCCAGGTCATCGTGGTGAAATAATAGTCCGGCGCCGCATCGAGCATATAATTAGCTTGCCGCAGCGTCCACTCAGCCACCGTCTGGCCATCCACCACTGGATAGCGCGGGTCTTCACCCGAGCCCCTCGTAGCACCCCCTTCGGTGGAGATCAGCGGGATGGTGAACCCAAAAAGCTCGTAGAATTGATCATGCCAGGCGACGAAGTGCAGAAAACAGGTGGAATCGTCCGCCAGGTTGTCGCCCACATAGTAGCCGCCCGGCTCACGCGCCGTAGCGCGCGCGTGGTTGATCTTGGCCACCTGTTCCGGGGTCAACCGATAGCGCTCGATCTCGGCCTCGGTCAGCGGACGGCTTGTCAAGTTCACCTCGTCGTAGGGATAGTCGGGTGGGTGGTTGATGTTGTAATTGTGGATCGGCGCCCAGGAGAAGTAAAGGACATTGGTGTTGCCTTGTGCGCGCAGAGCGTCGAAGAACTGATAGAAAAAGTCCTGCCGCCAGTTTGGCCTCTTCTTAGAGGGAGCGAACATCGAGGGCAAGCTGGGATAGCCGCCGGCGCGGTAGATCACGCGAGCGGCATCCGCCCAGATGCGCGCGAGATATTCCGGCTGGGGCACCCCGCCTTTCTGACACCAGCCGCCCGGCTTGCCGCGCAGGTTGGGCTCATTGTAGAGCTCGTAATAGTACACCCCCTTGGCCACATAATGGCGCACCAAAGCAGCTAAATCTTCCGGATCAAACGGCTCATTGCAACGCTGGTACAGGCGCAACACCGGCATGATGCCGCGCTTGACCAGCTCATCGATCGTGTGATCGTACTCGCGTCCACGCGTGCCGTCATTGATCAATTTTACCCACCGAATGTTCATGCGCGTCAGCTCGGAGACAAAGTAACTGGTCGCCTCGGCGGACTGGGCGTACAAGTGGGTGCTCCAATGCACGCCCAAGCCGTTGTCCTGCGGCGGACGCGGAAAGGCGCTGAGCGGCAACGGTGCATCCGGAAAAGGACGACCGACTTGCCCGACCTCTGGTGACACCGTCGGAGACGCGAGGGGCGAGGTCAAAACGCTGGCCGGCGCCGTGCCCGTTGGGGTCGAGGAGCTCACCGCCGTCATTGTGGGCAATGAGGTAGAGACAAATTGGGCTGGTGCGTACCCGTCTCTCGGAGAAAGGTCGCCCCCGACGGCCACTATGACGATCACCAACCCACTCAAGAGAATGGCTAGGCTGAGAAGGATAACCCGTCCCCGGTTATGCATCGTGGATTCCCAACGTTCGGGATACCAAAACCCACCCTCGGAAACGCATCATTCCTGCGCCTGCAACAGACGGTACAAGGTGCGACGTGCCAGGATGTCACCGCTGATGACGCCCAGCACGTCACCATCTCGCACTACCGGCATGGCGGATATCTCGTAGTACTCCAGCTTGTGCACCACGTCCAAAATGCTCGCATCGGGTGGCACGCTGATTACCTCGTGCGTCATCACCTGCTTCAGGGGTATATCCTGTGGCCCACCTGCTGCTGCGGACGCACGGGTGATGTCCCAATCGGTTACCACGCCGACCAGCTTGCCCTGTGCCGAGACCACAGCCAGAATATCGCTCTTGGTCTCGATCAGCCGCTGCGCCGCTTCTCCTACCGTGCTTGTTTCCGGGATGGTGGGCAGTGGTTCCATAACGTCCGCCACGGAGCGATAGCGCTCGCTGGAAGCAATGCGCCCGATGCTGATGCGCTCAGCTGCTTCGCAGGGGAGCATATCCGGATCACCGACCAACAGGTCGATCAGCTCCTTCATATTGCGCCGGATCACCTCGTTGCGTTGCGCCTCTCCGGCCAGTCTGCGCTGCTCGGCAAGCGCCTGGAATTGAGCGCGATGCTCCTCCAGCCAGCGCTCCACGGCAACCCGATCCCCCAACATATCGGGCGGGATACGCAGCGCCTCAGGTGTCCGAATGGTATATTCCTGCGCGGCGAAGATGACCCCGCCCGAGTTGACCAAATAATCGGTGGCGATCAACACCCCAGCTTGCCAGTAGACAGCGCGCTCCATGCGGGCACGTGCTGCCTTGCACGCCGGGTCCGGCGAATAGGTATTCGCGCCTTCCAC
>JBMFPH010000106.1:0-11006 GCA_049969215.1 Anaerolineae bacterium | reverse complement strand
GACGGCCACTTGCCGCGCATAATATCGATCGCGATCGGATAGGGCATCCCCATAATCGTCGGCCAGCCATAGGGCGACCGCCCATAGGGGTCGGGCCAATATGACCCCTCTTCTTCGTCGTCCCTATCCCACCAATCGCGCTCGAAGTCATCTTCGCGCTCATCCCGCCAACGTACCATCTTCTCTTCTCCTTTGCCCTCCATCAAACGCATTGTCTCTTGTGCCATCATATCGCATCATGCCGCTTCGCTTCATCAGAGATTTGACGAATCAGGATCATACAAAATGATGATGCTCGCTCGCCTCGCTTGTGTTATAGATATGCGGAGGGGAATTTCTCCGTTCGCGTTCGAAGAACCGGGCGAAGTGGTCGCGCAGGAAATGATAGGACAGATAGGCATCCTCTGGCAGGTTCCAGGCAATACGACTCTGATCCAGGATGACGCTCTTGTGGGTGTTGACCGTCGCCAGGGTGATGTGCAAGCGTTCGGCGACCTCTTGGGGTGTGCACCCCGTAGCCAGCAGGCGTAGCACGTCGCGCTGTCGCGGGGTCAGCTGCTCGAACACGCTGCGGCAACGCGCATACTCGGCCGCTTCCAATTGCGCCGTCTGGGTGGCGATGATCTCGGCCGAGGAAGGCGCCAGCTCGCGCAAGGCAGGGAAATAGGTGCCCCAGGGCACGAAGGGCACCTCGATCAGGCGAACCCCATCCGATGGCTGCGCGTGCATAATGGCGCCGTCGCGCGCCCGCTCCAGGAAACCAATGGGTGTGTACATATGCCACACGTGATCCTGATGGCCACACAGCAGCATCGCCGCGCTGAGCGTCAGCAGGCCCATGATGCGCCTTCCGCCGGCAATGCACAGATGCAGCGGACGGCCTTGTGCCTTCAAAGTGGTCAACAGCTGATAGATGGCGCACCAGACCACATCGGCATCCGCCTCGTCGCGGATATCGGCCAGGCGCGTGTTGCCGTAGCGAATCGGCACCAGCCGCAAACGGCACGGACGGCCTTGATAGCGGTCGCCGCTGAATTCGCGGTGCAGATGTTCCAGGGCATGTTGAGTGCGCTGGTATTCGGTGGGGAGATCAGGTGTAGGGGACAGGTGCAAGACCACCACTTCGCGGATGATCTCACCACGCGTCAGCAGCCAGTCCAGGGCGAAGGTCACCACCTGGGGCTGGCCACCCATTGTCACCAGAAGAGTGCTTTCGGTCGTCATCGCTCCGAAACATTTTCTCGCGGCTGGCCAAAAGATATGCCGGGGATACCTGCGTTCGCTGGCGGAGGCTATGCCACGCGGGTGTCCTACCTAAGAATATCATGAGTTCGCTCGCTGGACAAGGGGGAAACAGGTACCAGCTCGACAAAAACCGCCAGATTGGCGATTCTCTGGAGATTGAACGATCCTTCTATGGGGTTGATGGTGAAGTCCTGAGCGAGATGGAGCAGGAAGAGGAGAGAGGAGGGATACACGGCTAATGGAGCTCTTTCCGGCGGTCGCGATCGGCGGCCCACCGCATAGCGGCAAATCTGTGCTGGCGTATTCGCTGAGCAAGGCACTACGGGCGCGCCAGATCGCTCATTATGTCCTGCGCGCCTTTCCCGACGGCGAGGGTGATTGGGCCAATGAGGCGGATCAAGCGCTGGTGCGACGCATCCGCATCAAGGGCAGCGTCACGCCGGAGTGGATCCAGCACATCTGCCGCGATGTCGCCCGTCGCCATCTACCGTTGATCGTCGATATGGGCGGTCAGCCCACCGATTGGCAGGAAGCGGTATTGGATCACTGCACGCACATCATCCTGCTGACGCGCGACCGCGCCAGCCATGCCCATTGGACCCGGCTGGCCCGTCGCCACAACCTGCCGGTGATCGCCGATCTCCATTCGGTGCGCTCCGGTGAGGACGTTTTGCATGCCCATAGCCCGGTGCTGCGCGGGCACATTAGCGGACTGGAGCGCGGCAGGACGGCGAGCGGGGTGGTCTTCACCGCGCTGGTGGACCTGGTGGCCAGCCTGTTCGCCTATGATCAAGGGGAATTGCGCCGCATCCGCATCGCCAACGCGCCGGCCGATTTGGTGGTTGAACTGGAGCGTCTCAGGCGCATGTTAGCGACGGCGATGGACCGCCCTTGGGAACAATGGTCGCCCGAGCAGCTGGGCAAGGTGCTTGTCTATGCACCGCCCCATCTGCCCTTGGCCATCTATGATCGCGGCCCCAATTGGCTGTACGCCGCATTGGCGGTGCATGTCTATCCCGCCCTGCTGTACCAGTTCGACGTACGCCTGGGCTGGATTGCGCCTCCTACGCTCGAACTAGCAGAAGATATCACCACCTCTCCCGTGCGCGCGGATATAACGCTGCAGGACCCATATGCGTGGGTGGAGCTATCGCTTCCGGGGGACTATCTGGACTACGGCGAGATCGAGCAGGTACGCCTGCCGCGAATTCCCGCCGACAAAGGGGTCATCCTGAGCGGCAAGCTGCCGCTGTGGCTGTGGACCGCTGCTGCACGCGCCTACCGTATAGCGCCGTGGCTGGGCGTCTACCAGCCCCAATTGGGCATGCAAGCGGTTGTGGTGATGACGCGCGTGCGAAACCTGCGCCCGGGCATGCTGCTGCCCTGTGAGCTGCCGGCACGGATGGACGCCTTGCGCTCACCATAAGGCGCGCACCTCCTGCCAGGGCCTCAAAGGGGCCTATCGCTCAAGCGAAAATGGTGCTGGGCTCCTTAGGAGAATGGGACCTACTGGCAGGTTCAATGCTCCGGATGATCAGCATCGCGCGGTCGCTTCGCGGTCTCTCCGGAAGGCGCAGCGTCTTCACCTGCCAGTGGTGAGGGCTCTTCCGCTTGCTTCGATCTGCCCTCACGCGCTTCGGGGTGATCGGATGGTGCACCCTTCTCTTCCCGATGCAATGCGGAAGTACCCTTGCGCGGTGGGCTGCCGTTGCCGTTCTCGCGCGTCTGCCAGCCTTCGACGCGCCGCCGCAGGCGTGCCAGCCACGAGCGCAATTGCGCCCAACGATAGTAGATGGCATTGTAGAGGCGTTGCCACCATTTGAGGGTCACGGCAGGGAAAGGAGTCTCCCACTGGATGAGCAATGCTCCCCACGTAAGCCCAGCGCCAAACCCCACCAAGACGACATGATCGTGGCGCCGCACCAGCCCCTTCTCTAAGACCTCACACAGCGCAATCGGGATGGAAGCCGCAGAGGTATTGCCATAGCGATCGAGGTTGACATAGAACAAGCTGTCGGGCAAGCCGAGTGATTTCGCTGCCGCCTGGATGATGCGATCATTGGCTTGATGCGGCACCACCAGCTCCACATCCTCCAGGGGGACGTTCGCACGCTCGCAAACCAAACGTGTGGCACGATCCATCGTGCGCGTAGCAAACTTAAACACCTCACGTCCATTCATCCTGATGTAATGCATGCGCTGTTCGACCGTCTCACGCGTGGTGGGGTGGCGACTGCCCCCTCCGGGCATAATCAGGTAGTCGGCACCTGATCCGTCGGCGCCAAGCGTATAGGAGATGATCCCGCCCGGCACCGAACTGGCTGCCAACACCACGGCGCCGGCACCATCACCGAAAAGGACACAGGTGGCGCGATCCTGCCAATCCATAATGCGGCTCAGCGTCTCGGCACCGATGACCAGGGCATACTGATAGCTGCCAGTGCGAATGGCATCGCCGGCGAGCGAGACCCCGTAGATGAAACCGGAACACCCTGCGCTCAGGTCAAAAGCAGCCGCGCGATTCGCGCCCAGGCGATCCTGCAAGAGGCATGCTGTCGCAGGGAACTGATATTCGGGTGTGACGGTGGCCACGATGATCAAATCCAAATAGGCTGGCGAAAGGCGCGCCACCTCAAGGGCGCCGCGCGCCGCCTCCAAGGCTAGCGTCAGGGTCGACTCCCCTTCAGATACAATGTGTCGCTCGCGCACTCCGGTGCGCGAGCGAATCCATTCATCCGAGGTATCCACCAGCTTGGCCCAATCATCATTGGTCATCACCCGACGGGGGATGGCCTTGCCCCAACCGATAATATGTGCGTAACGTGCCATAGCTTATGCTTCGTAGCGTTTGACGATTACCGTCGCGTTATGTCCACCAAACCCGAAGGAATTGGACATAGCAACGCGCACATCCGCCCGCCGCGCGACATTGGGCACATAATCTAGGTCGCACTCTGGGTCCGGATGTTCCAGGTTAATGGTTGGGGGAATAATACCCTCTTCGATGGTTTTTACGCAAACCAGCGCCTCCAATGCGCCGGCCCCGGCCAGCAAGTGGCCGGTCATGGACTTGGTGGAGCTAATGGGTACCCGATAGGCATGCTCACCGAAGACCAGTTTGATGGCATTCGTTTCGGCCACGTCGTTGAGCTTGGTGCTGGTACCATGGGCATTGATGTAATCGATGTCAGTGGGTTGTATGCCAGCGCGTGCCAAGGCCGCTCGAATCGCCACCGCTGCTCCCTCGCCACTGGCCAAGGGCGCCGCCATGTGATCCGCATCCACGGAAGTGCCATAGCCGACAAACTCGGCATAGATGCGCGCGCCACGTGCCATGGCATGCTCCAAGCTCTCCAGAATCATCACCGCAGCCCCCTCGCTTACCACAAAGCCATCACGGTCCCGATCGAATGGACGACATGCCTTCTCCGGGGCGTCGTTGCGCAAGGACATGGCGCCCATCACATCAAAACCGGCGATCACGATGGGCAGCAGGGCAGCTTCGGCGCCACCAGCGACGATGGCATCTGCCGCACCTCGCGCGACCATCTCGAACGCCTCTCCCACCGCGTTGCTGCCGGTCGCACAGGCGGTGACAACCGCCATGTTGGGACCGCGGAAGCCATAGCGGATGCCCAGCTGAGCAGAAGGGGAGTCCACCAACATCATTGGGATGAACCAGGGATTCAACTTGTTCGGCCCACGGGTGCGCAGAATATCCTGGTTTTCCAGCAACGTGGTGATACCACCCACCGCGCTGCTGACCACCACCCCGATGCGGTCTTTGTTGATGGACGCGTTCAACAGCTCAGAATCCGCCAGCGCCTGATCGGCCGCGACGATGGCGAACTGGGTGACACGGTCCATGCGACGCGCCTCACGCCGGTCGAAGTACTTCAGAGGGTCGAAATCCACCACTTCGCCGGCGAATTGCGTGGCTAAATCGGAAGGGTCAAAGCTGGTGATCCGTCGGATACCCGAGCGGCCCGCTTTGAGTGCTTCCCAGGTACTGGGAACGTCATGACCAAGCGGGGTAATAGCACCCAATCCGGTGATGACGACGCGTTTGAACACAGTCTTTCCTCCTTGTATGATCGGATCCTGTAACTCGAGCGCATGACGGAGCAAGCTGGGATTTGCCACAGCGGGCAGAACAACCGAGGTGAGCGCTCTCATGTGGGGTTCGAGCACCCAGCTCTTTAATTATAACACCGTGGCAACCCCCAGATGCCCCGAAAGAGGCTTTTAAACCGCCGAGGAGCTCCCCAATTTGTCATTTGATTTATCCTTGGGGCATTTCTTGGGATTTTTGGGGATTATGCGCCTGCGCTCTGCAATATTTGTGCCCTGCAAAATCTGTCTGGTTTTCTCCAGCGCCTCCGCCTCAGCTACGACCAACAGCTGATCCCCCGCCTCCAACGCAATGCTGCCGCGCGGGATGATGAACTCCCCATCCCGCTTGATCAATACCACCAGAGCCTCGGGAGGCAGATCGAGATCGACAATGCGACGACCGACGGCGGGAGCGCTCTTGCCCAGCGTGATCTCGCTCAGCTCACCACCACAGCGATCCACAAACTCTTCGTGGATCAATACCTCGGCACGGGCACGCTCCGCCACATCAACATGCAACCACCTCGCCACCACCGGAATGGTGGTCCCCTGAATCATAACGGAGGTCAACACGACAAAGAAGACCAGATCGAACAAGGTCTGCGCCTGCGCAATCCCTGACAACAGCGGAAAGGTAGCCAGCACGATGGGCACAGCGCCGCGCAATCCCACCCATGCCACCATCGCCTTCTCGGCAAGGGGCATCGGAAAAGGTAGCAACGTAAGCATCACGCTCAAGGGACGCGCTACCACGATCAGGAACATGGCCACCGAGATCCCCGGGATAGCGATGGCGACTAAGCGTGAGGGAAACACCAGCAGCCCCAGCATCAAGAACATCACAATTTGCATCAACCAAGCTAAGCCATCGTGAAAGCGTGTCAAGCTACGTCGATGGAGGAAGTTGTGATTGCCCAGCGTGATGCCGGCGAGATAGACGGCCAGGAAACCGTTTCCTCCCAACACGCTGGCGACACCGAAGACAAGGAGCACGTTCGCAAAGCTGAGAACCGGATAGAGACCTTCTGCGTGCAATCGCAAATTGTTGATGAGCCAGACCATCAGTTTGCCTGCGCCAAAGCCAACCAATCCACCCACGACAAATTGGATAACGAACCAGGGCAATAGCGCCTCCAGCGAAGCGCTCGGGTCACTCAACAGTTGTGTGAACCCTATCGTGAGGAACACCGCCATGGGATCATTGCTGCCTGATTCGAGTTCCAGCAAGGGCTCCAAATTGCCCCGCAGGCGCACATCACGCGAGCGCAAGATTGAAAAGACGGCAGCAGCATCGGTGGAAGAGACGATAGCGCCCAATAGCAAGCTATGGAGCAAACTGAATTCCAGGATCAGGCGGGTAAAAGCTCCCACCAAGACCGCGGTCAGGACAACCCCAATTGTGGAAAGCAGCGCGCTTTGTCTCCACACGGGACGCACAGTGCTCCAGCTGGTGTCCAAACCGCCCGCAAAGAGGATATAAGCCAGCGCCACGGAGCCCAAGAACTGAGCCAGCCAATGGTCATCGAAGTAGATGCCGCCCGGCCCATCGGATCCGGCCAGCATGCCGATGACTAGGAAGACCAACAAGGCCGGGATGCCCAGGCGATGAGACGCCCGGCTCGCCAGCACGCCAAGCAGCAACAAGAGCGCACCAACGAGGACGATTAACTCAATGGGAAGTGCACGGATCATCTTAGGGCACCGTCAGGGTCATCAGGGGAATGATCGCTTCAGGCATCGGTTGTCCCGCAGCGTCATATACGGGCAGGCGTTGGGCACTTTCGCGTCCGTACAGACCTACCGCGACCGTGTACTGCCCTGCCGCCAGCGGAGGGAAGGCAAGCACTCGCGGATCTGTCACGATCTCATCTCTCCGCCAATCTTCTATCGGATACATCCCTCCCAAGGGGGGTGAATCGGCCCCCCAAACACGGTTACCCCGTTCGTCGAGCAGGTGTACGAAGACCACCACCTGTCCTTCCGGCGCATGATCGACCTGCCAGTAAAGCGTCAACATGCGACCCGGCGCATCCCAGGCATAACCGCGCAGATAGATGCCCCTATCCAACCGATAGTCGCAGCGATTGGGCAGATCGTCAAGACGTAGCCCTTGACCGCGCGTTACCTGCAACGGCTGCAGTAGAATGGTATCCCCGCCCGCGGCCAGCGGCACGCGCATCCCGCCAGCTGGATCATACAGACCGGCACGCAAGTGAAAGACCACTGGCGGCACAGCGCGTGGGATGAATAACACATGCTCATCGCGCACGTAGTGCTGGGTGTCCCATGTGCTGGTGGGCAGCTCAATCTGGGCAGTGACATCGCCGGGATGGAAGTTATCGCTGATCGCCCAGGTGCGCTGATCGTGGGGTGCATCCAGGTGCACGAAGGAACGATAATTGACCGAGGTATCTCGCTGTGCCTGCCAATAGAGCACCACACGTACCGCACTTCCCTGAGCTACCGAGTCACGGTCCAGATCGTAGCCCAGCAGCCAGAAGCGCCCATCCAGGTCCACCTGCATCGGATGCTGCACGCCCGATACCTGTCTTGGCGGTGAATGCTGGCGGAACCACGCGGTATGAGGGTCAATCACCCATATCTTCATCAGGAACCATAGCAACAACACGACGGACAAACCCCAGATGGTCGTATGCGCTACCGGCCAGTCGGAAATGCCCATCTCCGAGCTCGGCGGATTGCGACGTGCCCATAAGCCGATACGCCACACGCTAACCAGGAGTAGGCCAAGCACCGCACAGATCGAGATCCAATTGGCGCCCACGCGCAATGGAGTATCCCCAAAGGTGAGCTGAAGTACATGGTGCCCCGCCGGAATATCCACAACGACCAGACCGCTGTCCGGCTCAACGGAAAGCGGGAACGCCTGCCCGTCCAATTGCGCCTCCCAACCGGGAAAATAGAACGTGAGAAAACGCGCGCGGAACGGCTGGGGACTCTCAAAGGAATAACGCTCTCCAACGGCTGAATGCCCGATACGTTGTGCCACCACGCCCTCTGGAAGCCCAGCGCGATCCAGCTTCTCTAGAGACTGCGGCGATGCACCGCGCTGCAATGTCTCAGCCAGGGGTGACGATCTGGGCATACGCTCCACCCAGCGCGGCACATACTCGCCCAGCGTGGTCAGCCCGATAGTGCGCGTTTGCAACTCGAAGGCAGCTAAGTCGGCCAGGCGCTCGCCGTAGTGTGCAAAGGGGCGAAAGGGATAGAGGTAAACCATAGAACTCAGCAGCACCGCCAACACTGCTGGGATGGCGAAAAGGTCGCGTGCCGGACGTGCCATGGGCTGTCCAGCCAATAGCGGTGAGGGCGCAAGCGGCGCCAGCGCCACCGCAGCTAAGAAAGCCAAGCATACGTTAACCAAGCCGAGCATTCGCCAGGGAAATTCGGCCACCGCTAGAAAGGGTACATGCAGCCACAGCCACAACGACTGCGGCAACGTCATAAAGACGCCCAGTGCAGCCACCACGAGAAAGAAGCCGCCCATGATCCTCGCCGAGCCGCAATCCCGCGCGCGTATCAGCTTGCCCACACCTGCTGCCACCAGGAATAGAGTGACCGGACCCAATGCGAAGGGCACCCACGGATTGGCACACGCCCGGTCCAAGGCTTGAGGCAAGGCCAGGAGCTCATCGAGGTCCAGAAAGCGCAGTGAAAGAGGGCTTACTTCCAAGTACCGCTCTTCGACGGCGTGGGTCCACTCTCGCTCGATGAGCGCGGGCAGCCAGAAGAAAGCGCTCCACGCCAGCCCGGCAGCAAAGCTGACTATGATCACCGCCAGGCGGCGCCAGGTCCGAATCCGGGGCGCGAGGGCGCTCCCCGGACGCAACCTCACCCCATCCAACCCCCAGAGCAGCAAGGCGTAAACCCCTGCTATCGGCACCATAATGAGCGCATGGAAGAGGTGGCTCAGGATCAGCGCGCCCAGCACAATGGCAGTGAGCAGGCAATACTTCCATTCGCCCGTCCGGACCAGTCGGCCCATCGACCACAGCATCCAGGGGAAGAGACCAATCGCCAGATACTGGGGATAGTTGCCCCCATAGAGCAAGAGCTCCCGCAAAGCAAAGGGAGCGAAGAGATAAACTGCCGCCGCTACCATGCCCGCTGCTGTGCCCCACCAATCCCGCGCCAACCAATAGGCGCCTAATGCGTAAGCTAAAGCGATCAGCACGATGACAATCTTCCAGCTGATTTCAAGCGAGAAGCCCGCTGCCCAGAAGGGCAATGGTAGGATGTAGGGCAGTGGAGGGACGAAGATCCAGTATGGCACACCGTAGCCATAGGCGAGATGGGGCGCCCAGCGCGGATAGACGATACCGGGGGCGTAGGATGCCACAAACTCCACCGTGCGATAGTAGTGAATAGGCGCATCCGCGGTGCCCGGCAATCCCGGCTGCCACAGCGGCTGAATCACGAACAGGGTCATCAGCGCTACGGGCACCCAGCCGAGATCGGCCCTCCGCGAAGGGCCAGTTTTCAGCATAACACGGGGGTCCTCGCGTCCGTTACGCTCTGATTCCGGGATCAAGTCGGGCCTCAGCTTCGTCAGATGCGAACAATTTCCATTATAATGGAGAGCAGGACGGCGAGCAATCAGTCTGATGGCTGAGGGTGGATTTCAAATTTGGGAGCGAGTTGAAGCGGTAATCCAGAGTTACGAGAGTTATCCGAGCCGCGACCGTCAGGGAGCGACTAGAGCCGCTTGCTTATGCGCGCGGCTCGGTTTGAACCCCACCTCTCCCAAAAATGAAATGCACCCGATGGCTGGGAGTAAGTGGGACACACATCGCTTGGAGGGATCGCGCATCATGACGGACATCAGCCTCGTTTTGCCCACTTATAATGAACGCGAGAACATTGTTCCGCTCATTCGGCGAGCATTGAAGGCACTTTCCGACTATCAGGTGGAAATCATCGTGGTGGATGACGATTCGCCTGACGGCACCTGGCAAGAGGTAGCTCGGCTGGCGGAGCACGACACGCGCGTGCGCCTCATTCACCGCACCCAAGAACGCGGGCTGACCACGGCCATCGCAACTGGCATCGCCCGGGCACGCGGCAAATGGGTGGCATGGATGGACTGTGACCTCTCGATGCCGCCGGAGGATTTGCCACGCCTGGCGCAAGCGCTCCGTTCAGGGGCAGACATGGCGGTGGGCTCGCGTTATCTGCCGGGTGGAGGTGATGTGGGGCATTCGCGGATGGCGCTCGCTTTCAGTCGCCTCATTAATTGGGGCGCGGCGTGGTTGCTCGACCGTCGCCTGACCGACTACACCAGCGGCTTCATCATGGCACGACGGGAGGTATTCGCGCGCATCCCGTTGCGCGGGGACTATGGGGAATATTGCATTGACCTGCTCTATCGCGCCCTGCGCATGGGTTTTCGCGTCGTCGAGGTGCCCTACGTGTGTACCCCACGCCAGGCTGGCGAGTCCAAGACGGCTACCAGCCTGTGGGGCTTCTTCAAGCGCGGCTGGAAATATGTCGTCACCGTGCTGCGGCTGCGACTGGCTCTGTAGAAACAAGGAAGGAAGGCTACATCTCCCTTGCCAGCACATGCAACCGCTGGCGCAATTTAACCGCTTGCTCCTGCAGCGCGGTCATCTTGGCGCGTTCTTTCTCCA
>JBMFPH010000105.1:0-11015 GCA_049969215.1 Anaerolineae bacterium | reverse complement strand
CTGCTTCAAGTATGGCGTAACCACGAACTATGTCAACGGTCTGGAAGTGGTGCTGCACGATGGACAAGCGCTGCGGTTGGGCGGCGCCGCGGCAGACTATCCCGGCTATGACTTCCTCAGCTTGTTCACCGGCAGCGAGGGTACTTTGGGTTTGATCACTGCCGCCACGTTGCGCCTGATGCGCAACCCACCCGCTGTCAAGACGATGATGGCCGCCTTCGATTCGGTGGAGGAGGCAGGCAACGCGGTGTCCGCTGTGATCGCGCAGGGCTTAATGCCGGCAACCATGGAAATGATGGATCAGAAGATGATGCGCATCATCGAGGACTATGTGCACGTCGGCCTGCCGGTGGAGGCGGGTGCCGCGCTGATCATCGAGGTGGACGGCTATCCAGAGAGCCTGGATGCCCAAATGAACGAGGTGGTGGATGTGCTCCGTCGCCAGAATGCGCGCGAATTGCGCATCACGCAGACCCCCGAAGAGCGCGAGAAGCTGTGGTATGGGCGCAAGAGTGCCTTCGGCGCCATCGCTCGCCTGGCGCCTTCCTATTATGTGCTGGATGGGACGGTGCCGCGCAGCCGGCTGGGCGCCGCCCTGGCGGGGGTGGACCGCATCTGCAGCGCGCTCAACCTGCGCGTGGCCAATGTCTTCCACGCCGGCGACGGCAACTTGCATCCCCTGGTGCTGATCGAAGACCCCGATGACCATGAGCTGCTCGAACGGGTGCACGAGGCGGGGCGCCAGATCATGCAGCTGTGCCTGGAGCTGGGCGGCAGCATCACCGGCGAACATGGTGTGGGCATCGAGAAACGCGCTTATATGGCGCTGATGTACGACCACGCGGCACTCTCGGCAATGTGGGACGTCAAGCACGTGTTCGATCCCGACGGTCTGTTCAACCCGGGCAAGGTGCTGCCCCCGCAGCCGACCGTCGCACCTTCTGCCGAAGTGCTCACCGCGAGTGTGCCCGATTCGCCCTACGCACCTACCTCGGCTGAGGAGGTGGCACAAGCGCTGCGGGCTTGGATGGCAGAAGGACGCGCTGTTTATATCCGCGGCGCCGCCAGCAAGTTCACTCCGCCCCAAGGGGACGGCGTGGCGGTGCTTGCCACGCACGCATTGCGCGGCATCAGCACCTATGCCCTGGACGACCTCTATGTAACCGCGCGCGCGGGCACCCCGCTGGCCGAGCTGCAAGCGGAGCTGGCACGCGACGGGATGTGGGTGCCCCTGGTCTCGCCTTGGCCGAGCTCCACGCTGGGTGGCATCATGGCCAGCAACTTCAATGCCCCCTTGCGCATGCGCTATGGCGCCATCCGCGACCTCGTTCTGGCCGCGACGATGGTGCTGCCGGATGGGCGCATCATCCGCATCGGGCGCCCCGTCGTCAAGAATGTGGCCGGGTACGACCTGCACCGTTTATTTGTGGGGTCATATGGCACTCTGGGCGTGATCACCGAGGCAACGCTGCGCCTATTCCCGCTACCCCGTGCGCGTGCCAGCTTGCTCGTGCCGTGCGATGACCTCTCCCAGGCGCTGCGATGCGCCGGCGCGCTGCTCCCGGTCTGTCTGATCGCTTCTGCCCTGCTCATCTGCCACCGCTGTCCTGTTCCTGCTGAGAGGGCAGGCGAACCGATCGGATCGCCCTACGTGGTGATCTATACCGCCGAGGGGGTGCCTGAGGACGTGCGTGCCGAGCTGCGCCAGGCGCATACCGCATTGCAATCTGTCGGGGTCTCCGGCGCGTGGGAGAGTGACCAGGTAGACGGCAACGCTGTCTGGGCGAACTATCTGGCCAATGGCACGTCGGGAACACTTGCCGAGCTGGTACGGGTGGGAGTCGGGCGCAAGGACTTAGCTCAGCTGCTCAACACCCTCGCCCTTCTTCTGAGAGAACAAGCCTACTGTGCCGACGTCGTCACGGGATTGCTCTACGTATCGGGCGGCGCGGCACACCTGCCCCAGATGGAACAGGTGGCAGTCGGCATGGGGGGCTATGCTGTCCGGCCTATGTCGCCATGCCTGAGCGCCGATGGTGCAGCAGGATGCAGCCGCGCACCGGAGGGCTGGGAACTGATGCGTCAGCTGAAAGCGCGGTGGGATGCGCATCACCGCTTGAACCCTGGCCTGCTGTTCCCGCTCTGATGCGATCAGGAGGGTGGAACGCTCATCTTGAGCTCTATATAACACATCTTAACCTTTTCAGGAGATGGTGACATGCCAGATGAATTAACGCTTCAAGTCCCCGAGCGCATCCTGCTGGGTCCTGGACCGAGCATGGTGCATCCGCGCGTGCGCCGCGCGATGAGTCAGCCCGTGTTGGGCCACTTGGATCCCCAGTTCCTGGCACTGATGAGCGAGATCCAGGAAGGGCTACGCTACGTGTTTCAAACTCAAAACAAAATGACCATCCCGGTTTCGGGCACTGGCAGCGCTGCCATGGAATGTGCTCTGTGCAACTTTATCGAGCCAGGTGACAGCGTGGTCGTGTGTGTCAACGGCTACTTCGGCACGCGCATGTGCGATATGGCAGCGCGCTACGGCGCCACGGTGCGTCGACTGGACAAAGCTTGGGGCGACATCTTCTCCTTCGAGGAAATCGAAGCGGAGCTCAAGAAAGGCCCGGCCAAGCTGGTGGCCATCGTCCACGCCGAGACTTCCACCGGCGCTCTGCAGCCGATTGAGGGCCTCGCCGACATCGTCCATCGCTACGGCGCCCTGCTGGTGGTTGACTGCGTCACCTCCCTGGGCGGCGTGCCGGTGAAGGTGGATGAATGGGGTGTGGATGTCGCCTACAGTGGCACGCAGAAGTGTCTGGGGGCGCCGCCGGGTCTGGGGCCCATCACGGTGAACGAGCGCGCTATCGAGGTGTTGCGCAACCGCAAGACCCCGGTCGCCAACTGGTATCTCGACCTGTCCTCCATCGAGAAGTATTGGGGCAACACGCGCACGTATCACCACACCGCGCCCATCTCGATGAACTATGCCCTGTATGAGGCACTTCAGATGGTGCGCGAAGAGGGACTGGAAGCACGCTTCGCCCGCCATCGGCGCCATGCCGAAATGCTATGGAGTGGTCTCGAAGAGATGGATCTGGCGCTGCACGTCCCACTGTCCCATCGCTTGCCGATGCTCACCACGGTGCGCATCCCGGAGGGGGTGACAGACATGGAGGTGCGCAGCCGCCTGATCAAAGAGTACAACATCGAGATCGCCGGCGGCTTCGGCGAGCTGGCCGGTAAAATCTGGCGCATCGGTCTGATGGGCTATTCGTCACGCCCGGAGAACGTGACGCTGCTCCTCAACGCCCTGAAGGAAATCCTGGGACGCTGATCCTGTCAACGTTTTCCTCACATTACAGCATCGGGGCAGACCAGTCGCTCTGCCCCGATGCGTTTCCAAATCCGTGTCGCAAACAGATGCCCGCGTTTATGTCGTGAGCACCACCTTAGCTGTGGCCTGTTGAGGGTCTGCCAGCATGCGAAACGCCTTCTCGAAGTCATCCAGCGGGAAAGTGTGGCTGCGCAACAAATCCGCGTCGATGGCGCCCCGTGCCAGCATATCCAGCGCAATGGGGAAATAGTGATTGGGAATGGCGTGCGAGGCGCGCAACTGCAGCTTCTTGAAGTGAAAGGCGTTGACGTCGAAGGTCACCGCCGCGCCCGCGCCAAACTCGATGCCGATGAGCCCGATGATGCCGCCGAAACAGGCGATCTCGAACGCCAGAGGCAATGTACGCGGCGGTGCTGTCACCAGGACGCGCTGCACTCCCTGGGGCACCGCTCCCTTGATCGCAGCGACGACATCGTCTTCCGCCTGGCTGAGCACCACATCGGCGCCCATCTGAAGGCCCAGCTGCAGGCGATATTGACCACGCAGCGTGGAACGGGTGGAGCCCACCAGGAAGACACGCCGCGCGCCGCGCAGCTTCGCCAGCCTGGTCACCATCAGCCCGATCGGGCCAGGACCGAAGACTACCACCTCATCGTTCAAATCGGGGTCGGCGCGCTGCAACAAATCCAGCGCCACGGTCAGCGGCTCGGCCAGAGCGGCCTGTTGAGGCACCAATGCCTGCGCGTCATAGGACTGCACCATGTCCTGGCGCACGCGCAGATAGTCGGCAAAGCCAGCGCGGTCTTCCATATAGCTGGTCAGATTCTGGCAGTACAGGGAGCGGCCATTCTTGCAGGGCGCGCACACGCCACATGCTGTGTGGTTCTCCACGATGACCGTATCGCCCTCGCGCCAGCGTTCCACCCGTGCGCCGGTTGCGGCAATGACCCCGACGACCTCGTGGCCCAACGGCGTCCATTCCGCATTATGGCGCAGGAAATGCAAGTCGGTACCACAAATGCCACACGCTGTCACGCGCACCAGCACCTCATCCGGCGCCGGATTGGGGACGGGGAGTTCACGCAGCTCGAACTGGAAAGGGGCTTTGCCCCACAGAGAACGCATGGTCTTCATAGGCGACTGTCTCCTCGGTCTTGTGCAGTTTTGGATGCGCAGTTTCAGCCCTTGATCGCACCGACCAACAGCCCGCGCGCGATATAGCGCTCCAGGGCAATCGCAATGGCGATGACGGGCACGATCATGATCAGGATCAGCACGGACATATACCACCACTGCGGTCCACGGGTGGCGTTCTGCGCCGCAACCGTGAGCGGCAGAGTCTGCGACTTGGCGCCCGAGAGGAAGAGCGCCAGCAGATACTCATTCCAGGCAAACACCAACACGAACAGGAAGGTAGCCACCAGGCCGGGCACCGCAAGCGGCAGAACGATCGACCAGAAAATGCGATAGCGCGAGGCGCCGTCGATGGCTGCGCACTCCTCCAGCTCGATGGGAATCGACTGGAAATAATCGCGCATGAGCCAGACCACGATGGGCAGGTTGACCGCCAGATAGGTGATGATCAGTGCTGCATGGGTGTCCAACAGCCCCAGGCGCTGGAAAAGCACATAGATGGGAATCACCACGGCAACGGGCGGCAGCATGCGCTGAGAGATGAGCCAGAAGGCGATGTCATTGTTCTTCAGCGAGCGTTTGAAGCGGCGTGCCACCGTCTGTAGCAGAATGATAAACAGGGCCACCCCACCCGGGATAGCAATCTGCCACGGTGCACCAAGCGTAATCGCGGCAAAAACCAAGACAAGCGCGCCGAGGAAAGAAAGGATAATCCCCAAACGCGGCCGATACTCGAAGCGGGTCAAGCCGTAGGCAGCCGCGGTGCCCAGCAGGAGTGCCAAGCTGGCACTCGTCGGTGCTACCACTACGGTGTTGAAGTAGTTGCGCCGCGTATCATTGGCCAAGTCGCCGACCAGGATGTACTCCCAAGCGTGCAATGAGGGTTGAAAATCGACAAACGGCAGGTAAAAGGGCCCCATGTTGACGTCGATGGGCAACTTGAACGAGGTGACAAGCAGCCAATAGAGCGGAAAGAGCACCACGCCTGCCCAGATGATCAGGATCAGGTAGGAGATGGCCATCTCAAAGAAGGACAGAGCAATGGGAGAACGGCGCCGGAAGATGTTGCGGATCATCATATCTTATGCCTCCACAACCCGACGACGCAGAATGTTGACATAGCTCATGCTGAGGAAGGTGACCAGGAACAAGAGCATATAGGCGATCGCAGCGGACCCGCCTAAATCCAGCGTGCGCCAGGCGATAAAGGCATGCAGAGTCATTGACTCGGTGGCAGTGCCAGGCCCGCCGTTGGTGAGCACGTTGGGCAAGTCCACAATCTTGAACGCCTCGATCATGCGAATAAGGATCAGCGTCGTGCTGACCGGCAAGATTTGGGGCAAGGTGATATGCCAGAAGACCTGCCAGCGGTTGGCCCCGTCGACCAAGGCTGCTTCCATCAGTTCCACCGATTGCCCCTCCATGGCGGCGAGCAGCACGATAAACATGAAGGGTGTCCACTGCCAGATATCGCTGATGAGAACCGCGGTACGTGCGCCCCACGGATCGTTGACCCAGGAATACAACCCCAAACCCAATGCCTGCCAGATGGGCTGGAAGGGTCCCTTATCGGTATCGGTCATCATGCGGAAAGTGTAGGCGATGCCCACCGGCGTGATCATCATCGGCAGCAGGAAGACGACACGGAAAAAGCGTCGCGCAGGCAGGCGCTGCGTCGTCAAGACCGCCAGCAACAATCCCAGCGCATACTGCACTGCGATGCCAATGAAGACATAGAGCAGGGTGACCACCACAGTGCCCGGCCTTCCTCCAGGGCTGAGCGTGTGCGCCAGCAGCCAGGCGAGCAAGCCGAGCAGCACCACGGTCAGCACCCGTCCGACCAAGCTGACCATCCCGTATCCGCCAGCGTGGATGTAACGCACCAACCACCACACCAGCAACGCACCTACTCCCAGGAAGAACACCCAACCGAGGGGCGACGGACTGGCTATGACCCCCACAAAATGGTCTTGTTCGCTGCCGAACAACAGCTTGTGATAGTTCGCCAGTCCGACGAAGTTGATCTCGAAACCCCCTTTGACGAACTTGAGGCGGGACAGGGAGAGCGACAGTGAGAGGAACAATGGTAAGATGGATAAGAACAACACCACCAGCACGGCAGGCAGGATGAACACGTTGCCCGCCCAACGTTCGATGCGCGACCCTACCGGGCGCGCCGCCGAAATAGTCGGAGCCTCAACCCCGATTCCCGCCTCAGCCAAAGCAGACCGTGAAACGCGTTCTGTCGTCATACATCCGTCTCACAGTACACCCAAAAGTGTCTCAAGGTCCGGAGGGACCCGAACCTTGAGACGTCCGAAACCCTTCCACTGTAGCGGACGAGTCACTACTTGGTGATGCCCAATGTGCCGCGATAGGCCTCCAGCTGTTGCTCGCGGCCCAGCTCCTCGGTGATCTCCTCCCAGCCGTCATAGATCTGCTTCATGCACTGCTCTTTGGTGATCTCGCCCGAGAGGAACTGGCTCACCGCCTTGTCGAGGACCACTTGCTGATAGCGCTGGTTCTGCGGGATGCGCAGGTCCAGGATCATGTTGGGGCTATTGAGGCTGTCCTCGATGGCGCCCAGGTAGTCGCTGGCCGCCTTGGGGCTCATACCTGCCTTCACCCACAGCTCGCGGTTGAGGAACTGCGAGATGCGGTAGGGGTTGAAGCCCGTCTTGCCGATCGTCACATCGACATTCGCCTGCGCCGGCTGCGACATATAGGAGAAGAAGGCATAGGCGGCATCCTTCACCTTGGGCTTGGCCGCCGCGTTGATCCCACCCGACCAGCCTCCATAAGCGGCATAAGGAGCATGGTTCACGCCGTTGACCGCATAGGGGCAGATCTTCTCATCGCACGGCACCAGCTTGCCCGTCTTGCGATCGAGCACTTTGGTGGAGCCCGGCAAGATCACCGAGCCGACCTTATCCTGTACCACTGAGGTCTGGGGGTCAATCGCCAGCGTGCCGATGTCACCCCAGTCCATCGAGAGGGCACAGCGACCCGAGGTGAAGAGACTGCGCGTATCGCCCACGTCCAGGTTCAGCTCGTCGGGCGGCCCATACTTGGTCGTCTCGTTGTAGATGTCCAGTGCGGCAGCAAACGCCTCGTTGTCCACCAGGGGTTTCATTGTCTCGGTGTCGAAGAAGGCGCCCTGGCTGGTGCCCAGGCTCTGGATGAAACCACCCGCGATGGAGAAGATGAACCAGTACGCCTGAGCGCCGCGCTTCTTAGAGATGCACGAACCATAGTCCGGGTCACCGTCGCCGTTGAGGTCCTTGCCGTGGAACGCCTTGGCAATCGCCAGATAGTCATCCCACGTGGCAGGCGCCTTCATCCCCTCCTTCTCCAACAGGTCTTTGCGATAGTAGACCATATGGAAGTCACCGTCCAGGGGGATGGTGTAAATGCGGCCGGCGTAGGTGGCGCTGAACTCACGGAAGAAGGGGGCGATGTCCTCCCACTGGATGTCCTTGTCGTTTTGCACGCGCTCGGTCAAGTCCTCCAGATAGCCCGGGATGATGTAGTCCACCATCCACTGCGGCGCGAAGACAAATGCATCGAAGCTGTTGGTGCCGGTGGCCATATCGGTCAGGATTTTCTGATACAGGTCACTGAAGGGCACCACAATCACGTTGATCTTGGCGCCGGTGAGGGCGGTGAAGTCAGGGCCACGCCGCTGCAAGGGCTCGGCGATCTGGGGACCGGTGAAGGTGAGGATGTTGACTTCGATGCCTTCGAAGGGCTTCTCCTGCGCAACGGTTGTCTCAGGGCCACTGGCCACCACAGGTGCAACCGGTACTGCCAGGACAGCACATATGGTGAGCCACACAAGGGCAACAAACCATCGGATTCTCATGGCGCTCTCCTCCTTTTCAATAAGGGTGTTTCAATTGCCGAATCCTGATGCCATTCCACCGAATGACAGGCCTATTCCGTTGCTAACCCTCGCGACTCACTCCCACGGGGCGCACAGTTCACTATATACATTCCATCGTGCGCCCATCTGCATCGATCATGCTTTCTGGCCGGGTATCATCACCTCCTTTCATGGGATCCACCTGGGGCTGCCTGACACACAAGAAGCAAGAACGCTAGCGTGGGTTGTGATATCGGGTAATGGTGAAGCAGGTGTAATGGCCGTGATGGTTCCCAACATAGTGGGATGTTCGCATTCCCACTCTCACCCCCACGTTCGAGTGTCTGCTGGACATTTCACCCCACACCCATCGACTGTGTTACAACGGGGACGCTTTATGGTATCGGTATCATAGCCCTTATTATGATACATCAGAATCGAACAGGAGTCAATAGCTCATGACGCAATTTTGGGCAAATGGACGCGAAACTCGGCGTGGACAAACCAACGAAAAGTCACCGCCGCAACGCCGCGCGCACTTCCTCCAGCCGACCGGCACAGCCCAACTTCTGGCTGCGCCGCGCGATGAAATGGGCAAACTCACTCATAAACACTTCACCTGGCTTGCGAAAGTCGAAGTTTTCGGGATGGTCGCGGAAGTGCTCGCGGTAAACGCGCGTCCACACCAAACGACAGTCGGTGTCGATATTGACCTTGCACACCCCCAGCGGATAGGCGCGCGCGTAATCGTCCTCATCCACCCCACGCGCCGAAGGATCGAGCGCCCCGCCCGCGGCATTGATGCGCTCCACCTCCTCGCGCGGCACCGAGGAAGCGCCGTGCATCACCAACGGAAAGCCGGGCAGACGCCGCTGAATCTCGGTCAGCCGCTCGATGTGCACGCGCTGCGCGCCCTTGAACTTGTAGGCGCCATGGCTGGTGCCGATGGCCACCGCCAGGCTGTCACAGCCGGTGCGCCGCACGAACTCCGCTGCTTCGTCCGGGTCGGTCAGGCGCGCATGCTTCTCGTCCACCTTAATGTCCTCTTCGACACCACCCAGCTGACCCAGCTCGGCCTCCACGCTGATACCCTTCGCATGGGCACGCTCTACCACGCGGCGCGTGACGGCGATGTTTTCCTCAAAGGGCAGGTGCGAGGCGTCGATCATCACCGAGCTGTAGAAGCCCGACTCGATGCAGTCATAACAGGTCTGCTCGTCGCCATGGTCCAGATGCACGGCGAAGATCGCCTCGGGAAACATGACATCGCAGGCGCGGATGATCGCCTCGATCATTGTGACGCCAGCGTATTTGCGCGCCCCCCGCGAGATCTGGATGATCAGCGGCGCCTGCGCCTCCAGGCTGCCGCGAAAAAGCCCCAACGCTTGCTCCATATTGTTGATGTTGTAGGCACCGATCGCAAAACGTCCGTAAGCGACCTCGAAAAGATGCTTGGTGGTGACAATCATGCTCGGATTCCTCTCCTTCTACGGCTATGATCAACACAGGGGTTCTGGTTCGCACCCTGCATAGTTCCACAAGGCTATCCCCCTCCGACATCCCGAAGGGACGGACCATCGGCCATGCCCATAGCGCGATGAGAGGACTAACGTGCGGTATCCTCCACCTCGTCCGATGGTGTCTCGGCTGATGATGGGATATCCGCTTCGGCCGCTGGAGTGGCCTCGCTGCCCTCCGTGACCACCGCTTCCGCGGCATCTGTCGCCGGGATGGTCTCTTCAGCCCGCGGTCGCAGGAAAGACCAGGGCCGGCGTGGCGGCTGATTGCGGTTGTTGCTCACTTCGGCCTCTGCATTCGCTTGAGGGGCAGAAGGCGTTGTCTGGGGTGGCTCCGCCGCCGGTAAGGCGATTGCAGGCGGCGATGAGGGCGCCTCCACAGGTGCAGGGGGCGGCGTCACCACCGGCGCTGGGGCAGCGGGTGGCACCGCAACGGCCGGCGATGGGGTCACGCGTGGTGCGCTGACAGCCGGGTGTGGCAGCGCTTCCACCCGCTCGCCCTTGAAGAAGGATTTCGGATAGGGCGCGTGCCGAATCACCACGCGCATCGACTCCAGCTTGAGCCCCATGTGTTGCTCCATAATATCCCGCGTGCGCTGGCGAATCTCTTCAGTGATGGCAGGCACATCCACCTCTGGATTGGTCTCGACCGCCAGATCAATGCGCACCCCTTTGCGCGCGCCACGCACCCGCGGCCAGACATGGATGATGTCGGGCAGCTGTTCCAGGTTGTATTGCAGCCGACTGATAATCGAATCCACCGTGAGCTCGGCATGGCCCCCGCCAATCTGCTGTACCGTGATCGTACGCGCACGCGGGCGGCGCGTCTCCAACCATAACAACGCGATACACACTGCCCATACCAGTACGGTCAGGCCAAAGCCACCCGCCCAGCGCAAGAGCGGATTGGATTCGGCCACCGCGTTCAGCGCGGCATACGCCTGTTGCAACATGCCAATAAAGATCTGCAGGAATGGCCCCCAGGCAAGGAAGAGCACCGCGGAGAGCACCATAATGACAAGCAGACCCAGGATGACCAGGATGCGGTTGAGTATGTGCACCTCATACCTCCTTTTTGGAGACACGTCTCAATGATAGGCGCCGGTCTTATCCTCAGTATACGCCAACATAGATGCCACGTCAATGTGTCCCGAGGCAGGTACGCACG
>JBMFPH010000104.1:0-11163 GCA_049969215.1 Anaerolineae bacterium | reverse complement strand
GGTGCGGGCCCAGCGGAGAAACGCCCTTTCGGACCGGCCAGGCATGAGGGAAGAGGTGAAGGAGGGCAAGGGTGAGGATTTCGCTATCAGTGCAGCGAGGCTTTGGACCTGGACGAGAGCGAACCATTTCCGCCCCTTCTTGTTTGTACCAATCGTCTACCAGGGTGTACGATGTGGTGGCAAGGGTCTCGTCATCCATAGGGCACCTCCTGGAAGAAGTGCAGTTTTGTGTGCCTCAAGGATGACCGAGACCTCCTTCTTCGTCAGGCGCTCCGTCACATCGAATTCGCAGCACGGGTTTGCTTGATCTGGATGAAGAGACTTGGGATCGGGTGGTGGCCGTCAACCTGAAAGGAGTATGGCTTTGCATGAAGTATGAGATCCGCCAGATGCGCAAGCAAGGGGGTGGTGTCATAGTCAACAACTCTTCTAACGATGGGCTCCGGGGAGCGCCTCTCATGGGGCCTTACGCGGCCAGCAAACACGGGGTCATTGGCCTGGCGCGCGCGGCTGCCCTTGAATATGCATCTCAGGGCATTCGCATCAATGCGGTATGCCCTGGCTGGATCCGCACACCTCCAGTGGAGCAATGGATGCGGGACCGCCCGGACGCAGAGGCTCGGATGATCGCAGAGGTGCCGATCGGGCGGTTCGGCACGCCAGAGGAGGTGGCTAATGCGGTGGTGTGGCTCTGCTCTGACAGCGCCTCGTACATCACCGGCCAGGCCCTGGTCATGGATGGTGGACAGGTAGTTTGATCTGCCGGTGGACTGGCGAGGCGTAAAAAGAAGGAGGAGAGGATGAGGATTGCCTGTTCAACCATGATCGCACCAGGCAACACGTTCCGCGAGAAACTGGCCAACCTTCAGCGCTACGGTTTTGAGGGGATCGAGGTCCGCCTGCGAGAAGAGGAGATCACTCCACAGTGCCTGGCTGAACTTGAAGAGGCCTTAGCTGAAAGCCCTCTTGGGGTTGGGGCGGTCATTCTGGTCGGCCCATCCTACGCGATGGCCCTTGACTCCGAAGAGGCCAAGAAAGCCAAACTGGCCTGCGCGAAGAAGGGGCTAGAGATAGGGGCACGGATTGGGGCTGGGGCCTTTGTCACACCTGAGTACCGCCCTCAGCCTCTCTCGCTGTGGTACCCACCCCTGAAACCTTCTGCAGACGAGAGGGAACTGCTCTACAGTTTCTTGGCGGAGGTTGTTGAATATGCCGAGAAAATCTCGGCCATGGCTCTGCTTGAGCCGATTAACCGCTACGAGACACACTTCTACCACTGCATCGCCGAAGTCAAGGCAGTCATTGATGACATCGGCAGCGAACGTCTTAGGATGGCGGTGGACTTCTTTCACATGAACATTGAAGAGGCAGATATTGCAAGGAGCATCGAGAGTGCAGCGGGCTACATCCGCCATGTGCAACTGGCTGACTCCAACCGTAGGCTTCCTGGACTTGGCCACATGGAATTCCGTCCAGGCTTTGCCGCTCTAAGGCGGATCGGGTACGATGGTTACCTGGCCCTGGAATGCCGCATTCCCGATGACCCGGAACGAGAGCTGCTTGCCTGTGTCCGCTACCTGTCTCGGTGCCTTGAGGATAGCCGGAACCTCTAAGGGTGACCGATCGTGGTGGTGGAAGCTTCTCCAGAAGGCTCACAAGGGCGCGAGATGGGGCCTCTGGTGGTTGGGATAGGGTATGCTGCGCTTGACTACCTGGGGGTAGTGCCCCGGATGCCCCAGTTCGACGATGTTGAATCGGTGAAACCGCTGAAGTGGCTTGTCTTAGGAGGAGGCCTTGTAGCGACAGCTTTGGTGGTACTCTCCCGCCTCGGAGTACCTGTGGCTTACCTCGGGCTGTTGGGTGACGACCAGGAAGGGGTTGATGTGAGTCGCCTCCGACACCAAGCGGGGGTCCGCTCACCCACTACTCTTGTCCTGGTGGAGGCGGGAACCGGACGGCGAGCTTTCATATCTTTCCATGACAGGCACCCAGGCTTTGGCCTTGCGCCAGCAGATTGTCAGATGATTGAGCAGGCCAAGGCCCTCCACCTGGATGGCTGGCATCCCGAGATCGCCCTTCCGGCTGCGCGCATTGCCAGGGATGCGGGCGTGCTGGTCAGTCTGGATGCCTACACTGTGTCCGAGGGAATGGAGGAGTGGGTGTCTCTGTCCGATGTGCTGATCGCCAACGAGGCTTTCGCATGCGGCTACACCGGCTACCGCGACCTGGAAAAGGCAGCCAATGCGCTATGCAAAGAGCCTGCGTGCAGTGCTGAGAAGCTACACCGGCTACCGCGACCTGGAAAAGGCAGCCAACGCGTTGCTGAACCAGGGTCCGAGGTTGGTGGTGACGACGCTGGGCGAGAGAGGCTGTTTTGTCGCCACCCGAGAGGGGCGTTTTTCGCGCCGGGATTCACGGTAGACGTGGTAGATACCACAGGCGCGGGCGACGCGTTCCATGGAGCGTTTCTGTATGGCTTGTCGCAGGGATGGGATCTAGCGCGCACGGCCCGTTTTGCCAACGCGGTAGGAGCGCTCACTTGCCGTCGGTTAGGCGGCCGAAGCAGCATCCCCTCGTTAGACGAGGTGGAGGTCTTCCTGGAGAGAGCGCTGTAGGTTCCGGTGCAAATCAAGGAGGTCAGCAGGTATGCAAACCCTTTCACCAGCCCAGATTGCTGAGCTAGAGGCTCTGGCTCGCAAAGTGAGACGACAGGTCGTTGAGATGTTCGCTGTTGCCGGTGGTGGTCATTTTGGAGGGTCGTTGTCGGTGGTTGAGATCCTGGTCACTCTGTACGGCGCGGTGCTCCGTATTGACCCAACGAATCCAAGATGGCCTGATCGCGACCGTCTGGTACTGAGCAAGGGGCATGCCGGAGGTACGTTCTGTGCGGTTCTGGCCAATGCTGGCTTTTTCGAGGAAAGGCTTCTGGAAACTTTTAATAAGCTAGATAGCCCCTTCGGCATGCACCCCGATATGCACAAGATCCCTGGCTGCGACATGAGCAGCGGGTCGCTGGGGCATGGCTTGGCCATCGGGGTTGGTATGGCCCTGGCCGGCCGGGCTGATGGTAGAGACTACCGCGTGTACGTCGTGATGGGTGACGGTGAGTGTCAGGAAGGCACCGTCTGGGAGGCAGCAGCAATCGCCGCCCACTTGAGGCTGGATAGGTTGACAGCCATAGTGGATCGCAACCGCCTTTCTTATGATGGCAACACGGAGGAGATCAACGCCCTGGAACCGCTTGGCGAGCGGTGGCGCGCCTTCGGCTGGCATGTCGTCCATGTAGATGGACACAACATCCAGGAAATCTACCGAGGCATCCAGGAGGCTCACGCAACGCGAGGACGCCCCACGGTCCTGCTTGCGCACACGGTCAAGGGCAAGGGTATCTCCTTCATGGAAGATAAGCCCCAATTCCACTACGCTACTCTGTCCGCGGAGCAGTTGGAAGCTGCTCAGACGGAGCTCGGGAGGGAGAGATAATGGCAAGCCAACATGGTCCCACGCTCCAGATGGCTGAGATGGCCAACCGGGTGGCTGCTGCCCAGGCCGTGATCAAGGCAGCCCAGGACAATCCCAATATCTGGGTCCTGACGGCAGATGTGGCAAGCTCAGTGGGGCTGGCTCCCTTTGGACAGATGTATCCTGAACGGTTTCTCAATGTAGGCATTGCAGAACAGAGCCTAATGGGTATTGCGGCGGGGCTGGCAACCTGTGGGAAAATCCCCTTTGCAGCCACGTACGCGTTCTTGGCTTCCATGCGGGCCTGCGAGCAGGTCCGTACCGACATCGCGTATCCTTGCCTCAATGTCAAGATCTTCGCTACCCACGCCGGCGTAGCCCTGGGACAAGGGGGCACTACCCACCACGCCACGGAAGACATGGCCATTATGCGCTCCTTCGCCAACATGACCATCCTTGTACCCGCCGATGTCCTGGAGACCCGGAAAGCGGTTGAGGCAGCCATCGCCCACCAGGGCCCAGTGTACCTTCGCCTGGGCCGTAATCCCTCGCCCATTGTTTACACCGGTGACTTGGATTTCCGCTTGGGCAAGGCGAACCTGGTGCGGGCTGGGAGCGATGTCACCTTGATTGGCTGTGGCCGGATGGTGGCGGAATGTTGGGTTGCCGCAGAACTGCTGGCGGCCCAGGGGGCCAGCGCGCGGGTGCTGGATATGCACACGGTCAAGCCGATTGACGTGGAAGCTGTTGAAGACGCAGGCGCGCACACCCGCCTGATCGTGACAGTGGAGGATCACAACATCATAGGTGGGTTGGGAAGTGCTGTGGCAGAGGTTTTGGCTGAAGCAGGACTTCCCACCCGCCTGGTACGACTGGGGTTCCGCGATACTTATGCCGGCATCGGCCCTGAGCCTGGCTTGCTGGAGAAGCACGGGCTCACTGGCCCCAAGATCTTCGCCGAGGTGATGCGTCTTTTGCAATAGCATTGGCCGCGTCTCGCCGCGGCACGTTGCTTAGCAGCGTACCGGTGCGATGCTCGGTCATGGAGGGGACAGCGTGCTGTCTAGTGTACGGCCCGATAACCTTCCGGCCGCTGTCCTCAGGGCACCGGTGGATTGGGTAGGCTTGGACCCGGCTCTCATCTGGTCATGCGGAGATGGGGCTAACGGCAATGGTATAGGAGTTACGCAGTTGAAACCTGGGTGTAGAGAGGCTGGGCCAGGTAGGCCCGTACGGCCTCTCGAATAATGGACCTCTTGGCCTCAAACCACGACGTCCCTGTACGCAGACGGTGGACTTCCAACCGCAGAAACGCTCGGAGGGCCAAACCGATATGGTTCTGCTGAGCAACCGCCGAACGGTGCTGGGCTCGCTCAATCCCACAGAACTGCTTCACCCCACGGTGATAGGCCTCAATCCGCGAGAGGAACAGGGCGTACTCCGCACACTGCGTCAGGTCCATCCCCAGGTCGTCGGTCGCCCAGTATTCCATGCTGCCGTTTGGAGCAGCGATCTTGAACACCTTGATGAACCCGTACCCCATCAGGTGCACCACAGCCCCGTGAGGCGGAATCGGCACCTCGCAGATCGGCCGGTTGCCCGACCCATCAGGGCCTACCAACCGGTTGGACTTCAACTGGGTTACCCAGTGCCAGCCCAGGGAACGGAGCAGCTTCAGGTTCTGCAAACTGGCATACCAGGTGTCAAACCCGACCAGGCGGGGGTGAAACCCTCGCTCGGCAGCAGCCTGGATCATGGCCCGGAAATGGTCGCTCTTGGTCAGCCCGTCATGCATCTTGTCGTAGAGGCGGAAGTCGCAGGGCAGACAGGCGTCTCCGTCTGTCCCCAGCAAGGGCTTCAGGTTGATCCCCAGGACCACTCGCCGATGCTTGCCCGACCAATGGCGGGTCACCAACTCAATGGTCTGGCCGTAGGGTTTGTCCAGGGTCGTGTCGTCCACAATCAGCACGCCGTCGTTCGGGGAGACACAGGGACTCACCTCCTGCCACAAGGCTTCGCCATCTGCCTGGCACCGGTGCAGCAGACGCGTGTAGGCATCATGCGCTGGGCCTCCAGCACCAGCGGCAGGATGGCATCTCGCCGCTTCCGTGTTGCTGAATACGTTCTGCGCGGCGACCAGGAAATGGATGTAGTCCAACTCGTCGCATTTCGGTGGGTTCATGGAACCAGGTATACCATACCCGAAGGAACTGCGTAACTCCTATGAGAATCTCATCAGACCAGGAAACGACCCTTCTCAAAGACTTTGCGCCCATCAAGGTAGATGGCTCCTTCCTCGCGCAAATCCTTGATTAGGTCCCAATGCAGAGATGACTGGTTGACGCCACCACATTCCTTATAGGCCCGACCCAATGCGATGTGAACCGTCCCCCCAATCTTTTCATCATACAGGATGTCATAGCAGAAGCGGTCTATGCCAAAATTGACACCTACGCCGAATTCCCCAATACGCCGTGCGCCTTCATCCATCTTCAGCAACTCGTACAACAGGTCCTGGCCGCTCTCGGCGGTCGCTTTCACTACCTCCCCCTTTGAGAACTCGAGCCGGATGCCGCGCACTTGCCGGCCAAAGTACACACCGGGGAACTCGAAGGTGATATACCCTTCAGCGCTGTCGTCTACTGGTGCGGTGAAAATCTCTCCATCTGGCATGTTCAGATGCCCATCGGCTACTTCGTAGATGCGCCCTTTGGTGGAGAAAGTTAGATCGGTGTCCCTCCCGACGATGTGTACCGTTTCCGCAGTCTGAAAGACCTTCTGAAGCTCCCTGTAGCGCCTGGATTCCTGCTCCCAGTCGCGTAAGGTGGCATTGAAAAAGAAGACCATTACCTCATCGAGGCTCATTTCAGCCTGCTGGGCAAATGATTCGTTCGGCACACGCACCAGCACCCAGCGAGTGAGCTCGGTGCGCATGGCCGAGACCTTACCCATTGCCCGCTTGTGTGCAGCTAGCTTCTCCGGGGGAATGCTGGCGAATTCGTGCGGGTTGCGAGCCCCGCGCAATCCAATGTAGACATCGGCCCATTTCATGCCATAGGCGCTCAATTCTGGCACCCAGTCAAGCTGTTCCTGACTGCCATAGCGCATTAGATCACGCTCTAGATAGACTGACTGGAATTCCACGTGGGCTAATGCCCCGGCTTTGATCACCTGCTCATATACCGCCCGGACCAGAGGGAACGTTTCCACTTCCATCATGGTGATCAACACCCTCTCGCCAGGTCTTGTGCCGGTCGAGTAGTGGACAAGGATTTCAGCCAGTTGTTGCCAACGCGGGTCATTCATGGGGTTCACTCCTCCGTCGGCGGGGTAGCGGTGCATTTGCTTTCTATACCGTGCTCCATGCGCCTAATACACACCGTATTCATGGATGGTTTCAAACATCGCCATGATGTTCTCCGGCGGCACACCGTCCTGAATATTATGGACGGGAGCGGCCACGAACCCTCCCCCCGGCATCAAGTCGTCCAGCCGTCGGCGCGTCTCATCCCTCACCTGCTCAGGCGTACCGAAAGGCAACATATGCTGGGTATCGCACACTCCTCCCCAGAAGACTAAGTCACGGCCAAAGGTGCGCTTAAGGTCAGCCGTATCCTCCAACCCTCTAGCGCTGACCTGCACCGGGTTGAAGATATCTACACCGATCTCGATCAGATCAGGCAAGAATTCCCTGGCTGCGCCACAGCCGTGATATAGTACATAGGCACGTGTGTGCGCCTTGATTGCTTCAATCAACCGCTTCTGGCGCGGCTTAATGCGCTCACGATAGAGCTGCGGAGAGATCATCGGGCCAATCTGGGTCGCCAGGTCGTCACACACGGACACGACTTGCACGTACGGTCCTACCTTCTCTAGCATGCGGCTGTAAGCCTCTATCAGAATTTCTGTAATGCGCTCCATCAGTTCGTCAGCAAACCCCGGGTGTAACAGCAGATCGGTAAGGAAAGCTTCCATCCCGCGGAGGTACTGCGGGAACTCAAAGATACCACCACCAAAGACACAGCCTACTACCAATGCATAGGTGGTATTCTCATACAGCCGCCGCGCTTCAGCCTCTAGCCCCTCCCAACGAGCCGGGTCAGACGGATCAGGCCAGGGAAAAGTCTCTAACGCTTCGCGGGTTGGCTCTTTAATGGGAAACTCCACCAAATCAAAGTAATGACCACATCTCTTAGGCATCCGCAGCCGGATCAACCATTCGTTGACGTAGCTCAAGTATTCACCTTGATCCTCAATCTGGAGAGTCCACCTCGAGCTGCCGCGCTCACGCACCTGACGGGTGTCGGCGCGGATCACTTCGTCTAGGAAAGCCTCATCAAGCGCGGGGAGTTGTTCAACAATGTTTACCAACACGATCTCGCCGGGCTCGCGTCCCAGATAGCGCATGAGGTCAATGTACGCTCCCTTGCAGATTGAGGTGAAGTCTGTCCCGCCAAGGTCTATCGGCACACGATCCGGCTCGCGGTGTTGCAGGGCTGTCAATATACGCTCACGTGAGTTCATACGCTTTCCCCCTGCGAAGCGGCAAAGGCTCTGGTTCCACATCGGGGCGTGAAGGATCGCAGTGAAAGATTTCGTGGCATAGACGGTCCAGCAAAAGCACCTGCTGTACGCTTCTCCCAACCTCATGCAGCACATTTAGGCCATCAAAGAACAGCATGTAAGGCACGTCGTAACAAGTCGCCTTGATCTGAAGCAGGCGTGCGCGCATCTGGGCCTCGTCCGCCATCAGCACTTCTGAGACCGGGTGCAAACGCTTCATGATACTTGAGCCGGGCCTCTTGCCAAAAAGGTCAACAGCGAGGTGAAGCGACGTCCAAGGGCCTACATCCATTATGCGCAGCTTCGGCAGCCGGGCAATACAAGAGGAGTCACATCGGCGCAACTGTGCCAGTAGTCAATCCCACCGAAATATTGGCAGAGATCCACTTCATAGGGTAACACGAACTCCTCATAGTGCTGGGGGCCAAGCATAGGTGCACCCACCTCATCATTTGCGAGGATCAGCGGCTCTAACTTTTCTGCGCCCATAAAGCGCGCCCGTTCTACCCACCATTCCTTCATGCACGAAGTAACAAAACCCATCATCTCATGGACGAAGGCTGGATCGTCCACTATGTCGGCCGCCAGATTCTCTAGACCGCGCAGATGAAAGAGCAAGGAGAACGGCCCCGTTAGCCAAGTGGGGAATTCCACCCGGAAATCATCCGGTAGCAGATAACATGCCTCTTCGTACATCCGATGAGCCAGCGGAGAAAGGCCAGAGGTGTAGAAATCGGGTGGCTTCAGTCGCGCGAAGTCAGCAGGTGTCCGGATAACAGGATCACCGATCCATGGTACAGCGTCATCAGCATAGATAACCTCCACCCCGAAAAGGCTGGGAGCGAAGAATCCAAGCATGTTGATGAGGATAGTCTTGCGGACGCCGGCATCATGGTGCAGATGCTCGTGGTTCCAGATCATCTGCTCCAGTGTGAAGCATAAGTAGGTGCAGGTATCGGTGAAGACCTCTCTCAGGTTGTAGCCTAGCAAGCGTGCATAGAAGTTCGCATCGGGAGAGAACACAAATGGTGCGAATCCTGTCCCAGCCAGAGGTTGTGGGTAGGAAAACATGCTGATGGTGTGCACTTCTGCCGAATGCTCCCAGAGGTCGCCCCACGCAGGTGTAGCGGTGTTATCTACGATCTCACGGACGCGATCCACCAGTCGGTGAAGTTTTTTGTGACCAGTGACCATAGTGACCATCTCTGCCCCTAGCCATTCGCTCTGCTGCCAATAGAATGCCCTGCACAATGCGTTTGTAGCCCGTGCAACGGCATAGATTGCCTGCGATAGCTTCCCTCACGTCATCAACGGAAGGACGTGGATTGCGTTCCAGCAATGCCGCAGCGGAAACGACAAATCCGGGAGTACAATAGCCACACTGCACGCCGCCCACCTCGGCCAATGCGACCTGCAAGGGATGTGGCGCTTCAACTGTGCCCAGACCCTCCACGGTGATGACTTCACAGTGGTGCGCCTTCATGGCCGGAATCAAGCACGAATTGACCGCCTTACCGTTGAGCAAAACGGTGCAGGCTCCGCATTCTCCCTCCCTGCAACCGACCTTGGTGCCAGTCAGCCCTAGATCGTCTCGCAGGACATCCAACAACGGGCGTAGCCCATCTACCTCTAACGTGACATGCACGCCATTGACCGTCATTTCCAGCACAGGCATGACTTACTCCTCCCCACGATCTGATCACGAAGATGGCGCAGAGCCCGACGCACCAGTGCCGCCGCAGCCTCTGCGCGGTAGCGCGCCGAGCCGCGTATATCGTCAATGGGACGGGCGGCCTGAACCACATATCGTCCAGCTTGCTCAATGATCTCATCGTCTAGTGCTCGCCCTTCCAGGTATCTCTCCACTGTCGGCACACGGATCACGGTGGGGGCGACTGCACCCAGAGCACAGCGAGCCTCTGCCACTTGCCCGCCCTTCGTTCCGAGCATCACAGCAGCACTAACAACGCTGATGGCCATCGCCCGACGTAGCCCCAATTTTTCGAACACCCCAAACCAGCTATCCGTCGGCAGAGGAAAGGTAACGTGGGTGACAATCTCGGCGGGAGCCAGCGCGGTGCGCCGCACGCCGAGGATGAACTGCTCGATGGGCAACGAGCGCTCTCCTCGTGGTCCATTTATATGTACCTCAGCGTTAAGCACATAAAGACAGGGCAATGTATCGCCAGCAGGTGAGGCGTTGGTGATGTTCCCGACCAATGTGGCCATATTGCGCACCTGTACCCCACCGATGGTGCGAATGGCGCGGATTAGAAACGGCACACGCTCGGCAAGGGAGGGTAAGTCAAGCAGTTCGCTATAGGTCACCGCACTACCTATGAACACCTGCCCATCCTGTACTTCAATCCGTTTGAGTGCAGGGATGCGGGTGATGTCCACAAGCGCCTGAGGGCGATAGCCCTCCGCTTCCATGCGCAATAACAGATCGGTTCCACCCGCGATGATGCGCGCCCGAGCACCGTAGTGCTGTAATAGGTGAATAGCCTCATCAACGCTCTGCGGGAAGTGATATTCAACTGCCGCCTTTGTAATGGCCATGATGGCATCCCTCTCGCGTTTCCACTGCTTGTTGCTCACTAGAACCTGTCACTGCCAAGCTCCTAGCTCGTTTTAGGGAGATATGTCCCCTCGTCACGAAACCTTGTGCCGACCCAGCACCAGCACCTGCCCCGATTCTGTGGTCTTTTCCTCAGCGGACAACTCTTGCGCGGGGTGCCTTCAAAAGAGCATCTCGCGTGCGAACGAAGCCGTCGAAGAGACAAGCGTAGATAGCCATACCTTCGGGGTCGGGTTCTTCATAGGCGAGCGGCTTCACCATGGCATGGACAGCGAAGGCAAAGTCGGGGTAGAACCCCAGCCCGACCGCTGCCACTATAGCAACGCCCAGCGTTGAGTCACCCCCAGCGCGGGTGATAGGCCTCTGAAGGACGTCAGCAAGGATTTGCCGCCACAGGGCGCTGCGTGCCCCACCTCCAGTCACTCGCACCGGCCCAATGGGCATCCTGCACCGCTCGAACTCAGCGTAGATTTCACGCACTGAGAAAGCGATTCCCTCCAGAACGGCACGCGCTAGATGCGAGCGTCCGTGTTCCAGCCCCACACCCACAAAGCCGCCAC
>JBMFPH010000103.1:0-11247 GCA_049969215.1 Anaerolineae bacterium | reverse complement strand
AGATGGTCTCATCGTCTGTGGTGGCATGATAAGAGTGGGCGAAGTACACGAAAGCCCCATCCGGCACCCCCTTCAGCAAGGGGTGATCCCGGCGTCGATGGATCTGATTCCACCCCATATGGGGCACGGTGAGGGATGGCGGAAAACGAACCACCCGCCCCGGCAACACTCCCAATCCGCGGTGCAATCCCATCTCTTCGCTTTCTGTGAACAGAAGTTGTAACCCGACGCAGATCCCGAGGAACGGACGGCCACTTTCGATGAATTGGCAGAGTGCTCTGTCCAGGCCGTGTTGGTGCAGTCCTTGCATGCCATCGCCGAAGGCGCCCACTCCGGGGAGCACGATCACATCGGCGTCGAGAATCGTGTTAGGATCGTGGGTGATCAGCGGTGTCGCACCCAGAAACTCAAACGCCTTTTGGACGCTGCGTAAGTTGCCGATGCCGGCATCCACAATTGCGATTTGCATTTCTGACGCTCAGACCTCGCGGACCACCTACGTCTCGATGACGCGTTTCGTGCTGGGTATTTCGCCGGCCAGAGAGGAATCCGGACGCGTTGCCTGGTGTAGCGCGCGTGCCAATGCTTTGAAAAGTGCCTCGGCGCAATGATGGTCGTCTGTGCCGGCAAGGAGACGGGCATGCACGTTCATCCGGCTCTCCGCTGCCAGGGAATGGAAAAAGTGGCTTATCAAACTGGTCGCCATCGTGCCCACCCGCGCGGTGCGGAACTCCCCTGCGAAGGCACAATAACCGCGCCCGCCAATGTCCACGGCCACCAGCGCCAGAGCCTCGTCCATCGGCACGATCGCATGTCCCATGCGCGCGATCCCGGAGCGGTCTCCTAAGGCATTGCCCAGTGCACGCCCCAGCGCAATCCCCACATCCTCCACCGTATGATGCTCGTCGACCGCCAAATCACCCGTCGCCTGAAGCTCCAGATCGAAGCGCGCGTGACGCGCCAGGGCGTTTAGCATGTGGTCCAAAAAACCTACGCCGGTGTGGATATCGGCGTATCCACGACCGTCCAAGTTGAGCTGCACCTCAACACGGGTTTCTGCCGTCTCGCGACAGACCTTGGCAATGCGCCCCATTTCTTAAGACCTCCTATAATTCGCGCAGGGCTTGGATCAGACGCTCTGTGTCTTCGGGGCGTCCGACGGTGAAGCGCACGTGGTCGGTCAGGCCAGGGGTGTGATAATAGCGGATCAAGATGCCACGTTCGGCGAGCTTTTGCTTAATCTCGAATGCATCACGATCCAGCACCTTACACAGGATGAAATTCGCATAGCTCGGATAGGGTTGCAGATATGGGACGGTCTGTAGCGACCCCATCATCCGTTCGCGTTCTGCGACCAGACGGCGGACATTGTCCAGCAAATACTCTCGATCCTCCAAAGAAGCGATCCCGGCCACTTGCGCTGCGACGCTCACGTTATAGGGCTGTTTAATTTTCCAGAGATGCTCTATAAGCTTCAAAGGAAATGCCCCATACCCAAGCCGTAAACCTGCCAAGCCGGCCCACTTGCTGAACGAGCGTAACACGACCAGGTTGTCGTGACGGGGTACTAAATGGATGTAGCTGTGCTCCAGGCCGGCGAACTCCACATACGCTTCGTCCAACACGACCACCACCGGCAGGCGCAACAGCTGGCCTATGACTTCATCTGAGATCAGCCCCCCGTCTGGATTGTTCGGCGAGGTGACGATGACGAGCTTGCAACGTGGTTCGTGTTGCACCGCTTGGATGATAGCCTCTATGTCCAGGGTGAAATCCGCGCGCCGCGGCACGTTGCACACGCGAGCCCCGTTGACCGCGGCATCAAATGGATAAATCCCAAATGTCGGGGGGCAATTGACGATCACGTCGCCCGGTTGTAAGAGCAGACGCATCACCAGGTCGATCAGCTCATCTGCCCCATGGCCTGCCAAGAGGTATTCCATTGGCAGCTGCACGTACTCGCTCAACGCAGCACGCAAGAGCCGCGATTCAGGATCGGGATAGATGTGAGGATAGGGCATCGCAGCCAGGGCCTGACGCACTTTGGGCGAAGGGCCATAGGGATTCTCGTTGGCGTCCAGCTTGGTGATCTGCTCCGGCGGCCGGCCCAGTTGCGCACTCAGCACCTCAAATGGCAGAATGGGCACATACGGTTGCATACTCGCCACATCTGGGCGAATCAGCGCGGTGACATCGAAGCTCATAGACCCTGACCACCGTCCCTCTGCAGGCGTTTCGCTATGGCAGCGGCGTGAGCTGTCAATCCCTCTGCTTGCGCCAACGTAAGGGCAGCTGCGCCAATGCGCTCCGCTTCTTCCTTGCTTAATCCAAACAGGCTGATGATCTTGGTGAAATCGCGCACTGTCAACGGTGACGCGAAGCGTGCCGTGCCAAGCGTGGGCATCACGTGACTGGGACCCACCACGTAGTCGCCGAGTGCCTCATAGGAGTGCTCGCCCAGGAAAACGCCACCGGCGTGTCGGATGTGGCCGAGCCACAACCATGGCTGCGCGACGTGGAGACAAAGATGTTCCGCGGCGTAGAAATTGGCCAGTTCGATCGCCTCCTCTAAGCTCGTACAAACGACGATGCCTCCCTGGGCGCGCAAGCTCTCTACAATCACCTCACTTCGGCTCAGACTCTCCAGCTGAGCGGCCACCTGTACCTGCACTTCCACCGCGATGGGGTGGCTATTGGTGATCAAGATGGCGCTTGCCAGCGGGTCGTGTTCCGCCTGGGCCAGCAGATCGGCGGCTACCAGAGCAGGATCGGCCGTTTCGTCCGCCACGATTAACGTCTCGGTAGGCCCTGCCAGACCGTCAATATCCACCCAGCCATATACCTGGCGCTTCGCCAGCGCCACAAAGATATTGCCCGGTCCGACAATTTTGTCCACGCGCGGAATGCTGGATGTTCCATATGCGAATGCAGCGATGGACTGGGCACCCCCGACACGATAAACGTCCTCTATCCCACAGGCATAAGCCGCGGCGAGGATGATCGTCGCCGGCCACCCATCTTTGCCGGCCGGGCTGGTGACGTAGATCTCCCGCACTCCCGCCACCTGGGCCGGCACCGCGCTCATGATGACCGTGCTGGGATAAGGTGCTGTGCCGCCCGGCGCATAAATCAACACCCGTTCCAGCGGCCGCACGATCTGTCCCAGGGCACTTCCGCTGCCCGACCATTCGATCCAGCCGTGTATCGGTTGCCTCTGGTGGAATGCGCGCACGCGGTCGATCGCGGTGTGCAAGGCAGCGCGCAGCGCAGGCGCCAGAGCCTCGTATGCTGCCCGGAGCTGTTCTACCGGGACGACAAAATCGTCCAGAAACACCCCGTCGATACGTTGTGTCCACTCGCGGAGTGCCGCATCACCACGCTGCCGCACATCCTCCAAGATATGGGCTACCGCCTGCTCAGGGCTCAGAGCGCGCCCGAAAACGCGCTCGATGTTGGCCGTCAGCTGGGGAGTGAGACGAACTTCGCCGATCAGTTGACGTGCCAGGACCGTCCGTCGTGCCTCGTCTGGGTCATAGATTCGAATAGGACTTGTTGCTTGCATCACGTATCTCTGCCTATCACACTGGACTTTTGCGAATGCTCAAGAGAACGGCAGGTTTGATCAGAGAACGGCAACGCTTCACGAACTCGGACGGCCGCGCAACAGAATGGTCAGGAAAGAAGCGACCACTATCGCACCGGTGAATCCCATACTCAGGCATGGGATGCTCACCTTGCCAGAGGCATCCCTCGGCGTTGAGGCGATGCCGGGAGGGGTTGAGCCCGCAGATGAAGAAAGGGTAGGGGATAGCGTGGGTGCTTGTGCCGCTGCCTGTCCCGAATCAGGTGTTTGCCCGGTGGTTCCGGGCCGCTCAAGAGGAGAAGCCCCGATGTGCTTCCGCCAGGCGTTGTCCAGTTCCCAGGTGTCCATGCCAAGCGCCTCACGCAGGGCATCATCGTAGAGAGAACCCTGGGCGAAGATGTTCAGCAGCTTGGCCATCGCTTCTTTGCCGTAATTTTGAATGATGAACTCCACCACGAGCCCGCTCTGGGCATAGGCCTGATTCGCGAGCTCCGGGTCAGCAGGGAAGCTGCTGGAGAGCGTCTGCAGGGTCATCAGACGATTTTGTTTCGCATACAGAGCAACCAAACTACGATAGCCACGGAACGGGCTGTCCAGCTCACCTGACATGTACACCGCCAGCCCCTCATCCAGCCAGCGTGGGATGTCACCATAAGGGTTGTCCGTGGCTTGATCAATGACAATGTGGGTCAGCTCGTGCGGCACAGCGATCAGGCCGAAGTCCAGATCGTTCGGCGAGACATTGATGACGATGATGCCATGTTCGGTGAACGCCTGCCCACCTGTCCATTCGTGAGCACCGACTTCGACAGCCTCCAGCAGGTCGCGGTGGCTCCCATAAATGAAGATTTTCACTGGGTTTTTGACGCGCACACCCGCTTCGTTTTCAATCTGATCGAGCGTGTGGTTCGCCTGGCGGAACAACGCCTCCCCAAAGTCGTCATCGCCTCTATACCAGTATAACGTCAAGCGCTCATTGCTCAACGTCTGCCAGGTATGGCGATCGTCCATATACAGATAGGTTTGGGGTTCGGTTTTCAGAGTGTCGCCTGCTTCGTTGGTGATTCGCCACCAATAGCTGATCTCACTGCCCGGCGGCAGGTAATCACGGCGTTGGTCGATCGTAAAAACAGCCTCGACCGACGTGCCCGGCTCGAATTGCGCATCTCCGCGTGCCGTGGCAGGCAGGCCGGTAACCCGATACAGGAGACGCACTTCTTTTATCGGGCTGTCGCTCTCCAGTTTGACCCGAAATGTGATGTGATCGCGGAAAACTGCCTCGACGGACTGGTCGAGCACCCGGATAGGCTCCTGAGCCGCTGCCGTGGGCAGCCAGATTACACTCACTACCAATAAGATGGTGATCAGCAAGAATATAGAATACCTCATTCGTTCACCTGTATGAGAGGACCTGGATCAGGGAGTTGTTCGATTGGGGTTTGTCTCCACTTGTCACCTTCCTCGATCAACATCACTGGGATATCCTCGCGGATGGGGTACTTGCGTTGGCAGTCTGGCTCGGTACACACCAACCATTCCCCATCGCGCACCAATTCCAGCCGACCCGGATCCGGGCCCGGTTTGCGCGTCTCCCCACTGACACAATAGGGGCATCTCAGAATTTCCAGCAGTTCAGGGTTGACCGCCATAGCTACCTCCCCATAGCTACCTCCCTAATTACTCTGACACTGCTCAACAGTATACTGCATTAATCTTTTGTGAACAACTCGCCTGGAAAATTGGCAGCGTAGAAGAGGCCGCATATAATGCGGTCTTGTGCGGCGTGCTCGATGAACTTGGACGAGAAGGAGGTGTATTTCTCCTGTGAATCAAAACATCCATCAACTGGAAGCAATTGCCAATGAACTGCGCTGTCTCGCTTTACGGGCCATTTATCTGGCCGGGTCGGGTCATCCAGGGGGATCGTTGTCCGCGGCAGAGATCGTGACCGCTTTGTACTTCTCGGTGCTGAACATCGACCCTGCCCGTCCCGATTGGCCGGAGCGCGACCGGGTGGTGTTGTCCAAAGGACATGGATGCCCTATCCTTTATGCGGCGCTGGCCAAGCGCGGTTATTTCCCGATCGAGGAGCTGTGGACGCTGCGCAAGCTGGGCAGCCGGCTGCAGGGGCACCCCGACATGCGCAAAACCCCTGGCGTCGACGCCACCACCGGATCATTGGGACAGGGCATTTCAGTCGCGGTCGGCATGGCGTTGGGGGGCAATTTTCAGGGCAAATCGTATCGTGTATACGCGATTATGGGATGCGGCGAACAACAAGAAGGCCAGGTATGGGAAGCCGCTATGTCGGCCGCGCATTACTGCCTGGACAATCTTGTCGGTATCGTGGACTACAACACTCTCCAGATCGATGGGTGCAACGCGGAGATCATGGAGATTGCGCCCTTGTCAGATAAATGGCGTGCCTTCGGATGGCGCGTGCTCGAGGTCAACGGGCACGATATAGCGCAGCTGTTGGATGCCTTTGCAGAAGCAAAAAACACACGGGGTAAACCGACCGCGATCATTGCTCGCACGATCAAGGGCAAAGGGATCTCCTTTATGGAAAACCAAGTAAAATGGCATTCGTCCATCCTGACGAAGGAGCACTTCGAACAGGCGATGACAGAACTGGGATGTGACGGCTATTTCGCTGCAGCGTGCAAGGAGACATTCCATGTCTGATAGGGTCCCCAATAACCGTGTTGCATACGGAAAAGCGCTCGTCTCGGTCGGTGAGACGCGCCCGAACGTGGTCGTGCTCGAGGCAGACCTCGGCAAAGGCACCCAAACGGTGCTCTTCCGCGAACGTTTCCCGGAGCGTTATTTCCCGGTGGGCATCGCCGAAGGGAATATGATGGGTGTGGCGGCCGGCCTGGCCACGACAGGCTTGGTGCCTTTTGCCAGCACTTTCTGTGTCTTCGCCAGCATGCGAGCTGTCGAGCAGTTTCGGAACAGCATCGCCTACCCGCGGCTGAACGTCAAAGTGGTGGCCACGAATGCCGGGATCGAGATCGGACCAGATGGTGCCACTCATCAGGCCATTGAAGACATCGCAATTATGCGGGCGATCCCGAATGTCACCGTATTGGTGCCGTCGGATCCGGTGATGACCATGAAGTTGATCCCTATGGTCGCGGATTCGATTGGTCCGGTGTATGTCCGCATCGGACGTCAGGATACCCCTTATCTCTATGATGAAAATACCTTGCACTTGGAGTTCGGCAAGGCAGTTTTGGCACGTGAAGGCCACGATGTGACGATTATCGCGATCGGCAATATGGTGTGCCGCTCATTGGCAGCGGCGGAGATCCTGGAGCGTGAGGGTATCTCGGCGCGGGTGTTGGACATGTTTTCCATCAAACCACTCGACACCGATGCCATTGTGCGGGCAGCGCGGGAGACGGGTTGCATCGTGACCGCTGAAGATCACAACATCCTGGGTGGTCTGGGTGGCGCCGTGGCGGAAGTGTTGAGCGCCGAGCTGCCGGTGCCCCTGGTGAGAGTGGGCGTGCAAGATACCTTCGCCGAGTCCGGAGATGGAGAGGCAGTGTTGCGCGCGTATGGTCTCACGGCTGAGCGGATCGCTGAAGCGGCACGCACCGCAATGGCACGGCGCGATGGTCTCAGACGAACACAGTAATGCCCTCTGCAATTGGGGTGCACATCCTCCAGCGAGCGAGATATCGCTGCGTATCCTGATGCTGGCACCCACGATGTTCTTTGCGGACTACGGGTGCCATGTGCGCATCCTGGAAGAAGCCAACGTCTTGCAACGGATGGGGCATCAGGTCACCATCCTGGCGTATCCTAATGGGCGTGACATCGCCGGTTTGCATGTTGAGCGCTGTTGGGGCGTGCCGTTCAACTACCGGGTCATTGTAGGGTCGTCGCGGCACAAAATTTATCTCGATGTGATGCTCGCGCTGAAGTCCCTGCACTATGTGTTGCGCAACAGGCCGCACATCATCCACGCCCATCTACACGAAGGAGCACTTTTGGGATGGTTTCTCAGCCGGCTGACGGGCGCGCCCTTGGTTTTCGACTTCCAGGGCAGTATGACTGCGGAGATGATCGACCACCATTTCCTGCGCGGCCCGGACAGCCGATTCTATCGCCCGCTGCGCTGGCTTGAACGACACATCGACCAGGCAGCGCCGGTTGTGCTCACCAGCTCCCTGCATGCCTCCAAGCTCCTCAACGAAGAATTTGGCGTGCCCTCCGAGCGGATCATTCCGTTGCCGGACTGTGTCAATCCGGAAACCTTTTCGCCTGAGATCATCTCTCGAGAAGAAAAAGCGCAGCTGAAGCATACATTGGGCATACCGCCCGATTGTCAGATCATCGTTTATCTGGGCTTGTTGACCGAGTATCAAGGCATTGGCCTCCTGTTGGAAGCGGTGCGCGAGATCGCCAATCGCCGTGCCGATTTTCACGTGCTGCTGATGGGCTTTCCGCACGCCCTTTACCAGGCACGTGCTGCGGAGATGGGCATTGCGGATCGATTTACCTTCACCGGTAAAGTGGCTTATGAGGACGCACCGCGTTACCTGGCATTGGGCGACGTCGCCGTGGCACCCAAGCTCTCGGCGACCGAAGGAAGTGGCAAGCTGCTGAATTACATGAGCATGGCATTGCCGACGGTGGCATTCCCGGCGCCTGTCAGCCGAGAGTATCTGGGAGAGTGGGGCGTATACGCGTCGGAATGTTCCGCTACGGCGCTGGCCGCAGCGCTGGAACAAGCGCTGGATATGAGCACGGCCGCGCGGATCCAGCTGGGATCTCGATTGCGGGAGCGCGCCTGTAGTCTCTACTCATGGCATCGGGCGGGGGAACAGCTGGTGGAGGTGTATCGCTACCTCCTGGAGGGGAGATCGGGTCTTGCCTATCAACAGATTCCCATCAACCGTTTTCCCTCCTGAGCACCGGTCCGTCGGCAGTGTTACAAATGCGCGAAATTTGACGTGAGCCTGGCATAAGATGTCTTGCTGTTCATCTGATCTCCCGGTTGTATCCCCAGATGCGCCGACGGTCTCGATTGTGATCATCAACTGGAACGGCAAAGAGCACCTCGCGCGTTGCCTTGCCGCGCTGGCGGCACAAACCTATCGGGATTTCGAGGTGATCGTCGTAGATAATGGCTCGACAGACGGCTCGGTGGCTTTTCTCCGCGAACGATATCCAGCAGTGCGTCTGATTGGCAATGACCGCAACCTGGGATTTGCACGCGCCAATAATCAGGGTATTGCCGTGGCACACGGCCGATACATTGTCATCCTCAACAACGACACCCAGACAGAGCCACAATGGCTCGAAACGCTGGTAAGCGCGGCTGAGAGACACCCCGAAATAGGCGCATTCGCTCCGCTTGTCTTGTTTAACGACCAGCGCGATGTGATTGACTCGGCAGGGCTGACGATCTCCGTGCTCGGTCATGGCATCCAGAACTTTCTGGGCGAACGGATGGAGCGAGTCAAGGGTCCATGCGAAGTCTTCGGGGTGAGCGCAACCGCAGCGTTGTTTCGCAGGGAACTGTTGCAGGATGTCGGCCTTTTTGACGAGGACTACTTCATCTACTATGAAGATGTGGATCTGGCCTGGCGGGCGCGCCTGCGCGGTTGGCGTTCGCTCTTAGTGCCTGAGGCGGTCGTGTATCATGCCCACTCGGCCACGGTTGGCCGTGGTTCCCCTTTCAAGAAGCTTCTGCTGACCCGCAACCGGTTGTGGACCATAGCCAAGGATTATCATTTCCCCGCGATCGTGTTCTTTCTGCCCCTCATCCTGGCTTTCGAGGTGGGCTTTGTCGTCCTATCTCTGCTCAGGAGGGATGTGGCACCGGTGACGGGGTTTTGGCAGGGGGTGACCGGCCTACCCGGCGCGCTGAGGAAGCGCACCTCCATCCAGTCAAGCCGCACAGCTTCTTTCCGCGATCTGGCACCGTTCATGCACTGGTTCAACTCTCCGTTCTCCGCTTGGCGCCTCCGTCGAGACCTCGGACGTCTTTAGGAATACACGGTTGGACCCTTCCATCGGGCTTCGGTGCTGCGTGGCCTGGTACTCCTGACCCATTCCCCATAGTAAACGTTTCCCTTATAATGCAAGGCAGGGAATATTAGAAGGGTATGGATGGCATCCACACAACTTAGAGAGAAGCGGTCATGAGAAGGGAACTGGCATTAAGAGCACTTGTGTTGTGCTGTGTGATGGTCATTTTGGCCGCGTTGTCAGGCAGAGCCGAGTATGTGGCTGGAGCTATATCTCGTGAGCGGGATATAGAGGGGAGCTCCATCCCCCACCTCTCCGATGCGGGATCTGGCATTGAAGCCATACCTGCGCCCCAGACAGGGCTTCTCAGCGTGACCATCGTGGCACCTTCAGCGGAAATAGGGGATTTTGGCGCCAACCATGGCAATGTATGGGATATGGCGGAACCGAGCATCGTTGATATCGTCGCCCAGACCGAGCCTTTCCCGATGGAACGTCGCCCGGACAGTGAAGGCACTATTGTGCGCGGTTCCACCGGTAGCCAGGTACTAGCGATGATGTTCTGGGCTTCCTCCCAAGATACCTTCCCTACTCACCAATACCATCACCTGGTTTACCGGATGAAAATCCAGGCACCTCAGACGTGCTGGACGAACGGACGCGTGGCATATGCCAGGAACTGGCCTCGCTGGTACGTTTCTCAAGTGTCCAGCTTTCCTTTTGTGCCCCATATTCCACCATTAAACTGTCCCTATGGCACCTTTTGTATCTATTACTTGGACCTGGCACGCAATAATAATTATCCTAGTTGGCCAACTTGGATGGGGACGAAATCCACTGCCGATCCATCCCCTTGGCTAAGAGATCCGGTGAAGGCGTTTGGTATTGTACCCAATGAAGTGTGCGTGGATCAGAACGGAAGAGTAACCGCAGTACCGGAGTACTTCGACTTGGATTTCGTCTATCTCACCGGAGATATCGTCACGCGCGCTGAAGATGGCTATCGCTATCAGCTGCGCTACGACCTCAGTACACCAGGCGCTCAATGGGTGACCGTGACGATCCGCTACCAGGAGCTGCACGAACTGCGCCCGCCCGGTCAGGAACCCCCTTGCAACGCCTACTTGTTTGCCAACAGCTGGAAGGATTTCAGCCCTCCTGCGCGTGACACTATAAATCTGGTCGCGCCTGAGCCTCCCGAGCCGGCGGGCGAAAATCGCATTTTCTTGCCGGTGATCGCACGAGCAACCGGCACGGGTCAGGGAAAATGGAGCTATTGGCTGGACTTCTCAGATGGCACCCGTTTCCAGGATGGTAAGAGCTATTACCTTTGCATCGAGGCGGACGATGGGGTGCGACGCACATACCAGGTGAGCAACGCGCCGGTTATCCGCGTGCCGCGCAGCCCTTGGTTCGGCCCTAACTAGGCTGTTGAGACCGTGCAGTGTTCCCTCGCCTTGCTAGCCTTTTCTCAACCGGATAGAGCAATGTAAGATGTAACCACCTGGAACACCCCATTTTCGCGTTTTCGGCCTCAGGTGGACAGGAACGCAGCCAGCAGGTAGAATCACCCTGAAATCTTGAGCACCTCTGGTTTATTGGTTTGCGCATCACATTGGGTTCTGGGTTGCACCACCTGCTGTGGCGGTCATTCGGTCGGTTGGCCATAGGGATCGTGC
>JBMFPH010000102.1:0-11455 GCA_049969215.1 Anaerolineae bacterium | reverse complement strand
GCAGCGACCAACCGGCCGGACATCCTGGACCCCGCTTTGCTGCGGCCGGGGCGCTTCGACCGCCGCGTCGTGCTGGATCGCCCAGACTGGATCGGACGCCGCAAGATATTGGACGTCCACGTGCGTGGCAAGCCACTTGGCGTGGACGTAGACCTGGATAAGATCGCCAAGACTACCGTCGGTTTCGTGGGTGCCGATCTCGAGAACCTGGTCAACGAGGCTGCCATCCTGGCAGCACGGCGCAATAAGAAGAGCATTGACATGAGCGAGTTCCAGGAGGCGATCGAGAAGGTCATGCTGGGCCCGGAGCGCAAGAGCCGCATCCTCACCGATCGGGAGAAGGAGATCATCGCCTATCACGAAGCGGGCCACGCGTTGGTCGCGCGCATGACCCCCGGTGCAGACCCGGTGCATAAGGTGTCCATCGTCGCGCGCGGCATGGCCGAGGGATATGTGCTCCATCTCCCCGAAGACGACCGCACACTCATCAGCAAATCACGCCTGATGGCCGAGATGGCCGTGTATCTGGGCGGCCGTGTGGCGGAAGAAGTTGTTTTTGACGACATCACCACCGGCGCCCGCCAAGACCTGGAGCACGTAACCCGCATCGCCCGCTCCATGGTTACGCGCTTTGGAATGAGCGAAAAGCTGGGGCCGATCACCTTCGGCGAAAAAGAGGAGCTGGTCTTCCTGGGCAAGGAGATCGGCGAGCAGCGCAACTACAGTGAGGAAGTCGCCTATATCATTGACGAAGAGGTGCGCAATTTGGTCGATCAGGCATATCAGCACGCGCGCGACATTATCACCCGTTACCGAGACAAGCTGACATTGATCGCCACGCGCCTGATCCAAGAAGAGACGCTGGACGACGAGCAGTTTGAGAGCCTCTTCGCCGATACGCCGCCGCAGCCCAGAATCGATCTCAAGCCCCAGCCGGTCCCCGCTTGAGGCGGGGATTACGTCCGCGCTTCCTCCTCCTCGGCCAGGTGGCGCCGCAGCACCTTGCCCACCCCCGACTTGGGCAGGCTGGCGCGAAACTCGATGTACTTGGGCACCTTATACGGTGCCATGCGCTCCTGGCAGAAGGCGCGGATTTCTTCCGCGTCCGCCTGTGCTTCTGGCCGCAGCACGATAAATGCTTTGACGCGCTGATCCGTTCCCCCGATCGGCACGCCGATCACCGCAGCTTCCAACACCGCAGGGTGTTCATACAACACATCCTCGACCTCGCGCGGGTAGACCTTGAGCCCTCCTCCGGCGATGATAGTATCCTTCTTGCGATCCACAATGCGAAAGTACCCATCCACGCTCATCACCGCGATGTCACCCGTGTGCAGCCATAGCTTGCCCATGCGATCGCGCCGCAGGACGTTAGCCGTCTCCTCTGGCATGCCCCAATATCCTGCCATCAGCTGCGGCCCGCTGACGCACAGCACCCCCGGCTGATCCGGCCCTAAGCTCCGCGTCTCGGTCTCGCTGTCCACGATCTTGCAATCCGTGTCTGGCAGCGGCAGACCGATGGTGCCGATGCGGTCTCTGCCGTGGAGCGGGTTGCAATGCGTGATCGGGGACGCTTCGGTCAACCCATATCCCTCTACCAACACGCTGCCAGTGATCCGCTGAAACTCCTGCTGGACTTCGCGCGGGAGCGGCGCGGCGCCACTGATACACGCCTTGATGGAACGCAGCTGATACTGCCCCGCTCGCACCCCGGGGTGTTGATTCACTGCCAGAAACATCGTGGGCACCCCCGGGAACAGGGTGACCTGATGCGTGTCGATCGCCGCCAGGAGATCGTCCAGCTGCCGCGGATTGGCGATCAGCACCTGGGTGTAGCCACGATACACCGATTGATTCATGCACATCGTCAGGGAGTAGCTGTGCGTGAGCGGCAATGCGGTGAGCACTGTCTCCTCGCCGGGAGTCAGGCAGGTTAGCCAAAAGGCGATCTGCACGGCATTGGCGACGAGGTTTTGGTGCGTCAGCTGTGCCCCTTTGGGCACGCCGGTGGTACCTCCGGTGTAGAGCAGCGCGGCGGTGTCCTCCGGCAATACCTGGGTAGGGGACATTTGCGCAGGAGCAGCGCGCAATAGGTCTAGCAAACGGTGCACACGGATTTCGCTATGGGCATCGCTTTCGCCCTGGTCGGGGAATGTTGCCTGTGCAACCCCGCCCAGAAGGGATACCCATGCACGCGCGGCAAACTCCTCCAAACCGGTCAGCACGACATGGCGCAACCCGCTGCTGGCAGCGGCATCCTGCACCTGTTCCCACTTGGCATCCCAACACAGCGCGACCGCGGCGCCGGCGTTGTGCACCTGATGCGCGAATTCGCGTGCCACATAGGCGATGTTGACCGGCACCGCGATGCCGCCGATGCGCCAGACGGCAAAATAGCCGATCACCATCTGGGGACAATTCGGCAGATACAGCGCGACGCGATCTCCCTTGCGCACGCCGAGCTGTTGCAGAGCAGCTGCGAGTCGATTCACCAGCTCGTCCAGCTCGCGATAGGTGATGGTGTTCCGGGCGAAGATCAGCGCCGCTTTGTCCGGATGACACTGCGCGGTATCCCTCAGCAGGTCATTGAGCGAAACCGCGGGGTAATCCAAGCTGGCGGGCACCTGGGGTGGATAATGGGCATGCCAAACTCGCGTTTCCACAGTTCCCCTACCTCCTCTGTAATTCCCCAAAGAGCACCTGGCACATTTCTGAAGCGTGAGTATAAGAATGGCACCCCTTCTGTCAAGGCTGGGCAGCGCGTTTTTTCTCACGTGTGTCACGAGCGATCATCCTAGCCGCGACAGTAGGGGGAGCGGTGGGGAGGGTCCGGAACACGAAAGACGCGAAAGATGGGGAGTCGCGCCTTTCACGTTTTGTTTCGTGCTCCAAACATCCCTTGATCCGATCCGCGACTGCCCGAGAGCAAAAAACTTTTCACCGCAGAGATCGCAGAGCATGCAGGGGTTCTCCTTCTCTGTGCCCTCTGCGTGCTCTGCGGTAAGATCTCTGCCGCTTGCTGACACACGGCGTAGAAAACGGTGAGAACCCCCAAAAAGCTCTAGACGGCCTCTACCTTGGGAAGCTCGGCGAGCGATTTCTCCAGCGCTTCCGGCGGGAATTCGAAGTCCTCCAGCTTGCCGCTTATGTAGGCGTCGTATGCCGACAGATCCAGCAGACCATGGCCGCTCAAGTTGAAGGCGATGACGCGCGGCTTGCCCTCTGCCTTGGCCTGGAGCGCCTCATCTACCGCCACGCGCACGGCATGGGCCGATTCGGGAGCAGGCAGGATGCCCTCGGTGCGCGCAAAGGTGACGGCGGACTCAAAGACCGGGTTCTGGTAAACCGCCACTGCCTCCATCAGGCCCTGATCCACCAATGCTGCCACAATGGGCGCCATGCCATGGTAGCGCAACCCGCCGGCGTGGATGCCAGATGGCACAAAGGTATGCCCCAGCGTGTGCATCTTGATCAACGGGGTCAGGTGCGCTGTATCCCCATAGTCATAAGTGTATTTGCCACGGGTGAGGCTGGGGCAGGCGCGCGGCTCCACCGCCACAAAGCGCGTGTTCAACCCCTTGTGCAGGCGCTCGCGCAGAAACGGCAGGGCAAAACCGGCGAAGTTCGAACCCCCTCCCACACAGCCAATCACCACGTCGGGATAGTCGTCCGCCAGCTCAAATTGCTTGAGCGCCTCTTCCCCCACCACGGTCTGGTGCAGGATCACATGGTTGAGCACACTGCCCAAGCTGTACTTCACCGTTCCTCCACTCGTCGCCGCGACTTCAACTGCCTCGCTGATGGCGATGCCCAAGCTGCCAGGCGAATCGGGATCCTGTTCCAAAATCTTGCGGCCGGCTTCGGTCAGCGGTGAGGGGCTGGGGTGCACCTTGGCGCCGTAAACTTCCATCAGGTTGCGCCGGTACGGTTTCTGATAGTAGCTCACCTTGACCATGAAGACTTCTACCTCGATGTCGAAGAAGGCCCCCGCCATGGAGAGCGCGCTGCCCCACTGACCTGCGCCGGTCTCGGTGGCCAGCTTTTTGACCCCTTCCTGCTTGTTGTAGAAAGCTTGCGCGATGGCCGTGTTGAGCTTGTGGCTCCCCGCCGGGCTCACCCCCTCGTACTTGTAATAGATACGCGCGGGCGTGTCGAGGAATTTCTCCAGCCTTCGGGCGCGAATCAGCGGGGAAGGTCGGTAGAGCTTGTACATCTCGCGCACCGGCTCGGGAATCTCGATGTACCGCTCGGGGCTGACCTCCTGCATAATCAGCCCCATCGGGAAGAGAGGGGCGAGATCGTCCGGGCCAACCGGTTGCAAAGTGGCGGGATGAAGCACCGGTGGCAAAGGTTTCGGCAGGTCGGCCAGGACGTTGTACCACGCTCTGGGGATGTCCTGCTCGCTCAGAAGAAATTTGGTGCGATCGTTCTGGGCTGTCATGGTAATTTCCCTCCTTTAAATTTTTTCATAATAGATTGCCAAAGCAGAGTAAACGCAAAAGCCCTTTCGCCTGCTGCGCTCCGGATTGCCGGAACCCTGAGGACGAAAGGGCTTTGTTGCCGCTTCCGCGGTGCCACCTCACTTAGACCGGATGCCACTCGATGGCGCGATAACCTTCACGAACCAAAAGACCCGTGTGAAACGCACACGGGCCCCGAGTGCACCAGTCTCACTCTACGGGTACGCCGTTGAGCACATCGAGAGAGTGCTCTCCTTGATACCCAGCTCTCTGATAACGGTAGAGTTTCCGGCGCCGCCTACTCATCAGATTGGCTGACTTTGGGGGCGCAACTCCCGGGCCCATTCCCCACCCGCGCACATACTGACCTCGCACCTTACGTCAGCTCTCTGAATGCCGCTTGAGTGAGTACTATTCCCGTTCTCAGTCTTTGGAATATTCTCTTTATTACCACCATTTTACAACCAAATAGCCCGACTGTCAAATCGCGCCCGAAAATCCGGGCAATTGAGCGTTCTCTTAAGCAATGAAGTGCACGTGGATCACATCCCCATCCTGCACGACGTAGTCACGCCCCTCAGAGCGCAGCCGACCTGTCTCGCGGGCGTGCGCCAATGAACCGGCTGCCAGCAGATCATCCCAACGGATCACATCCGCGCGCACAAATCCCCGTTGGATATCGCTGTGCACCTGGCCGGCGGCATGCCAGGCGGTCAGGCCGCGACGCAACGTCCAGGCGCGCACCACTTCACCGCCGGTGACCGTGAAGAAGGTGATCAGGTCAAGCAGGCGATAGCTGGCATGCACGAAGCGATCCAGGCCGGGCTCGCTGAGTCCCAGCTCGGCACGATACGCCGCCGCTTCTTCGGGCGACCACTCAGCCAGCGCCGCCTCACACTCCGCACACAGCACGATCGCTTGACTGCCCTCTTGGGCAGCTGCCTCAAGGACACGCGCGGCCAGCGGGCCACCATCCGGCAGTGCGCTCTCACCGACATTCGCCACCAGTAGGCGCGGCTTATAGGTGAGCAGGAACAGCTCATTCAGCAATGCGCGCGTCGCATCCTCACCTCCACTCTCCGCTTTGGATGCATGCCCGGCCGCAGGAGCGGAGACGAAGGTGCGTGCCGGCCGTCCGGTGGCCAGGTGATCCCGCAGGTGTGCCAGAGTAGTCAGCTCCCATTCGTACGCTTTGGGATTGCTTTTGGCAGCACTTTTGGTGCGCTCGATGCGCCGCTCCACCGTAGCTAAGTCTGCCAACGAGAGCTCCAGGTCGAGCACACCGAGATCGGCAATCGGGTCCAGGTTCTCGGAGACGTGGGGCACGTCCGCATCCTCAAAACAGCGCAGCACCATCGCCAGCGCGTCCATTTCGCGAATGGCGGCCAGGAATTGGTTTCCCAAGCCCTCGCCGCGGTGTGCCCCACGTACCAGGCCGGCAATATCCACAAATTGCACCGTGGCGGGCACCACCTTGGTCGGCTGAATCAGTTGGGCAAGGGCATCCAGGCGCGCATCCGGCACCATCGCGACCCCAATGTGCGGTTCAATGGTGGTAAAGGGATAACGCGCTACCGCCACGTTAGCCCGCGTCAGCGCATTGAACAACGTGCTCTTGCCCGCGTTGGGCAAACCGACGATCCCCACTCGAAGCGGCATCTGTCACCTATGATCACGGCTTAGCAGCCAGCGTCGCACACGTGCGCGCAACACCGCCGGCGTGATCGGTTTGTCAATGTAGTCCGTCACACCCCCCTCAAAGCCGCGCACAATATCCTGTTCTCCTGCCAGGGCAGTCAGGATAATAACCGGCAAGTCCCGAAATCCCTCTGAAGCGCGCAGTTCTCGTAATACCTGGAAGCCATCCATCTCCGGCATCATCACATCCAACAGCACCAGGTCGGGGGAATGTTGTCGCACGAGGGCTAATGCCTCGTAACCATTTGTGGCTTGAAGCACCTCATAGCCGTCGCGGGTGAGCACTGTGGTGAGATAGTGCACCATGGCCGGCTCATCGTCCACCACCAGGATGCGCGAGTGGCGCCTCGCCTCTAAACTGACGGGACACGTGGCGCTTGAAGTCGCGAGCGCTTCTCCTGTTTCACTCAATTCGATCTCCATGCCCTCGGCAGCGGCAAACACTTTTAGATCCGCACCCAGCTGACATGCATACGCCTGGCCAGCCGCTTCAAGGCGGTCTAGTTCCTCATCGCTCCGATCAGGATCGTGGTGGATGAACACCAGCTGCTTGGCATGCGCGGCAACACACACTTCGACAGCATATTCCAATGAGCTGTGCCCCCAATCCCGACGATGGGCGAGCTCCTCCGCGGTGAACTGGGCGTCGTGGATGACCAAGTCGGCGTCGGCCAAAAATTCGACGTGCTTTCTGTCCCCAGCATGGACAATGTCATCCAGACCAGGGTCTGCTGCATCGGAACGATACAGACTAGGAGCAAAGGGCTCGTGATCGGTGACATAGGCGATGCAAACATTGCCGCAGCAAATGCGATAACCCAGGGTGAGGATCGTGTGATTGACAAAACAGGATTGCACTCGAATTTCCCCGATATTGAATTCTTCCTCACCGATCTCGCGGAACTCAACCTGCCCCTGTCGCTCGTCCAGAGGGACGGGGAAGTTCGCATAGTCCATCTGCCGAGCAAAGACTTCCGTTATATCCCTGTCCGTGCCAGAAGTGGCATAGATCGTGATGTGGTTTTCCGGGCGGGCCATTGGGGCAAAAAAAGGGATGCCCTGAGTATGGTCCCAATGGGTGTGGCTGATCAGGATGTCGATGTCAAGCGGGTGTCCCTCCTGTATGAGAGCGCGTCCCAATCCCCGCAGCCCGGTTCCCCCGTCCAGAATCAACCGCTGTCCTGCGTCCGTGCGGATCTCCACACAGATGGTATTGCCGCCATAGCGCAACGTGTGACGTCCCGGCGTCGGGATTGATCCTCGCGTACCCCAAAACTTGACGCGCACAGTGCCCTTCCTTGACGGTTCAACACCCAGGGCAGTTCAACAACCAGAGCGACATCCTCTCAGATTGAGAGGGTCTGTTGCAATTGTGCTTCGAGCTCTCCGGCATCCACCACAGGCGGCCGACAGGAGAAACCGTGGCACATATACGCCGTCGCGCGACCATCGCGCATCTCGCGCCCCTTTAATACTGGGATATGCTGCATGGCTTCGCCCTCAGGTGCGGTGAAGGCAATCTCCACGTGAGGCCGGTAACGGCTGGAGAGCACCTCCAGCAAATCCAGCGTGTCCGTGGCCTCAGGCAAGCCCACCACGGCAACCAGAACAGGCGGTGCTAAATAGTATGCGGCAATACTCAGCCAATGTCCAAAACTGCTCGGGTATTGCTCCATGAGTGCCGACATAGCATGCAAAATTTTCTCCGCAGCATCCCGGTAACGATGCTCGCCGGTATAGGCTGCCAGACGCAACAGCACATCAGCCGCCAGCGCATTGCCGGATGGGACGGCGCTATCCTGCAGCTGCCGCGGGCGCACCAGTATATGTTCGTGATCGTCCCGCGTGTCAAAGAATCCACCCTCGGGATCCAGGAAGCGTTCCAGGATGACGTCCGCCAGCGCACGCGCCTGGAGAAACCAGCGCACCTCAAACGTGGCCTGATAGAGCGTCAGCAGCGCCGCGGCATAGGCAGCGTAGTCCTCTAGATAGGCCCGATGCCGCGTTCCTGTCCTTTGGTGCCACGCGCGCATCAGCTGATCCTCCGGCATCATCTCGCGGAGCACGAATTCGGCGTTGCGCCGGGCCACCTCCAGGTAATCCGGGCGCTTCAAAACGCGAGCGGCTTCGGCAAAAGTGCCCATCATCAGTGCATTCCACGCGGTGAGCACCTTTTCGTCCTTATCCGGTGGGATGCGCTGTGCACGCGCCTGAAACAGCATCTGGCGCGCGCGTTCCAGCGTTGCGCGTACAGATGTCACGTCGCGCTGCATGGAAACCGCGAGGTCTTCTTCCTCCATAGCGATATGCAAGATGTTCTTGCCCTCGAAGTTGCCGCGTTCGGTGACGCCAAAATGCCGCGCTACCAGCTCCGCGTCGGGCTGGCCCACCAGTGTGGCGATCTCATCGTAACTCCAGAGATAAAACTTGCCTTCCTCCCCTTCGCTGTCGGCATCTTGGGCGGAATAGAACCCCCCTTCGGGGTGGGTCATCTCCCGCAGCACGTAATCCAAGGTTTGCTCGACGACGCGACGATAGAGCGGAACACCTTCCACCTGCCAGGCGTGCAGATAGACCCGTGCCAGGAGGGCATTGTCATATAACATCTTTTCGAAGTGGGGCACCAACCAGCGCGCATCGGTGGCGTAGCGGTGAAATCCCCCACCCAATTGATCGTACATGCCCCCGTGTGCCATGCGGATGAGGGTGCGACGCACCATCTGCAAAGCGTACTCTTCCTTCGTGCGAATGTAATATCGCAACAGGAACTCCAATGGCATAGCAAGGGGAAACTTAGGCGCCTTTCCGAATCCGCCATAGATCGTGTCGAACGTGTTCGAAAGACCTGTATAAGCGCGATCCAGCGTTGGGACGGTCATCCCGTCCCCATGCTGGCGCGGCAATTGCATGCTCTGCTGCAAGTAGGCCAGCACTTGTGTCCCGCCTTCTATGAGCTTGTCACGCTCTTCCCGATATGCCCGCGCCACCGCCAGCAACACGCGCTTGAACGAGGGCATGCCATACCGATCTTCGGGCGGAAAGTAGGTGCCGCCGTAGATGGGCTTGCCGTCGGGGGTCAGGAAGACTGACATCGGCCATCCGCCCTGACCGGACATAGCCATGACGGCCGTCATGTAGATAGTGTCCAGGTCAGGCCGTTCTTCCCGGTCCACCTTGATGTTGATGAAGTGTTCGTTCATGATGGCAGCTGTCTCAGCATCTTCAAACGACTCGTGTGCCATGACGTGACACCAGTGGCAGGAGGCATAGCCGATGCTCAAGAAGATCGGCTTGTCCTCGGCTCGGGCGCGCGTAAGGGCTTCCTCGCCCCACGGATACCAATCCACCGGATTGTCGGCATGCTGCAATAGATAGGGACTGCTCTCACTACTCAGACGATTAGGCATTCGATCACCTTCGCTTTCTTTTTGTCAGCTAAACCCACTCCCGATCCAAAGGCACACCCACGGACATGCCCATGTGCTCAGCCCAGCATGTTCTCGATCACCGTCGCCAGGTCGATTGCGCCGGGTGGCATGGCCTGACGCAAGTGCATGAAAAACTCGACGTTCCCGGCCGGCCCGACGATCGGCGAGCGCATCAGTCCCCATACCGTTAGGCTGCACTTCATTGCGGCCCGGGCCACCTGTTCCAGCACCTGACGATGCACTCGCGGATCGCGCACCACTCCGCCACGCTCCACGAATGCACGTCCCGCCTCGAATTGCGGTTTCACCAATGCCAGCACGGGTGCTGAGGCGCTATCCAGCCACTTCACGACCACCGGCAGCACCTTGGTCAGCGAGATGAATGAGACATCAATGGTGACCATGTGCACTCGCTCGGGTAACTGCTCCAGGTAACGCACATTGGTGCGCTCCATAACGATCACACGCGCATCCCGACGCAGCGACCACGCCAGCTGGCCATATCCGACATCGATCGCATACACCCGCGACGCGCCGCGCTGCAACAGGCAGTCGGTAAAACCACCCGTGGAAGCGCCCACATCGGCGCACACGGCACCCTGAACCGAGATGGCAAAAGCATCCAAAGCGGCGGCCAGCTTCAACCCGCCTCGCGATGCGTAGGGCAAGTGAGCGCGCACCTCAACCCGGACATCGCCGGGCACCCGCATGCCCGGTTTTCTGGCCACCTCCCCTTCGACTAAGACCTCTCCGGCAAGGATCAGCGCCTGTGCCTGACTTCCCGAAGGCACAAGCCCTCGCTCGACCAACAAGTGATCCAGGCGAACCTTATCGGACATTTTGCATATGTATCATAAATGCAAGTTATGCTACGTGTCAACAAGATATGAGGGTTTTCATGGGGAGGTTTTTTGAGATGACAGCCGAATGGGCGCATCCAACCAAGCCGTGCGCGTGAACAATCGCTTGTCTCACTGCAGAGCACGCAGAGATCGCAAAGAACATGAAAAAGGCTCTGCGTGTTTTGCGATCTCTACGGTGGAATAGTGTATCCGCTCCTTGAGGGTCGCGGATCGGAAGGGTTGACGCCCCCAGATCGCGATACATCCTGCCAAAACTTGCCCCGACCGCCGATCTCTGGCATAATTATACTGAGCTGGCCTGGGTGTGCGCCCAGGCCAAAAACCTGATTATTGAAGAGTGGACGAAATTTCTGGAGGTAAAAGTAACATGACCCGCAAAATGATCACAGCGGACGGCAATGAAGCGACCGCTTACGTAGCCCATCATGTTAGTGAGGTCATCGCTATCTATCCGATCACGCCGTCGTCCCCGATGGGCGAATGGGCAGACGCATGGTCGGCACAGGGAGAGCCGAACATCTGGGGCACGGTGCCATTGGTGATCGAGATGCAGTCCGAAGGCGGCGCCGCGGGCGCGGTGCACGGCGCCTTGCAGACCGGCAGCTTGTGCACCACCTTCACCGCTTCGCAGGGTTTGCTGCTGATGATCCCCAACATGTTCAAGATCGCCGGCGAGCTGACGCCCACCGTGTTCCATGTCTCGGCGCGCACGCTGGCCACCCACGCCCTCTCCATCTTCGGTGACCACTCGGATGTGATGGCCGCGCGCAGCACCGGTTTCGCCCTGCTGGCTTCATCCTCGGTGCAGGAAGCGCAGGACATGGCCATGATCGCCCATTCTGCCACGCTCAAGGCGCGTGTCCCCTTCCTGCACTTCTTCGACGGCTTCCGCACGTCGCACGAGATCAACAAGATCGAGCAGCTCACCTTGGACGACATGCGCGCGATGATCGACGACGACCTGGTGCGGGCACACCGCGAGCGTGCGATGTCACCCGACCGCCCC
>JBMFPH010000101.1:0-11524 GCA_049969215.1 Anaerolineae bacterium | reverse complement strand
AAGCGCTAACGACGCAACCCTCCGGGCAATATCTGTTGCATGAGCGCCTCACTAACCTGATCATAGTGGCTGAATTCCATCACGAAGGTGCCTCGACCTTGGGTCATCGAACGCAGGTCCGTAGCATAACCGAACATCTGCGCCAGCGGCACGAGTGCCCGGATCGCCTGCATTTCTGGGCCACGCGGCTCCATGCTCTCGATAGTCCCACGCCGCGACGAGATATCCCCTACTACATCGCCGGTGAACTGTTCCGGAACAACGACTTCGAGCTTCATCACCGGCTCGAGCAACACAGGGTCTGCTTCTTGAACGGCCTCTCTCAGCGCCATTGAACCGGCAATTTTGAAGGCCATCTCCGATGAATCCACCTCGTGATACGATCCGCCCACAACGATAGCTTTCAGATCGATGATGGGATAACCTGCAAGCACTCCGCTCTCCAAGGCACTGCGGACTCCCTGTTCGACAGCGGGGATGAATTCTTTGGGAATGCTGCCCCCCACCGTTCTATCTTCAAACTGAAAACCACCTCCCTTTGGCAAGGGTTCTACGAGCAATTCCACATCGCCATACTGACCGCGCCCGCCTGTCTGGCGGATAAACCGCCCACGTCCCCGAGCGGATCGCGTGATGGTCTCTCGATAAGCGACCTGAGGGCGACCTACCTTGGCCATCACCCGGAATTCGCGCATCATTCGCGTGACAAGCACTTCGAGATGCAACTCGCCCATGCCCGAGATCAGCGTCTGTCCGGTATTCTCATCCACCCTCACCCGGAAGGTTGGATCCTCTTCCGCCAGCTTCTTGAGCGCATCGATCATTTTCTCCTGATCCGCTTTTGTCTTGGGTTCAATGGCGACTGAGATAACCGGTTCCGGGAACTTGATATCCTCCAAAATGACCTGGCGACTTGGGTCACACAAAGTATCGCCGGTGAAGGTGCTCTTAAGTCCTAAGATCGCCCCAATATCGCCTGCCGAGAGCGCATTGATTTCCTGGCGCTGGTTGGCATGCATCTGGAGAAGTCGACCAACCCGCTCTCTGACACCTCGGGTCGCGTTATATGTATTCGCCCCAGTGTGGATTGTCCCCGAATAGACACGGACATAGGCCAGTCGCCCTACATATGGGTCAGTCACGATCTTGAACGCCAATGCCGCAAAGGGCGCCCTGGGATCGGGAGGGCACTCCACTGGTTTCCCCGATTTGGGATCGGTACCCACAATGGACGGTATGTCCAGAGGTGAAGGCAGGTAATCGATCACCGCATCCAACAGCGGCTGTATGCCCTTGTTGCGCAATGCCGATCCACACAGAACGGGCACCAATTTCCCTTGTAGCGTGGCGGCCCGCAACGCTGCACGCAGTTCCTCAGAGGAGATCTCCTCCTCCAACAAGAACTTCTCGGTGAGAGCTTCGCTGGCTTCCGTCTCTGCCACCTGTTCGATTAGCCTGCGACGGAGGCGCGCCGCTTCATCGCGCAACTCTGCAGGTATCTCATCCGAGACGATCATCTCGGTGCCCAATTCGTCTCGATAGGTGATCGATTTCATGCCCACCAGATCGACGACTCCAACGAAGGAAGCCTCCATTCCGACGGGCAGTTGCACCAGCGCCGGTTGCGCGTGCAATCGATCTATGATCATCTGCACGGTGCGCCACAGGTCGGCTCCCACGCGATCCATCTTGTTGACAAAGCAAATACGCGGCACGTGAAAGCGATCTGCCTGTCGCCATACCGTCTCAGATTGGGGCTCGACGCCGCTCACGGCATCGAAGATCACCACACCCCCATCCAGCACCCGCAGCGAACGCTGCACTTCCGCCGTGAAGTCGATGTGTCCCGGTGTATCGATCAAGTTAATCTGATGGCCACGCCAGAAACAGGTCGTGGCAGCGGCTGTAATCGTGATCCCACGTTCCCGTTCCTGTTCCATCCAATCCATGGTGGCAGTGCCCTCATGGACTTCCCCCATGCGGTGGATCTTTTGGGTATAGAAAAGGATGCGCTCAGATGCCGTGGTCTTCCCGGCATCGATGTGCGCAATGATCCCTATATTTCTGACCCTTTCGAGGGCAATCTTATCCACCATATAGCACCAGAGATGCTACACCAGAAAACTGAGTGATTATCCTCGGCGATGACCGCCATCGCCGAGGTACAATGGCTATCGTATCCCGAAAAGTGAATAGACTACGAAATGCTACTACTCGCGGAGCGAACTACCAGCGATAGTGGGCAAATGCGCGGTTGGCTTCGGCCATGCGATGGGTATCTTCCTTCTTCTTGACCGCAGCCCCCTGGCCAGCGGCGGCGTCTATTAGCTCGGCTGCCACTTTCTCAGCCATAGACTTGCCAGGGCGCTGACGCATGCTCTGCACCAACCAACGCAACGAAAGACTCAATCGTCTCTCCGGACGCACTTCCATAGGGATCTGATACGTGGCACCACCCACACGCCGCGGACGCACTTCTATCATGGGCATCGTGTTCTTCACTGCCGCCTCAAAGACCTCGAGAGGCGGTTTCTTCGTCCGCTGCTCGATAATGTCAAAGGCATCATAGACAATGCGCAATGCCAAGCTCTTCTTCCCATTGCGCATAATCTTGTTACAAAAACGTGCCACCAACTCGCTATTGTATCTCACATCCGGTTTGACGGGACGACGTTCCGCACGAGTTCGTCTCGACATCCTTTACTCCCCAATCCTTGTAAACAAGCTGGCTCACTTCGGTCGCTTGGCACCGTACTTGGAGCGCCCACGCTTGCGATTCTCAACGCCAGCAGCATCCAGCGCGCCACGCACGATGTGGTACCGCACGCCCGGCAAATCCTTCACACGTCCACCACGCACCAGTACAACCGAGTGCTCCTGGAGATTATGACCCTCGCCCGGAATATACGCTGTCACCTCTATGCCATTGGTCAGACGCACGCGTGCGATCTTGCGCAAGGCCGAGTTGGGCTTCTTTGGCGTCATGGTACGTACTTGTGTGCACACACCCCGCTTTTGTGGTGCCCCCTCCGGTCGCGCGCGCAAACTACCTTTCAACGCGTTAAAGATGTAGCGCAACGCCGGCGCTTTGCTTTTGCCACGCTTAGCAATCCGCTGTTTGCGTACAAGCTGATTGATAGTAGGCAAGGCTTCCTCCTTAACTAGATCACTCAAAAGCCTGTCCAGCTATATCGCTAGCTCTCTCAAGGCACGAAGCTTAACTTTATCACAGATAATTCAAAACGTCAAATTTTGACCGAGCGAAGATTTTCGATAACTCCTACGGGAGACGAAATGGAGACAACGTCAAGCGCGCCAGTTCACCCGCTCCTTTTGCCGGATCGTACAAGATCAGCACAGGCGTATACAATCCGTCGGGCAAAAGCTCCGACAATTGCAGGTCATACACATCTGGAATGTATTCGCCACTGCGCCATGCCACAGTGGGGTAGGCAAAATGCACCGGCACGGCATCCGCCTGAGCCACAAGGCGTCCATCCTGCGCTAATAAACGAGCAGACACTTTCAAGTCACGGGAGAGCGGAGCCAGGACGTGCCAAACCAGGCTGAGCCGCACGGGTGGCGGCATAGCATGAGCAGATGGACGCACAATATCGTAACCCCACAAGGCGATCTCCGGGGTGAGCACGCCATCCACTTTATAGCGCGTGGCAGGTGCGAGACGTTGGGGATGCGCATACACCCGTATGAGTGGGCCCACGGCACCCAACGACCAACGTTCAGGGGCACCCGCCAGCGAGCGGGTAAGGTAAACCGCAGCACCCTGCTTTACCCAATCACCCACTACGGCGAGACGTTCGTTCGGATCATCTGCTGCCAGAGTGCGCACATCCTTGCGTAGCCCATGCACATTCTGAAAGTAGCGCACCAGGGTTATCTCTCCCTGAATGCCCACAATCACAGCGCCTGGCTCCAAAGGCTGGCTCAACATGTCCAATCCGTAGTCATGGACCGCCCAATCGTCGGAACGATCCATTTCTGCAAAGTTGCTATGGAACAACAAGCCGCTTTGAGATAGAGACCCTGCCACAATCACGAGAGCGGCCAAGGCAGCGACCGATCTTGCTACGGGGACCGAAGAGGCGGAACTCCATGATTGCAGCAGGGTCAGCAGACGGGTGATCCCATAGCCCAACCAGAGCGCACAGATCAGGAAATTGGGGATGAAGAACACCTCAATATCTGCCACACGATAGAACAAGTTAAAACCGGCAAAACAGAGAAAGGTGAGCTCCGTAATACCTGCCCCATTTCCCCGACGCTTCAGCAAGAAAACCCCGATCATGGTAAAAGCGATGCCCAGCCAACCGAATTGCTGAACAAACAAATTGAGATAAAAATCGGCGCCACGCTCAACCGAAAAGGGATTCTGAAAGATGAAGCTCCCATATCCCCATGCCGTGACATATCGCAAGAACCCCCCGATTGTGTTCGTGTAGCTGCCATCCAAGGAACCTATATGCCCGCGCAATGGCAAATACAGGTATAACAGCAAAGGGAAACTGAACCACAATAGATGTTTCGGTCTGAGCTGAGCCAAATGGCGAATACGCCATAGCACCAGAAAGGTCGCTGGCAGGAGTAGCACAATGGTACGGTGATGTGCCAGACCCAGGCCAAAGAGGCAGGCGAGCATTGAGATGGAACGATCCAGTTGTGCACACGCTCCATGAGGACTCTCGTCCGAAGAGGCGGCAATGTTCCCTATCCGCAACACAGTCCACAATAAGGCAACAACCAGACAGGCGTGCAATGTGTACACTTCTGCCACAGTTGCCTGTGACCAGTAGACGGGAGAAACAGCCAACGCGAGAGCCCCCAATGCTGCCCCTCCATCTGCCGCCCAACCCTTCTCGCGAGCACCCAGTTGCAAGCCAGCTAAGTACACCAATGCCACTGTGATAGAGCCAAAAAAGGCACTTATGAGATTCACCCGAAAGGCGACCTCACCGATGGGCAATCGGGTGAACAACCAACCCAGCAATGTGAACAAGGGATAGCCTGTCGGATGGGCGATTCCCAGCAGGTACGTTACCAGCTGAAACTCGAGGCTGTCATCAAACAAGGCGACTATCGAGGGTGCCAGGGTGAGGGTGTATAATGTCATGGTGGCAACGAAGAGGGATATCGCGATCGCAATCTGACGCCTGGGGAAAGGACACACTGTCATCTTGGAGACCTCAGTGTCCATCATATCATAGCGAGCGGGTAGCAGCAAGCGCTTTGTGGCTGGGTTCTTCCTTCTAACACAACTCTAATGTGTATCTAGTGCAAATCTAATATGGCCGCTCTAAGCTTTGCAAGGTAGACGGGTCAGGGGGTAGTCCAAGCGGGATCATAAGCAACTTTGCTCTTTCCCTGGCTGGCACAGAGAGGTTAGTGCTGTGGCAGGTCAGCCTATCAGATGCTCAAATTGTTGGATCATCATCCGGTGGCAACCGACCATCGTGAACGATCGGTTCTACTGCTGCACCGGATGTGCCCAGGGGGGACCCTGCACCTGCGATTATGAACACCTGCCGGGCCAGACGAACGACTACCCCATCATCCCGCACAGAGAGGGAGAATTGACTCATCCCTATGATCTAAGAGATCAGGAGGAACAGTAAAATGGGAAAGATAGTAGGAATCGATCTGGGAACGACCAACAGCGTGGTCGCAGTTATGGAGGGAGGACAACCGACCGTAATCCCGACCGCTGAGGGTGGACGTCTTTGCCCCTCGGTGGTGGCCTTTACGAAAAGTGGTGAGCGCCTGGTAGGCCAGACCGCCAAGCGGCAGGCGGTGGTCAATCCGGAGAACACGCTCTACTCGGTCAAGCGGCTCATCGGACGGCGTTATTCCGAGACCGAGGTCGAGCGCAAGATGCTCGCCTACAAGGTGGTCGAAGGGCCGGTGGGCGATGCGCGCATCTTCGTTCCGGTGATGGACCGCACCTACACACCGCAAGAGATCAGTGCGATGGTGCTGGCCAAGCTCAAGGCAGACGCCGAAGCTTATTTGGGCGAACCGGTGACTCAGGCGGTGATCACCGTGCCGGCTTACTTCAACGACAGCCAGCGCCAAGCGACTAAAGACGCGGGCAAAATCGCCGGATTAGAGGTGCTGCGCATCATCAATGAGCCAACAGCAGCAGCGTTGGCCTACGGTCTGGACAAGAAGAAGAATGAGACCATTCTCGTGTGGGACCTGGGTGGCGGCACGTTCGACGTGAGCTTGCTCGAGGTGGGTGACGGGGTGGTCGAAGTGAAAGCGACCAACGGTGATACCCACCTGGGCGGTGATGACTGGGATCAGCGCATCGTGGACTGGGTGGCGCAGGAGTTCCGCAAAGAACACGGCATTGACCTGCGCCAGGATCGGCAAGCGCTGCAGCGCCTGAAGGAGGCGGCAGAGAAGGCGAAGATCGAGCTCAGCACGATGCTGGAGACCGAGATCAACCTGCCCTTCATCACCGCCGACGCCAGCGGGCCCAAGCATCTGCAGATGAAGCTGACACGTGCGAAATTCGAACAGCTGACCGAAGATCTGGTACAACGCTGCCGTGGGCCATTTGAGCGTGCGCTCGCCGACGCCAAGATCACCGCGTCGCAGATCGACGAGGTGGTGCTGGTAGGTGGCGCAACCCGTATGCCGATGATCCAGAACCTGGTGCGCGAGCTGACGGGTAAAGAGCCTCACAAGGGCGTCAATCCGGATGAGGTGGTGGCCATCGGTGCCGCCATTCAGGCGGGTGTGCTGGGCGGCGAGGTGCGGGATGTGCTGTTGCTGGACGTCACGCCACTCTCCCTGGGTGTGGAGACGCTGGGTGGCGTGATGACCGTGCTCATCCCGCGCAACACCACGATCCCGACGCGCAAGTCGGAGATCTTCAGCACAGCGGAGGATGGCCAGACGGCTGTGGACATCAAAGTCTATCAAGGGGAGCGCCCGATGGCGGCGGATAACATGCTGCTGGGACAGTTCCGATTGGACGGCATTCCGCCCGCTCCACGCGGCATCCCGCAAATCGAGGTCGTCTTTGACATTGACGCCAACGGCATCCTGAATGTCAGCGCGACGGACAAGGCGACCGGGCGCAACCAGAAGATCACCATCACGGCCAGCACCAACCTGGATCAGAAGGAGATCGAGCGGATGATCCGTGAGGCCGAGATGCACAGGGCGGAGGATGCCCGCCGTAAGGAACTGGCCGACACGCGCAACCAGGCCGACGCCCTGGCCTATCAGGTGGAGAAGAGCTTGAACGAGCTGGGCGATAAGGTGGATGGCACCCTGCGTGCCGATCTCGAAGGCAAGATCAACGATGTGCGCGATGCGATCAAATCGGACGACATCAATCGCATCAAGCGCACCATGCAGGCACTGCAGCAAGCGAGCTTGAAGCTCGGGCAAACGATGTATGCCGGCCAACCCGGCGCCGCGCCTGGCGGTGACGGCTCGGGAGCGGGTCGCACGGCCAAGGAGCCCGGCCAGGAAGACGTGGTCGAGGGCGAGTTCACCGAGGCATAATAGGCGACCCATTCGTTCGGTCGGAGCACGAGATGGGAACGTTGTCGATGGCCGATACGCCAGAGCGGCTGCCCTGGAGCTGCTCTGGCGTTTTGGCCTCTCTACTACGCGACACACGATGAAGGTTGCAGACTTTCGCTTGGAGGCATACGACCCCAGAGATCAAGCGAGACGACCACAAACACGGAGGCAATTTCTCAATCGCTCTGGTAGGAGCTAAACTGAGGCGCCAGGGCAGTTCACTTTTGCATCAGCCTGTGGTAAAATGGGAGCGAAAAGGGGAGAGAGATCGGATCGGAGGTGACAGACGATGTATTATCCCATCTGGTATGATCCAACGTTTTTCATCTTCATTGTGCCAGCCCTCATCTTGGGACTGATTGCCCAAGCGGTGGTGCAAGGACGCTTTAGCAAGTATTCGCAGGTGCGCACTCTGCGCGGGCTCACGGGCGCCCAGGCAGCACGCGCCATCCTGGACGCCAACGGCCTGGTGGATGTGACCATCGAGGAGACCACTGGTTTTCTCAGCGACCATTACGACCCGCGCAGCCGAACATTGCGCCTATCTCCACAAGTAGCGCGCAGCCCATCCATCGCTGCGGTGGGAGTCGCTGCCCATGAGGCCGGCCATGCCCTGCAGCATGCCTCGGGCTATTTCCCTCTGCAAATCCGCTCTGCGATGGTGCCGGCGGTGCAATTCGGCACCTGGCTGGGGCCGCTTGTGATTATAGCTGGCATCCTGTTGGAAGCCATAACAGGAGCTTTCCGGTTGGGCAACGCAGTCGCGTGGTTGGGTGTCGCCTTGTTTGCTCTCGTGGCTGTCTTCTCCTTCGTCACCCTGCCGGTTGAAATCGATGCCAGTGCACGCGCCCGACAGCTGCTGATGCAGTACCGCATCGTGAACCAACAGGAACTGGCAGGCGTCAACAGTGTGCTGGACGCTGCCGCCTGGACCTACGTGGTTGCGGCACTGGCCGCCCTGCTGCAGGTGCTGCGCTGGGTGATGATCCTGACCGCTTCTGAGCGCCGCAGATGATTTCTAACAGGTGATTTCGGATGAAACGCGCGCGTTGGATCCCGTTGATCAGTATTGTGTTGGCGCTCACAACGATGGCGTGCAGTGCTTTGCCTTCTATACAGGTGTATGTCGAATGGCCTACGCTTGGCTCTGCGGCCTCTACACCCGCGGCGCAAGCACAAGAACAAGGCAACGAAGGGCAGGTCGCTCTCTCAAAAGCTGCCGCGCCTTCTCCGGTTTATGCTCCCCCGACCGTGGCGCCCTCGCCCACCCCATTGCCTGAATCGGTCCTGCAACAGACGTTGACGGAAGATCAACTGTTGGTTCATCTGTATGAACGCGTCAGTCCATCCGTCGTGAGCATTCAGATCACTCGGGCCCGCGGCACAGATTTTGTCCGTCCCCCCCTGCCACAGGGGATACCCACACCGCAACTACCGTTTCGGGAGTCGGGCGAGGGGTCTGGATTCGTGATCGACACGCAAGGGCATATCGTCACGAACCACCATGTCGTTGCGGACGCCAGCGAACTTTTAGTGACCTTTTACGAGGGCACCATAGTACCCGCCACCGTTGTGGGCAGCGACCCGGATAGCGACCTGGCAGTCATAAAGGTGGACGTGCCCCCTGAAAGCTTGCGCCCGATCGTTTGGGGCGATTCGGATCTCGTCAAGGTTGGGCAGCGTGCGATAGCGATCGGCAATCCGTTCGGCTACGAGAATACGCTCACCGCAGGCATTATCAGCGGACTGAGCCGCAGCTTGCCCGCAAGCACGGGCTACCGCATCCCCGAAATCATCCAGACGGATACCGCCATCAACCCCGGCAACTCAGGCGGACCCTTGCTCAACACCCAGGGGGAAGTGATTGGGGTCAATACCGCCATTGTGCCCAATGTCAATCTGCTGGGCGAACGAAGTTTCTTGGGAATCGGGTTCGCCGTCCCATCCAATATGGTCCGGCGCGTGGTGCCTGAGTTAATCGCCAAGGGCGTTTATGATCATCCCTGGTTGGGCTTCTGGGGCACGGATGTGGTACCCCAGATCGCTGCCGCTATGAACCTGCCCGAAGCAAAAGGGGCTCTCGTCATCGAAGTGGTGCAAAATGGCCCGGCTGCCAATGCAGGGTTGCGCGGCGGCACACGCGAAATTGAGGTGTTCGGACGACCGGTCACAATTGGTGGAGATGTCATTATCAGGATCGACGACACCGAAGTGCACCAGTTTGACGATATTCTGGTGTACTTAAGCCGCAAAGGTACCGTGGGCCAGCAGGTGCAGTTGACCATCATCCGAGACGGCGAAACCCACACCTTGCCGGTAACGTTGGGAAAGCGCCCTCCGCAGGCATTGCAACGTGACTGAGAAAACGAAAGTGTGCGCGGCAAATGAGTGATCCCTCGCAGCGCCCTCCGGCACGTTATCCGGTGACATGGAGCGTGTTAGGCCTGATAGCGCTTGCCGTGGCAATTTTTCTGGTGTGGCCGGATAACTTCACCAGCCCAAACTCCTCGGTGGTGAGCACCCAAGGACCTGCGGCAACCGATCTCCTCGCCAGTAGCGTAGCATCACCTGCTCTCACGGAAACCTCCACACCAGGCCCAACTCTTACGCCGATTGTCTCCCCTTCAGTCACCCCGGTTACTGAGGTCGCGACGCCCCTCTCCGCAAGCGCCACATCCCGTTTTGACGGCACGCGGGCATACCAGTTCGTTTTGGAGCAGCTTGCTCTTGGGCCACGGCCTGTCGGCTCCACAGCTGGCTGGAAAACGGGGGACTATATCATACGTCAGCTGGAAGAATTCGGCTGGGACGTGAGCACCCAGGAGTTCACCTACAAAGGGGTGAAAGGGCGCAACATCATCGGCAAAGGGGGCTCCGGGCCCATCCTCATCCTCGGAGCGCATTACGATACGCGCCCGGTGGCCGATCAAGACCCCGACCCTGCCAAACGGGATGAACCCATTTTGGGTGCCAACGACGGCGCCAGCGGTGTGGCTGTTCTATTGGAGCTGGCGCGCGTGCTCGACCGATCGGCCCTCAAGCGTGAGGTGTGGCTGACATTCTTCGATGCGGAGGATCGTGGACGACTGAACGGTTGGCCTTTTTCAGTAGGTGCGATGGAGATGGCGCTTCGGCTGACCCGGCTGCCGGAAGCCATGGTGCTGGTGGATATGATCGGCGATGCCGACCAACAAATCTATTTTGAACACAATTCACACCCCAAGCTGGCTGCCGAAATCTGGGAGATAGCCAAGTCACTTGGCTATGAGGAGCACTTCATCCCCCAGCTCAAGTACACCATCATCGATGACCACCTTCCGTTTGCCCAGCGTGGCATTCCGGCTGTGGACATCATTGACTTTGACTACCCGTATTGGCACACCACTCAGGACAATGCCGATAAGGTCAGCGCCGCAAGTTTGCATCGCGTAGGGCACACCTTACAAGTGTGGTTGGAGAGTCTTCCGGCTAAATAGCGGCACATCCAGCCGGTTTATCAGGGTTTTGCCTTAGAATTTCCTCACGACCGGGCAACCATAGGAAGAACAACGCACCGAGCAGCTGCAAGCCACCCCCGACCAACAGGCACGCACGCACCCCCAGTGACTCCGCCAACGCAGCACCCAGTAACGGACCGACAAAAGAGGTGAAACTGCTCAACATATAGGTGGCTGCCACAAAGCGGGGACGTTTATCCTCAGGGCTCAGCGCCATCATCATCGCAAACAGGCCAATATCAATCCCTGATCCGGCGAATCCCCACAGCGCCGCCACAGCCGGCAGCCATTCCATGGAAGGGATCATCACGGTCACCAGGGGATAGAATCCGAACGCCAGGCCAGAGAGGAGCAACACGATGCGATCTCCCCAGCGATGGGACCAGCGCCCCCACAGGACATAGCCCAGAGCGAGGAAGGCATATCCCACTCCTCCACGCAGCCCGATAATGGTGTCAGTGGCATGGAGACCG
>JBMFPH010000100.1:0-11826 GCA_049969215.1 Anaerolineae bacterium | reverse complement strand
GTGCTCAGGGGGCACCACCTGCTCATAGAGGTATTCCCCCCAGAAGGAGTCCCGTCCTGTCTCTTTGAAGCGCTTCGCACCCATCGCACTACCTCTTGCAGGTTTTGCCCCTATTCTACCACACACGTTCAGTCCGCCCGAATTTCCACCAACTTTTTCAACACTCTCTGAAAACCTGGCTTGACACAATGTATGAGAGCACCTATACTATTGTTGTATATGACAGCATCACTTTTGGGCGGCCCGAAACCTGCGGCTATGGAGATACGCCGACAAGGGGAACAGGGTTTCGCGACCGGGGAACGATAGGAGATGCTTATGGTGTCCCTCTTGCTCGTATTCGTGGCAATGGGGTGTCTCCTTCTCATGTTTCTCTTCCTCAGTGTGGCATCCCGTTCTGTAGGCGAAGCGCGTTCTAGCATTTTTCCAATCGTACGAGAGGAAAGTGTAGCCCGAGCGCGTCGTGCACGCTTCGGCGCGGTGGTTGCGGCATTGGTGGCTGTCGGCGCGGCGTTGGGTTTCTTCGGGTATGGCCAACCCATTCTGCCTGAGCTGCACATCGATCTCTCGCAAGAGGTGGCATGGCTGACGGAAGCATTGACAGTTAAAGTACCCAGCTTGCCGGTAGCAGCGACGCAGGTGGTGCCTTCTCCCATTTCGATAGAAGAGGAGAAACCGGCAAACACGACTGTCCCAACATCCACTCAGCTCGCTCTTGCTGCCATGAGCACGCCCACACCCACGCCGACGCGGCTAGTCTCTACCGCTACGAGCTCGCCCACGCCGATGCCCTCGCCCACTGCGACACCCGAACCTCCAACTCTTACACCAACCTCACTTGCCATCTCCACCCCGACAGCTGGCACCACGCCGTCGCCGACCTCCGTGCGTTCGTCTGTGCCACCTCCACCCAGTGCCACGATGGGGCCCATCACCTTTGCCGCCGAGATCGACGACCGCCGGATGCCCATCAACCCCACCCAGGTGTTCTCCGACACGGTGAGACGCATCTATGCCGTGTTCCCGTTCCAGGGCATGCGTAAAGGGGTGCCATGGATGCAGGTCTGGTACTACAACGGATTGGAATTTGCCCGCGAGGAGGGCATCTGGGAGTGGGGTTCACAGGATCGCTCATACATATTTATCAAACCGGTGGGCGCCGGCACGTACCGGCTTGAACTGTATGTCAGCACTAAGCTCCTGGCCAGCGGTGAGTTTACCGTGCTCGGACCAGCTGCCGTCGGTGGCCCCTACAATCCGTAAGCAGCTCCAACAAGCAAAGATCGCGATCGTCCACGACTGGCTCAACCAGTTAGGAGGTGCTGAGCTGGTCCTGGAAACATTGGTCGAGATGTTTCCGGAAGCTCCCATTTTTACCACGATTTACTGGCGGGAGGGAATGCCAGAGCGTTATCGGTCGTGGGACATCCACCCTACTTGGTTGGATCGAGCACCTGGCATCTACCGTCATCATCAGATGTATCTCCTATTCTATCCGCTTGCCGTGCATAGCATCGACGTGAGCGGGTATGATCTGGTGATTTCCAACAAAAGCGGATTTTGCCATGGCGTGCGTACCGCACGTGATCAGCTGCACATTGACTATTGCCTGACACCAACCCGCTACGTGTGGGACTATGATGCCTATGTTAGCCGTGAGGAGATCGGCCCCATCACACGCGTTGTATTGCGACCCCTGATACGTTGGTTACGCCGATGGGATCGGCGCGCTGCGGATGGGGTGGATTACTTTGTGGCCATTTCCCGAAACGTGCAACAACGTATTGCGCAATACTACGCGCGCGACTCGACCATTATTTATCCACCTGTGCACACCGAACGTTATCATCCCTCCGAGGCACCACCGGGTGATTACTATCTGATCGTGTCACGTCTGGTGCCCTATAAGCGGATTGATCTGGCAGTGCGTGCTTTTACCCAGTTGCGTCGTCCACTCATTGTGGTGGGAGATGGCCGCGACCGTGTTGCGCTGCAGCGTCTCGCCGGCCCCACAGTGCAATTCACCGGACGTCTGTCCGAGAGTCAGGTCGCACACTTATTGATGCGCTGCAGAGCGTTTGTCTTTCCTGGCTGCGAGGACTTCGGTATTGCACCGGTGGAGGCTCAGGCAGCCGGGCGTCCCGTTATTGCCTATGCTGGCGGTGGCGCTTTGGATACTGTCATCGATGGGGAGACAGGCGTGTTGTTTCCGGAACAGACGGTCGAGGCGCTGATCGAGGCGGTATATCGCCTGGACAAGATGCGGTTTGACCCGGTGCACCTCCATCGTCATGCACAACGTTTCAGTACCGAGCGCTTCAAGCAGGAGTTGCTGGAGTTCATTGCGACGTGCTGGGAACAATTCCAAACGCGAGTTTGACGGAATGCGGGAAATTATCTACACTCCACCTATCTGAAATCCTATGGAACTGCGACAATACGCATCCATCATTCGGAGACGTTTCTGGCTGCCCTTAGGGTTGCTGGGGGTCGTTTTGATCACCAGCCTTGCGCTGCGCCAACCCGGGGTGACCCAGTTTGTGGCGTCGGCACGTGTGTTAGTGGACGTGCCGCCTCTGCAGCAGGTGGAGGGTATGGGATTTGATCCGCGCCTCACCGCTCCCCAGGCAACCGAGTATTTGGTGGATGACTTCAGCGCTTTTGTGACTGGGGATGTTGTGGCGCGGACGGTTAGTGAGCGGCTGGCTGCGCAGGGCATCGCGGTGCCGCCCGGCATTATTCAGAGCTCCACCTCCTCGCAACAGGTACATCGCGTCGTGGAGATTCAGGTGACGTGGAACGATCCTAAGCAAGCGCGTGTTATCCTCCAGACTGCGATCGAGGTGCTCCAACAAGAAGCGCCTGCTTACTTTGGCCGCCTTGGTGCTTTGCAGCCCAGCGTCCGCCTCTTTGATGGACCGCGGATCGCACCACTGCCACCCAGTCTCACACAGCGCCTCGATCTACCGGTGCGTGTGCTTTTGGCTGTGTTGGCGGGCGTGGCATTGTGCTTCTTGCTAGACTATCTGGACGACAGCGTAAGAAATAGGTCTGAGCTGGAGGCGATGGGGATTAACGTATTGGCCGAGGTGCCCAGCCGTTGGTGATGGTGTTATGTCGGTAGCAGGAGTGAGCATATGGAGCTGGTGGATTATCTACGGATTTTGAGCAAACGCGGCTGGATCGCCATTCTGGTCGCGGTTGTAGCAGCTGTCACAGCTTTTGCCGTCAGCAAGATGCAGACGCCCATTTATAGTGCCAGTGTCAAGCTGAGCGTCAACCCTGCACGCGCAGATTGGGGCCTCAGCAATACGACCAAAGACCTGCTGCGCAACTACGCCGAAAACATTCGCACCCATAAGATGGCTCAAGAGGTGATTGACCGTGCTCAGCTGGATATGGACACCACCACTCTGCTAGGCAAGCTGTTCGTCAGCCCGGCAGCGGACACGTTCACCCTGCAGATTGAAGCGCGTGATACTGACCCGCAAGTCGCAATGACTATCGCCCAGACCATGGCTGAGGTGTTCGTGGAAGATCGAGACGCATGGAACCAACGGCAGGACAAGCGGGATCGCATCGAGGTGAGCATCTTGGATTCCGTATGGAACCTGGGCTACCAACAGTACTCTCCTAACACGAAGGTCAATACATTGGCAGGGGGCCTTGTGGGATTGCTGATTGGCTTACTGGTGGTGTTCTTTATGGAGTGGCTGGAGCAGGATGTCATTCGCACCGATGAAGACATTGAACGCGCCGTTCAGGTGACGGTGCTGGGTGTAATCCCGCCCGTTACCTCTGAGAGCGGAAGCCAGGCGACGGAACGCAGATTGGCAACTGTCAGGCGTGGTGCATAGTGCCTGGGCATTTGCCTGCAAACATGAAAAAGGATGCTCGGAAACGATGGATCAGATTATCACTTTGACCTCTCCGACATCACCGGCAGCAGAGGCATATCGTGCCCTGTGTGTCAACCTTGAATTCGCTGCAGTCGATCGCACGCTGCACACCTTATTGGTCACCTCTCCCAGTCCTAGAGAGAACAAGAGCCTGGCGCTTGCCAATCTGGCGGTCGCGTTGGCGGACGGCGAACGTTCGGTCATTGCTGTAGATGCAGATCTGCGACGTCCTCACTTGCACACCATCTTTGGCTTGTCCAATGAGCGCGGTCTGACCGATCTATTTCGCGGCGCTATATCAGCTTCTGAACTCCCTCTTCAACTCATTCCCAACACGACCCTGAAGGTTCTGACCAGTGGGCCACTACCGTCCATCCCAAGTCAGCTGTTGGCAACACGTCGCATGGAGGAGATTATTGCCCTTCTGCGCGAGCAGGCGGATATGGTGCTCTTCGACGCCCCTCCTCTGATCGTGGTGACCGATGCCTCACTGCTGGCAAGCAAGGTAGATGGGGTGCTCCTCGTTGTGGAGGCAGGAAGCACCCGGCGTGACCACGTGCGCGCTGCCAAAGATCGGTTGGACAAGGTGAATGCCTGGCTAGTCGGTTCGGTGTTGCTCAACGCGCCTTTCGATCGCAGTTTTGGTGGTTACTATCCCAATTATCGCTGAAGGAGAGTGCGAACGTGAAAGGGCTTGTTCTCAGTGGGGGCAAGGGCACTCGTTTGTATCCACTGACCTATACCAGCGCTAAGCAACTTATCCCCGTGGCTAACAAACCCATCCTGTTTCGCGTCGTCGAGTGTATCCGCGATGCCGGGATCACGGAGATCGGCATCGTAGTGGGCGATACAGAGGAGGAGATTCGCCGGGCAATCGGTCGCGGGGATCGGTGGGGTGTACGGGTTACGTATATCCGTCAGGAAGCTCCTCTGGGACTAGCCCATGCGGTGAAGATCTCACGCGACTTCTTAGGGGATGAGCGGTTTGTGATGTTCCTCGGGGATAATGTTATTCAGGGGGGTATTAGCACGCTCATCTCTGAATTTGCCAATAGCGATTACGATTGTCAGATTGTGCTCACCCATGTGGATATGCCCGAGCAATATGGCGTGGCCGAGCTGGATGAGCAAGGACGCGTCGTGCGGTTGGTTGAAAAGCCGAAGGACCCCCCTAGTGACTTGGCGCTGGTGGGCATTTACATGTTCAATCATCACATCTTTGAAGCGGTAGACCACATCACGCCCTCTTGGCGCGGTGAGCTGGAGATCACGGATGCCATCCAGTGGCTTATCGAGCATGGTTATACTGTGCATCCCTACATCCATCAAGGGTGGTGGATTGACACAGGTCGCCCTGGCGATATGTTGGAAGCGAATAGCTTGGTGCTTGAGGAGCTCACTCCCTGTATCGAGGGCTACGTAGACCGTGCCTCTCAGGTGGACAGCCGGGTGATCATCGAGAAGGGGGCCGAGGTGATCAACAGTGTGATTCGTGGTCCTGCGATCATTGGGGAATATAGCCGCATCATCAACGCCTATATTGGCCCATTTACCTCCATTTATCACCACGTGGTGATCGAAAATGCTGAAGTGAGCCGTTCCATCGTGTTAGAACACAGCCAGATACGTGATCTCGATCAGCGCATTGAGGATAGCTTGATCGGGCGCCATGTGGTGATTCAGCGGTCTCCCATTCGACCGCGAGCGTACAAGTTTACCCTGGGCGATCACTCTCAGCTGGGGCTGCTAGGCAACGGCTAAGGGGCTCTCGGCACTTACGGCCAGCTTAAGGGCGAGGCTTGGCCACTACGATTACGCGGTGAGTATTGTTAGTATAGGGCCAACAGGTGATCAAGGTTAGTCTGACGTCATCCGTCGGGCCGATCCAGCGAGCATTTTGCTGGCGAACTTCAAGCGGTTCGCCTTTCTCTTTGACGATCATCTTCTGCTCTACGTAGTAGCGGTACACCGTGCTGCCCACGTAAAGGTCAACTTCAGCGCCTTCCTCAATGTCGGCCAGATAGCGAAATACTTCCCCTTTGATGTTGTGATGTCCGGAGATAACCGTGTTTCCCGGTTGGCCGGGCAAGGCACTGGTGATATGCCAGCCCGCGGCATAATCTGCCACCTGCCATACACTGTAAGTTTGGCCACCTTCACGGACGACAGTCCATGTCACCGGCACCACGGGCGTGTCAATGCCCAATGATGGGATCACCAGACGGTCCGGTGCCCCTTCGCGCACGATGGAGGGTGGAGAAGCTTGGGAGCTTGACGTCGCAGTGGGAGGGGGCGGTGTAGGGATGGCGGTCGGAGTGGAAGTAGCACTGAAGATGAAAGGTGTGGACTCCAGCGGTGCCATAGGGCTGGGTGTCCTTGAAGGTGTAGGCGATGGCTGCAGTGTCGGGGTATGCCGTATAAGCGGAGCTGAAGTGGCACTCTGGTCTGGTGTCCCTTCCAGACGGGCCTCCGGCAGCACTTGTGCTGGAGGTGGGTCGATGTACAAATAGGGCGGATGAACAATAGTAGATGGCTTTGCTGCTGAACTCCTGTTCCGGCGCTCTAGAAGCTCCCAGCGCGCCTGAACGTCTTGAAACCCCCATACGACAATCAAAATAAGCAGGACAACACCTGTCCAGGTGAAGCTGCTTATGATCAATATAAGATGTTCCAACGGGGTGAGATCACGAGAACTCCCCAGAGGTCTTCGGCGTCTCAAAAGAACCCCCTTTTAGTATGCTCTTACGTAATCTATCGATTTCGAGGGCACTTGTCAAGAGGTACACCCTGCCGTAAGATTCGCTCGGGCCGCAAGGAGGAAACGGAAGAAAGTGGATGGATAACGAGCAGCTTCCCTTGAGCGAACGAGAACGCGAGGTCTTAGCTTTGGTTGCGACCGGGCTCAGCAACCAAGAGATCGCCCGTGAATTGGTCATCAGCGTCAACACGGTCAAGGTGCATATGCGCAGCATCTTCGAGAAATTGGGGGTGCAGTCGCGCACAGAGGCAACCTTGATGGCCATTCGGATGGGGCTGGTGACACTCCCTGGCACAAGTGTCGCACCGGCGCAGCAATCGGTCACCATCGATGAGCACTCTCGCGAGCAAGTTGCCGTGCTCCCAATCATAAGGCCTGTGACGATGTGGCAACGCCTGTTCGCATTAGGGGCAATGCTGCTGGTTGTCGTTCTGGTCGTGTTGCCAGCAACCGAAGCAAGCAGATCAGAAGCAGAGATCACTAATCCGATCGCGGATCGTCCTGAAGTGAGCGCTTCTCTCGTATCCACATTTACTTCCCGATGGGTTGAGCATGCCGACTTGCCGCTGGCGCGCACGCGGCTGGGACTGGCTGCCTACGGCGGAGCTTTGTATGCCATCGGTGGCAACTATGACGGAGGGATCACCGGACAGATGGATATGTACATACCCAGTAGGGATACATGGGTGACGCGTGCCGACAAGCGCACGCCTGTTTCGAATATCGCAGCGGTGACGATCGGCGATCTCGTCTACGTCCCTGGTGGATGTGATGCTTCCGACACGGCTCTTAAGAAGCTGGAGGTATACGATCCGAAGACCGATAGGTGGACTGAAGCAGCACCGATGCCAATAGGGGTATGTGGTTACGCTCTCACTGCGCTGAATGAGCGCCTCTATGTCATCGGTGGCTGGGATGGAGATCGATTCGTCCCGTATGTGCAGGAGTATGATCCGGCACAAGATGCCTGGACGTTGCGCGCTGAGCTACCCTATCCGTGTGGCTTTGCCGTGGCAGGTACGATTGGAGAAACCATCTACGTAGTCGGCGGCTACGACGGTATGCGTGAGATTTCCGAGACCTTGGCGTATGACCCGCAGCGCGACAGGTGGTCATCGCGGGCGCCGATGAAGGTGGGGCGAGCAGGTGCAGGAGGTGCTGTCATCGGGGCAGAGTTATATGTGATTGGCGGCGGATGGTTGAGCTCTGTCGTGACCAACGAGAAATATAATCCCGAAACAGACACGTGGAGCGCCTTCGAGACCCCCATTCTGGGGCAGTGGCGCAATCTGGGAGTAGCAGCACTGGATGCCGAAGTGTATGCCATGGGGGGATGGAACGGCACTTATATGCGCATCAATCGCTCTTATCGCGCTCTATTCCGCGTCATTCTTCCGGTCATCCAATAGGGAAGTGGGCTTATCGATCAGTGTCCCAGCACAGGTGGCCAGGTCCATCGGGATGCATCTGCTACCTCCACCACCCGTGCCTCTGGCCACAGCTGTTGCGCCACCACCAGCAGCTCCCGGCGCACCACTACCCATGCCTGACGGTAACGGTTAGTATTGACTGCGGCAATGCCAGCTGTCCATCCCCGGTCGCGCTCCAATTCCAGCGTTCCCAGCTCATCCACGATGAGCAGATCGCAAGGTGTAGCATGCGCCAGCACTTGATTGCCCCAGGCAACGGTTGCCGCATCGAAGCACCAAGCCGGCGTGCAGAGCTCCTCTGGGGGCGTGACAGCGGTCCACGCATATGCTAGGCGGCGTCGCTCCCCGCTGCGCAGGTTCAATGCGTCGATGGCCACCTTGATTCCCCCATCGAATACAGCCGGTGAGATGAGGCCTGCGACATCCCAGCCTGCTGCGCGTGCTTGGTGCGCCAAACGTTGGCACACAGTCGTCTTACCACTACCGCGATCACCAGTGAGGAGGATGATCATGTCCACATTTCCTGCTTTGAGGATAATTCTTTCGACATGATAATGGAATAGTCTACTGGTAAATGCAACCTGCTGAAACCACCCCATATGGAGCGTGAACAGGATGATCTCACCGAGTCTCGCTCTCAAGATCGTTGGCAGGACAGGCATCGCCGTGTTATACTATGGCCGCGTCGCTCCGAGCGCGACGGGAGTCCCATATGCTCAGACGTATGGCCATCCACATTTTGCCCCTGGTTATTCTGCTGATCGGCTTCCTCATACGCGTCTATCAGCTGGACAGCCAATCGTTGTGGTGGGATGAGGGACATTCCATTGCGATGGCCTCTGCGCCGATTGCTCAGATTGCTATCCAACCTGGCATGGATGTCCACCCGCCCGGGTATTTCCTCCTACTTCGTTTTTGGATGAACATAGTGGGCATGCACGAGTATGCATTGCGCTACCTCTCGATATGCTTCAGCGTGCTGACGGTGGTCTTGATGATGCGTTTTGCGCGCACTTTGTCGTATGCGGTAGCTGTAGGATGCGGAGTGTTTGCCGCGTTGCTCCCGCTTCATGTGGCATATGCTCAAGAGGTTCGCATGTATGCCATGGTCACTTGTCTAGCCGCGCTCAGTGGATATGCCCAATGGCGCATTCTCTTCCACGTGCCATCCGAACGCTGGTGGGGCATATACGTATTGGCTACGGCAGCGATCTTGTATACGCACTATTTCGCCCTCTTTATCATCGCTTTTCAGGGTCTTGTGTGGATGATCTGGATGGTGGCACGCAAAGGGGCTGTGCTCCAACGTTTGTGGCGTGTTCTCCTAGCCAATTTGGCCGTGTTGATCCTCTTTGCACCGCAGTTGCCCCTAGCACTCCATCAGACGACTGCCTATGCCAATCCCAACCTGCGACCCCCTTCGTGGGATGAATTCTTGGCGCGTTCGTGGCGGGCATATACGATTGGTCTGAGCATATACCCTACGTGGAGCTATCTAGAAGTGGTTGTTGCACTGCTCACGTTGGCGGCAATCGTGCTGTGGGTGTGGCGCGGTGGGATGAGAGCAACCCAGTGGGCCTATTTGGCGAGCTGGTTTTGTATTCCGCTGGTCCTTTATTTCTTGGTGTTACAGCGTCGTTCTTCGTTCGAACCGCGTTACCTGATTGCTGTCACGCTCGCCTTGCCGATATGGTGGGCAGGTATGATATTGCCGGTACAGGAGAGAGTGCGACAGGGAACTTCCGGATTGTCTCTTTCCACGCCCTTTGCATCGGAGCGGACGAGGCTCTCTGCGCGAAATACACGAAATATGGAAAATGCACTCCGCTATGTGCTGGCGGGAGCACTGACCATTGTGTTGGGACTGGGTCTTGTTAGCTATTTTACCAATGCAGCTGCCTTCAAGGACGACAGTGCTGGTGTAGTCGAGTGGTTGGCTGCACGAGTCACACCACGTGACATCGTCTATGTGGACGTTCCCCATCCTTTTCACTATTATGCGGAGCGCATTGCAGCGCCAATGCGATATCTGTTCGTGGATATCCACACTGCGGCGGCCACTTTAAATGCCGAGGTGCCCGGTCGAGAGAAGCTCTACTGGGTGACCTGGCGCGGCAGCGACACGGACCCGCGTGGCGTCATCCCATTTTTGCTCGATAAGGCTGCGCGGCGCATTGGGGACAAGGACTTCCGCGGTTATCATGTGAGCTGGTGGCAATTGCCGCACGATGTCCGCTTTAGCTTGCCGGAGCAATTAGCTCCGGTGCGCATCGTATTCGACGACACTGTGCTGGTGGATGGCGCGGCGTATGGCGCTTCGGGACGTGCTGGTGAGGCGATTTGGGCAACGCTGCACTTTGCATTGTTGCGCCAGACCGGTGTAGACTATCGAGCGTCACTGCGTCTGCGCAATGCAGATGGGAATGTACTTGCATCGGTTGACCGGGATATCTTGAACGATCGGCACTTTCGTACGGCGGCTTGGCCCCTCGAGGACGCGCGTCTCAACCAGGCGCTCAATGTGTATACGTTGCCGCTTCCTTTCGATATATCCCCAGGCATATATCGGCTGGAGCTGGTGGTCTACGAAGCGGATACACTGGCGGCACTGGCCGCCGGCGGCAATGTCAGTCCGGATGACTTCTCGGCATTCTTAGGAACCGTCCAGGTTGTCCGTTAGTCTGATCGTTATCCCATTCCCACCCAGGTCTTTTTTAAAGATTGTGACATTTGTCACAACCATGCCGGCCCTATATGAGGTAAACTAAATGGTGAAGGACAGTGATGATGGGCTGATGGAAGAAAGGCAGGTTAGTGATACGCGTTTGCAGGTAGAGCGTGGCATCACCGACGAGACCATCGGGCAGATCACACGCGTCGAAGAGCTCTTCTATGAGCTCAAGATCGAGGACTCGATGACGCACGACCCCAAGGTCGTGACACCCGAGGTGCCAATGCGCGCTGTGCTGGAACTCCTCCGCCAGACTCGCATCTCAGGTGCACCTGTGGTCGATCGGGGCAAACTGGTGGGCATCATCAGCATCGAGGATCTCATTCGGGCCCTGGTCAAAGGTGATCTGGATGTGCCGCTCAAACACTATATGACCAGCAAGGTGATCACCGTGCAGGCGCAGAGCCCGGTCATCGAGGCCTTGAAAACTTTCGCGCAAACCCGTGTTGGACGTCTGCCCGTTCTGGATGAAGGTGGACGCTTGGTGGGTATCATCACCAAGGGGGACATTACACGCGGGGTGCTGAAAGCGCTACAGCGCGATATCCAGCTGGAAGAGCTCAAGCGTTATCGTGCCAGCCATCTGTTTGAGGACATTGTTTCGGATCGCACCAGCTTGGTGCTGCGCTATTACATTAAGCCACGGGACTTTGCTCGCGGCGGGCAGGCATCGCATCACATCAAGCGTGCCCTATTGCGTCTGGGTGCCTCGCCTCAAGTTGCGCGCCGTTGCGGCATCGCGGCGTATGAAGCGGAAATGAACCTGGTCATTCACACCACTAATGGTGGTGTCATCCGGGTAGGTATCGAGCCGACCGACATTTTGATCGAGACGTTTGATGACGGCCCTGGCATTCCGGACATTCAGCTGGCGATGACTCCCGGTTACTCCACGGCGTCGGAAGAGGTGCGGGAGATGGGCTTCGGCGCTGGTATGGGGTTGAAAAACATCGAACGCTGTGCGGATAGTATGCAGCTCGAGTCGACCCCAGGCAAGGGCACCCATTT
>JBMFPH010000099.1:0-11858 GCA_049969215.1 Anaerolineae bacterium | reverse complement strand
CTCTGTGCCACACCCAGGGCAACCACATCGCCAAGGTAGACAGTGCAATCAAAACGACCAGTGACCGTTCATGCCACTTCATGGTATGCCTGTCGCACTTGATCGGCCGTGCGCTCCCAGGTGAAAAGCCTGGCCCGCTCAAGCCCAGTTCGCACCAGTTTCGTCCGCAATTGAGCGTCGTCGAGCAACCTGATGATGGCCCCAGCGATCGACTCGGCATACGTCTCGCAATAGACGCCTGCCCCTCCCACCACCTCTGGCAGCGAAGAGTTGTTCGCGCAAACCACTGGTGTGCCGCACGCCATGGCTTCCAGCACAGGAATGCCAAACCCCTCGTAGTGGCTGGGGAAGACGAAAACCTGCGCCAAGCTGTATAATGCCGGCAGATCGGCATCCTCCACAAAACCCGCAAAGTGAATGCGCGCGCGAAAGGGTGAAGCTTCCGCAGCAGCGAAGATCGGCTCATAGTTCCAGCCTTTCCCGCCCGCAATGACCAGATGGAGATGGGCATGCGCGGGTTGGGCTGCCAAAATGTTAAAAGCAGCGATGAGACCGGTAAAGTTCTTTCTCGGTTCCAGAGTGCTCACACCGAGGATGAAGCACTCCGGCAGCCAATAACGCTGACGAACTGCTTCCAGACGATCGCGATCCTCAACACGCCGAAAATGTTCTTCGATTCCAGCGCCAATGACCGTGATACGCTCCGGCGGCACATGCATCAACTCAATCAGATCCTTGCGCGTGTTGTCGCTATCTGCCAGGATGTGCCGAGCACGATGCACGCTGCGTGGCACTGCCTTACATAGCCAACGAAGCAATGGAGGGTGAGCGCCTTGGGGATAGCGCAGAAAGCTTAGATCATGCACGGTCAACACACACGGCATCAAGGTAGGTGGCAAGGTGAAACTGGGACCGTGGAACAGGTCAGCACGCCCGGCCAACACCTCAACCGGCAGGGGCAGGTTCATGCGATGCCAGATTACGGTCGCCCAACGGTCGGAGAGCGGCACGAAGCGCAGGGTGAAATTATCGGGCAAGCGATCTGGGATGTGGTAAGCTCCGGAACGTCCCAGCACAAAAAGGGTAAAATGGTAAGAGGGACGGAGTTGCATCAGACCGTTCACCAATCCGCGCGTGTAGCGACCAATTCCGGCGCGCTGATGCACTGCCGGAGTATAGTCAATCATAATATGCATAATGACGTGTGCGCTGATCCCCCAAATGATACCGGGAGCGTTGATCTCACAGCCCCCGATACGTCCACAACCGATTGGCACCGAAATTCCAAAAGAGCACTATGACGATCGCAACCGCTTTGGCCAGGTTATAATCCCAGGGATCGGGGATATAGTGACTGAACAATGCGTGCAAGCTAACTAGAATCAGATTGTTAATAGCTAATCCGATCACATTGACCAAGGCAAATTGAGGAAGCTGGGAACGGATCGGTCGCGTGCGCGATTCAGGAAAAGTCCACAAGCGATTCCAGGTGAAATTGCTCAGTACAGCTAAGCTAAAGGATAACGTATTGGATACCACTAAGGGCAGATCAAAGACTTTGTGGGCCAGGTTTAGCACGCTGAAGTCGACCACAGCGCCGATGCTGCCCACCGTAGCAAACTTGACGAATCGGACGAGCTCCTTACGATTCTGGCCACGTAGCAGTGCTAGCAGACGAGTACTTGACATAATACTTTACAATCACCTCATATTAGAGCCTATCCTCCGAAAAGACCGGAGCGCGCAGACCGACGGGGCAGGCACCAGTATAGAGATTCGGGCAGGAGCTGTCAATTATCAACATCGATCAGCACGGCCATGATACCCAGGGTGATGGCGGCATGGAGATACATCCCTTGAACGAATAGGTTATCGACAAAGTTGTGCACACTGAGCGCAGCCAGCATACCCAGAATGCCCACTGCCACAGCGCGCCCAAACCCTTGGGTCGCACATATCACCCGCCCGCTGAGCCAGAAGATAGAGAGCCAGAGGATACCATAGAACAGGAGACCGATAAGACCGGTCTCTGCCGCTACATTGAGGTAAAAATTGTGCGCGTGTCCCAGCGCATCGCGCCAGCGACCGATCGCATAGAGGGGATATATGACAGGATAATTGCCCAAACCCACCCCCAACCAGAGATGATCACGCCACATATTCAGTGCAGATTGCCAGTGTGCCAAACGCTCGATCGCGGGGAAGTTGGCATCGGTGACTTCAACAGTGGCAATGTTCGGCACCTGTATAGCGGGGATTATTTCAGTGAAACGTTGCATGATACCTGTCGGGAGCAAATCCGCCGCACCCAGCACAACCAAGATTGATAAAGCGATGACAACGATCCCGAAGATAACTGCAGTCCGTTTGCTTCGAGTCAAGCTAGCGACAAGGATCGCCGCCGTGGCACCTAACCAGGCACCGCGCGACTGACTGGCGTACATCGCCACAACTGTGCTGCCCAAGGAGATCGTAGCCAAGCCGAACAGCAGTATGGGACCTGCCTGAGGAGATCTCATCCATGCAACCATGCGCCCCAGTCCCCATAGGAAGAGACTGTAGGCTATCGGTAATGTCAGTCCCAGATAGCCGGCGTAGGGGTTGGGCTGCCGAAAAGTGCCATATGCGCGGAGCATCTGCCCCTCAAAAATCAGGAATCCCTCCGGTCCGACCCGCATAAACGACTGGTACACCCCCAAGGCGGCCTGGGCGAGGGCCGCGACCAGGAAAGCGGTCAACAGCCAGGGAATGTGCCGTTGTCCCACGACGGCGACCACGAATAGGTAGAGGGCCAGCATCTCTATCCACTTGGCTGTTTCGCTCAGAGCGGCTCCCAAGGACAACGCTTGTGTCCAGGAGAACAGACAAGCAGCCAGCCATAGCAACCAGGGCACCACTAAAGGAGCAACCGGGAGGACGATCTGCCCCTGGCTGGCCATGCGCAACACCCAAGCTGCCAGCACCAACACTAACAACGCTTCCATACCGCCCACACTGATTCCACCTACCTGGATGCTCATGAGCGGACTGAAGGGGATGACAGGCACAAGGAGCAACAAACCGAGGACAGGTCGAAGCAGGATCAGCACTACAAGCAGAGCACCGGCAGTTAGAAGGACGGCGAGAGGCAGCGGCAACCAAGCCAGAATGCTCCCAAGCACCAACACGATCCCAATTGGGATCGCGTGACCGGTGATACGTCTGCCCAACGCTTCGCTTACACCTGGAAACCCATGAATCGCCCTTGGCGGCAGGATAACGTTATGGGCTGTCACATGTCATTCCCCTACGCCCCAGGCATTGAGCAGACGTCGGCCATTTACGTGGCGCCATGCGAAGGTGTAACGATAGCCAATGTCTGTGCTGAAGCTTCCGAAAACCTTACGCGGCAGACGACGCAAAGGATGACGGCTCAGCACGCGCAGGCCACGCCGGACAATGTTAAAAGCGCTGTACGCGCGGCGACAAAAAGCATCGTACGCTTCTTCCAGCTCTTCAGGGGTCATACGCTTGGGATAGAAGGTCAGGTGAGCTGTGTCATAGTAACGCCAGGGTTTGTTCATCAGGCGACCTTCGGCAATGAGCTGCTCCCGGAAGGGGGTGCCCGGATATGGCGTCAGAATAGTCATGCTCAGACTATCCAAGCCACTCGCACAGGCAAAGTCCCAGGTGTCTGCCAGAGTCTGTGGTGTATCGTGATCGAAACCGAAAACGAAGAGACCCACCACGCCGATCTCATGGGCGTGAATGCGCCTGACCGCTTCCATATACTGAGCGATCTGGCCTTTGCTTTTGCCGCCCAGTTCGCGTCGATTTGCCGGGTTGACCGACTCGAAGCCAATGAACACCTTGTCCAGATTGGCGCGCCGCGCTAAGGCCAGGAGGTCAGGATATTCACTGATCAATAGCTCCGCTTGCGTTGTCCAGCCTTGGAGTGGGAGCTTGGCGAGCGCTTTCAGGACCGATTCGATGTACGCCGGGTTGGTGCGAAATGCCAATCCAAAATTGTCATCGGTGAGGAAAAAGCGCTTGATGCGGCGACGTTCGATTTCCTCCACCACTTCTTCGACCGGGCGCAGGCGCATGCGACTTCCACTGACCCGAATGGCCGTGCAAAAGGTACAGTTACGGGGACAGCCACGGGTGATTTCCAGCATAGGTGTCCAATAACGGTGGTTTTCGTCCACCATGCGGATAACCCGATCAGTGATGCGCGCCACACCAGCCAGATCAGCCCATTCGGTGTCATCGTAGCGCGGCTGGAGCGTGTCGTCGATGAAATCCTGAATGACGCGTGGCCAGGTGCGATACGCCTCACCGGTCACGACCACGTCGGCCCACTTTGCCACTTCTTCAGGCAGCAACGTAGGGTGAGTGCCACCGACCACAACGGCGCGCACCCCCGCCTCGTGGGCGATGCGCGCAAAGCGTTCCGCCGACTCGATGGAGAGCGTCTTGCTGGTGATGCCCACCAAATCGTGCGGTCCGAGCTGGCGTAGCTTGGGGTCGATGGGTTCGAGATTCTCATCCCATATCTCGACCGGTATCTCTTCAGGCACCAATGAGGCCAGACGCATCAGGGTGTATGGTGCCGCACTGGCGCGACCGAGGATGGGCCCTTCACGCCCCGGCTGAATCAGCACCACCTTGCGAATGTCCAACTCCGCCTCCAGGTCGCACAATCTGGCACCGTATGATAACACGGGAACCGGCTGCGTCCAAGGCATCGTCCGTAAGGGGCTCAGAAATACCGCTGCAGGTCCATCCCACGGTACAGGTCAGCGACCTGATCGGCGTAGCCGTTGAACAGCAAGGTGGGGCGACGGCCTGACTCGCCGATGCGTTGCTCGCTTGATTGCGACCAGCGTGGGTGGGGTACCTCGGGGTTCACATTCGCATAGAAGCCATACTCATGCGGCGCGACGGTGGACCACAAAGTAGTAGGCTGCTCTTCCACCAACTCGATCTTCACGATGGACTTGATGCTCTTGAAACCATATTTCCAGGGCACTACCAGGCGCACCGGAGCGCCATTTTGCACTGGCAGAAGGCTGCCGTAGAGTCCAGTGGCTAAAATGGTGAGTTCGTGCATTGCCTCGTCCAGACGCAAACCTTCCTGATAGGGCCATGGATAGCCTGCCATACGTTGTCCGGGCATCTCCTCGGGCCGCCAGACCGACTCGAAGCGCACAAACCGTGCGCTGCCCATCGGTTCCACCTCCTTGAGCAGCTGGCTGAGGGAAAAACCCTGCCATGGGATCACCATGGACCATGTCTCGACACAGCGCATGCGATATACGCGCTCTTCCTGGGGAAACTTCTTGAGCAAGTCCTCCAAGCCAAAGGTGCGTGGATGGTGTACCAGACCACCTACCGTGACCTCCCAAGGGGAGGTCTTGAAGTCCTTTGCCAACGCGGCCACCCCTTGCTTGGACATTGTGAATTCATAGAAATTGATGTAGCCAGTTACCAAATCGTAGGGGGTCAAGGGATCTCCGAGCTCATCCTGTTGTCTTTGGGCATAGGGTGTCGTGGATCCAGGCATTTCATCCTCCTGATGGGCAGTCAGAGTCGGGGTGACAGCGGGCCGGGGCGGTGTTTGGGCTATTTCAGGGGTTGTGCTCTGCGGTGATGATGTGATGGGCTGTGTCTGGGAAACGGTGCACGCCGGCAGCAACGTCCCGGCGACCCAGACGCCCATCATCTTCATAAAGTGACGACGGGTGTGATATACATGCTCTGGAGTGATCTCAGAGGGTCGAACAGGAATGGAACAGACGACCAGACACATCTCTCTCCCAATCGAAAGTTTCGTATAGCCGATTCTTTACACAGCTTCCTCGCGCATGTAGGGGATGCCCAAGGCGGCCGGTGCACCGATGCGCTTACGGAATGCTTCCCACCACGTGATCAGCACCAGCACAATGATGGTGAACGCATAGGGTAACATGTTCAGGAACGCCGCCGGAATGGTGGTACCGGCCGCCTGCAAACGAAACTGGATGGCATTGACGCCCCCGAACAGCAGCGCACCGATCACTGCACGCGCCGGATCCCATGTCGCAAAGATAACCAGGGCGATGGCGATCCAGCCGCGTCCACTGGTCAGGTTCTCAGTCCAGCCCGGCGTGTAGGCGAGCGAAAGATGGGCACCACCCAGACCCACCAGCATGCCACCCAGAACGGTGTAGAAGTAGCGCAGGCCGGGCACGTTGAGGCCCATCGCGTCGGCCGTATGCGGGCTCTCACCCACCGCGCGTAGATGCAAGCCCGCCCGTGTCTTGTAGAGAATGAACCACGCCAGGGGCACGAGCAAGTACATACCGTATACCAAAATGTCTTGGCGGAACATCGCATCGCCGAACAGTGGGATTTCACTCAATACGGGCAGGGCGATCTTCTCGAAGCGGGGGCCGACCTGGCCTACCAATGGCTGGCCACCTGGCCCCAACCGCTGACCCAGGAAGCTGGCCAGCCCGGAACCGAAAATGGTCAAAGCCAATCCCGAGACAACTTGATCAGCGCGCAGTGTGATGCTCAGAAAGGCGTGAATGAAAGCCAACGCCCCGCCGACCGCGATCGCCGTGACCACTCCCACCCAGACGCTACCGGTGTGAAAGGCGGCGGCAAAGGCGCTTACGGCGCCCATAATCATCATCCCTTCCACGCCCAGATTCAGAATGCCGGAGCGCTCGGTCAGAATTTCACCGATGGTGGCGTAGAGCAGCGAAGTGCCAGCCCGGATGGTGATGGTCAGAATGGAGATAAATAGTGCCATGTCCATGATTGTTTCAACCCTCTTGTGCGGCTTGGGCAGCCTTGGCAGGCAGGCTGCGCACAACGCGCACGCGATAGCGTGTCAGGATGTTGCCTCCCAGCATACAGAAGAGGATGGCACCCTGCAGTACTAATGCCATCGCGGCCGGGAGGCCCATCGTAATTTGAATCTGGTCACCGCCCACCAGCAGAACGGCCAACAGGAATGCCACCACGACCACTCCCCACGGATTCAGCCTAGCAAGCCAGGCGACGATGATAGCGGTGAAACCATAACCAACCGCCAACCCGTGCTGCAGGCGATGCGAGATGCCAGCCACCTCCGCCATGCCGGCTAAGCCGGCCAACCCGCCAGAGAGAAACATCACCAGCACAATGTTGCGCGCAATGTTGATGCCCGCATAGCGTGCTGCAACCGGATTCTCACCGATCAAACGAATCTCATATCCCCAACGGGTGCGGTTCAACACCAGCCAGATGAAGATGGCGGCCAGAATAGCAAACACCAAACCCAGATGCACCCGGCCGAAGATACGCGGCAGCCAGGTGAACGGCTCAAATTGCGCTGTGCCGGGAAAACCGAACCCCTTTGGATCCTTCCAGGGCCCATAGTAGAGGTGCTGCAACCAGAGAATGGCGATGTAGTTCAGCATGAGGGTGGTGATGATCTCATTGACCCTGACATAAGCTTTGAGTAAGCCCGGGATGATACCCCACGCCGCGCCAGCGACAATGCCCGCCAATGCCATCAACGGCAGGAAAACCCAATGGGGCAGCCACGGCGCCATACCGGGCAGCCAGAGCGCTACAGCGCCGGCGGCGAAACCTCCCATCACCAGCTGGCCTTCGGCGCCGATGTTCCAGAAGAGCATGCGAAAGGCAATGGACACTGCGAGACCACAGATCATCAAGGGAGTTGCCTTTACGAGCGTCTCGGTCAGGGCATAGAAGTCACCTTCTACCCATTGGGCGGGTGTGCCGAATGCCCCTTCGAGCATCGCACTGTAAGTGCGCCATGGATTGGCACCGACCGCTTGCAGCAGAACGGCGCCGAACCCCAACGCTAGCACTAGGGATCCCACCGGCACCAGAAATGCAGTGATCCTGGATTCCTCCAGGCGCTTCTCCAGATTTAACGAGAACGGCATTCCACACTCCCAGCACAAGTAAAGGCGCAAAAGCGTCGATTTCCCGACCGCTGCGAAGACGGCATAGCCGCTGCGTTTGATTTGATTCTCACCTCTCCCTCGCCTGCGAATCGCTCGCCACCGTAGTGGGCGGCATATGGCTCTCCCCAGCCATCATCAGACCCAGCTGCTCGATGTCGGCCGAAGCAGCGTCCACGACACCCATGATACGGCCTTCGTACATGACAGCGATGCGATCGGCCATGGCCAGCAGCTCCTCCAAATCTTCCGAGATCAACAGGATCGCGGCACCCTGGGCGCGCTGTTCGAGCAGGGTGCGATGCACTGCTTCGGTGGCACCCACATCCAGGCCACGGGTGGGATGGATGGCGATGAGGATGCGCCGGTGATCGCTGGCGAAATCGCGGCTGGCTGTGATCTCACGTGCCAGGATGGTCTTCTGCAGGTTGCCGCCGGAGAGAGTACGCACCGGCGATAACGGAGTCGGCGTGACGATCTGAAACGCCTGGATGAGGTTGCGTGCGAAGTCCAGAATGGCGCGCTGTGACAAAAAGGGACCATTGGCGATCGGATCGCGACGATACGCTTTCATGATCAGATTATCGCTGACCGGCAGGTTGCCAGCCAAGCCCATGCCGAGGCGGTCCCCCGGGATATGGCTGACGCCAGCTTCGATGAAGCGCAACGGCGGCTGGTTGGTGAGGTCCTGGCCGCGCACCAGAACACGCCCGCGCGTCACCGGTCGCAGTCCGGTCACCACCTCGGCCAGCTCGCTCTGGCCGTTGCCCGCCACACCGGCGATGCCCAGAATCTCGCCGCTGCACACCTGCAACGACACTCCCCGCAATGCGGGCAGCCCCCTGTCGTTGAGCGCCTCGACTTCTTCCACCTCTAGCACGGGTGGCTCGCCGTCACTGCACACCACACCGACCGGCTTCTCGAGATGGAAGAGCACCTCACGCCCCACCATCAACCGCGCCAGCTCTGCTTTGTCGGTGGCGACAGTGTCCAATGTGGCAATATTGCGTCCGGCGCGCAGCACGGTCACGCGATCAGAGAAAGCGATCACCTCGTCCAGCTTGTGGGTGATGAAGATGATCGCCTTGCCCTCCTCAGCCATGCGGCGCAACGTGCGCCCCAGCTGCTCCGATTCCTGCGGTGTCAGGACTGCCGTCGGCTCATCCAAGATCAAAACCTCGGCACCGCGGTAGAGCAGCTTGATGATCTCGACGCGCTGTTGCTCACCCACCGAGAGCTGCCAGATATAAGCCGAGGGATGCACCTGCAAATGGTATTGCCGCGCCAGAGCGGCGATCTTCTCCTCCACCTGGCGCATGCGCAGCAGGAAGCGCGGTTCTGGCAGCCCGAGGATTACGTTCTCGGCAACGGTGAGCGTCGGCACCAGCATGAAGTGCTGGTGTACCATGCCGATGCCCAAGTTGATGGCGTCGCGCGGTGAGCGGATGTCCACGCGGCGCGGCTGTTTCTCGCCGCGCGGACAGAGCCAGATCTCGCCCGCATCGGGACGGTAGAGCCCGCTCAGGATGTTCATCAGGGTGCTCTTGCCCGCCCCGTTCTCGCCCAGTAGGGCATGGATCTCACCCGCGCGCACGGCAAAGTGGACATGGTCGTTGGCCAGCACACCGGGGAACCGTTTGACGATGCCGCGCATTTCCACCTTCGGCGGCGCATCAGATCGGTCCATCACTCATCTCCACACCTTACGATTCATCCGCTTCCAGGTCGGTTATCTCGTCCAACAGGCGGTCGCGCACCCAGGCGTTGAGCAATGCCTCCGGAGAAACCTCGCGCCGGCGTGCCACCTCGTTCAACATCGCTGCCAAGCTGCTCTTCAGCGCGATATAGGTCACTCCAACCTGATAGGCGACCTCGAACTCGTGCGGGCGCGTCTCTTCCCAGTATTCGGCCAGGTCGTGGATGTCCCAGAAACGAGCGATGCCGCGATAGCTGGTCGTCTGGGAAAGGGAGCTTCTACGCCTGCTCATACTTTATTCGCTCGGCGCGGCGCATGTCACGTGCCCACAGGATGCGCGCCCGTTCGTCCGACGTGAGGGTGAAGAAGATGGCCAGATAGCGCCCCGCCTCGGTCTGCCCCAGCGCCACATAGACCGCCTCGCCGGGACGGAACGACTCCTCCACAAAGCGAAAATGCGGACGGCCGGTGAGCACCTCGTCCACCTCATCCGGTTCGATGTTGTGCCGTTGGTGCACCTGTTGGGCGGTGCCCGCGGGCCAGACGCAGCCGACGATTCGCAACTTGTCTCCTAGCGGAAACTGAGACGCACCAGCACGCCTCGGCAGCGCCTATTATCCCGGAGGGGAAGGGATGTGTCAAGTTACTGGGGTGGGGCAGAGCTCGCGGCAGGTGCGCTTCAGCACGTTTTCTCCTACGGCATGCCGGACATCTCGTCCACCCAGTCCGTCAACGCAAACATGCCGTCAGTGGCCTGATCCACATGAGCTGCCAGCTCGCGCGCCCGCTGGAATGTAGCGCGGCGTTCCGCGCTTGATTCCGTGCGGGCGGTGGCAACCAGGCCACTGATCTGGAAGATGGCCAGCGCGGTAGTGAGCAGGAAGGCCGTTTGGTCGTCCTCCTTCGCACGTGCCCCTTCCAAATCCGGTCCCAGTTCCTGCAACAAGAAAGCACAGCCCTGGGCTGCTTGAGCAGGTTGTGCGCGCACTAAGTCACGTACTGGTTGGAGGACGCCGTGCAGGAAGGCCAGGAAAAAGGTGGCATCCAGCGAGAGGGTGACCCGCAAGCCTTCGGCATACGCACGGAACGCTTCGTCAATGCGGCCGTGGCGCAGACAGAACGGCGCGAAGGAAAGGAGGATAGCGCGCGCGAGGCTGTAACGGTCGTCGATCTGCCGGTAGAGTGCCATAGCCATCTGATAGCACTCGAAAGCCGCATCGGCCTGTCCCAGCCGATCGGCCAGATCTCCCATGCCCAATAGCGTGTTGGCCTGGCCCAGTTTCGCGTCGATCGCGCGGAAGAGGGCCAGCGCCGCCTCATACTGCCGCTTCGCCTCGGCCAGGTCGGCCGTGCGCAGCGCCAGGTCGCCCAGCCTCATCAGCGTGTTGGCCTGGCCCTTTCGATCACCCATGCGTTGCGCACAATCATAAGCTCGCCGATAACGGGTTATTGCTTCCTGACGCAATGCGTCCAGGAAGCGGTAGAAGTTCCTTAATGCAGCCATGATACGTGCCGACTGGCAGGCGCCGTCGCCCTGGCCCTCCTCCGCCTCGAAACCCCAGTCCAGCCACAGGTGCAGGTTGGGCAGCTCGCGCGCGGCGAGGGCGATGCCCAGCTCTAACTGGCCATGCGTGATGAGCGCGTCCAGCGCTTCAGCAACCCCGGCGAAATAGTGCAACGCTTGCTTGCCATAACTTGACATAATGTCACCGCGCATAGGCGCCAGCAGACGCTCGGCATAATAGCGCGTCGGCGTGGGAAGATAATAGTAGTCCAACGGCGGCTCCAGATCGACCAGCGACAGGTCGTGGACGATACGCACCAGGCGCAGGGCCTCCGCGCTGAAGATCGCTTCTAATCCTCGGGCGGGGATGCCGGCGGGGAAGAGCGCCAGCTGGGGGAAGAAGGCGGCTGCCTCTGGGTCGCGCTGCTGCAGCCGTCGGAAGGAGGATTCAAGCGTCACCAGCACGCTTTCGTGGTCGCGGAGTTCCTGGGGCGGGATGTCTGGGTCGCGCAGGATGGCCTCGCGCGCCCGGCGCAGTCCTGCCAACAGCGCGCTCAGGTCGGGTGTGTCCAGCTGCTTGGCGGCCAGGTGGATGGCGCGCGGCACCCCGTCCAGAGATCTGAGCACCTCTGCCAGCTCCACTTCGCTGCCGCGCAACGGCCCGACGCGCGCCTGCGCCAGCTGCAGGAACAGCTGGCGGTCGGCGGGCGGGTGC
>JBMFPH010000098.1:243-12009 GCA_049969215.1 Anaerolineae bacterium | reverse complement strand
AGTTCCAACACCTGCCTGAATTCGACTACCTGGTCGTCAATCGCAGTGACCGACTCGATGAGACCGTGGAAACCATCGCTGCGATCATCCGCGCGGAGAAATGTCGGGTGCGCCAGCGGCACATAGCGTTGTAGTGGTGCTTGACCCGCCGCGGACAGTTATGGTGCTTCCCCAAAGACGATCGCGGTAAAGGTATAGAGCTTGGCCGCTGCATCGCGCCAGCAACCTTTTGGGACACCTGCTTTCAAGCATAGATTGTCGAGATACTCGGTACGGTCCCACCCCTGCTCCACAGGCACCTGGGGCAAGAACACTCCGCGCTGGCCGTGATAATCCAATACCAACCCGTGAGTGCCCACCTGGATATCTTCCACATTATCCAGGCGATTCAGCGGAGAAAGCGCTGAGATTTCAATTTCCACCTGATCTAGTTCAGCACGCGTAAGCGGTGGAAAGCGCGGATCGGTGGTCGCGGCGGCAATTGCCATTTTCTGGACAGCTTGCCACAGCGGGGTATCCGCCTGCATGTGGCCAATGCAACCGCGCAGCTCTCTCCCTTTCTTTAGGGTAACAAAAGCCCCCAATGGACGCGAGAGCTCTGCATCTGGGGTTTGGTAATCGGGTATCTGGTTGCTCTCCAGATATGTGCCGATGGTCGTCCGCGCCAGGTGCAACAGCTCCTGTTGACGAGCAGGGGTCAAATCTGGAGGGCGATAGTGCCAGAACAACACGGCGCCATAGCCCACCGCCTGTTCGGCTTGGCCGGCCGGTACGTCAGCTGAATTGGCATAGCGCAAAAGCGTGACGGTATCCGCGCCCAGTCCCCGCGTGACCTGCATCGTGGTCAGAATAGCCGCTTCACCGCAGGCACACGTAAAAAGATTGGCATAGCCTCGGCCCATCGATTGTGCGATGGTCTGACGCACCCGGGTGACATTGCCGGTCAGGATGGCATCCAGAGTGGCAGCGTCTACCTCGCGCGCATCAGAGGCAGAAGGATAGTGGGACAAATCCGAAGAAGCAACCACCACCACACGTCGACCCGGCAATACCTTGAGCAATGCGGTGGCAAGGGCGTTGACTGTCTCATCGGTATCGTCGCCCATTAAAATGGGGACGATCTTGCACGTCGGGCAGACGCGCTGTAAGAAGGGCAGCTCGATTTCAATCACGTGTTCGCGGGCATGCGCCTGAATATCCGCTTTGATCTTCGGTTCGGCAGCCATCAGCTCTTGAGCAAGCGCGGCATCCACCGGCACGACGCCCAGCGGCGTCGTGAACCCGCCCTCAGGATAGACCGAAATGGGCTGCGAAAGCGGCTGTTGGTGGTCAGCCGAAATGATCACTACCGTGTCAATTGTGTGGCCTTCTAGTTGCTTAAAGCCAGCTGCCGCAACGGCACCGGAATAAGCGTAGCCGGCATGCGGAACCACCAACCCAATCGGCGTGCCTTCGGATGGGCCAATTTGCAGGTCTACCTGACTCAATAGCTGATCGATCGTGCGACGCAACGTCTCGGCATCCCCGGGATACCAGGTACCGGCGCACTCGGCCGGGCGGACTTTGCCCTCAGGGATGCCGGGGACAGGGGAGGTGGAAGGAGCGCTGCTGGGTGTGGGCACCGCCTGGGTCTCTCCCGAGGAGAAAGCAGTTGCGGAGAGAGAGCGTGCTGTTGAGCACGCGCTCACCCACGCTGCCCCACAGGTGACCATTAAGCTGAGAACCAACACCATGCGCATGGAAATGTGCATCATCCTTATTCCTCCGCCGCAAATCTTTATGCGATCTCGCCGAGACGAAAAAGACGCTCCTCAGAGATTTTCAGTAATCTGGAGCGCTGGGCACCATACGGGTCGGTCCCACAGGCGGTTTTTGCTCCCACCACACACCGGGGAGACGCGTGCCGCAGTACTCGCAGCGATCGCCGTTCAGGTGATATTCCCGCACGGCAAAGCCTTCGCGCACCAACACAGCGCGACCGCATCCAGGACAATACGTGTTGTTGCCCGGATCACCCGGCACATTGCCGACGTACACGAAGCGCAATCCTTCTTGCATCGCCAGCGCGCGCGCTTTCACCAACGTCTCAATTGGCGTAGGCGGCAGGTTTGCCAGCTTGTACTGCGGGAAAAAGCGCGAGAAATGCAGCGGGATGTCCGGACTCAGCTCTTCAGCGATCCAATGTGCCAACGCCTTCAGCTGGTCCATACGGTCGTTCAGGGTGGGCACCACCAGATTGACGATCTCCAGGTGAATACCCGCTTGAAAGATGGTACGGATCGCTTCGAGCACGGGCTGCAGTTCGCCACCACACACAGTGCGGTAGAAATCTTCATCATATCCCTTCAGGTCGATCTTAATGGCATCCACGACTTCACACATGCGGCGCAATGGTTCAGGGTTGATGAATCCGGCAGAGATCACTACACTGCGCAGGCCAGCTTTGCGTCCCGCCTGTGCCGTCGCAAGCACGTACTCGTAGAACACAGAGGGTTCCGAGTACGTATAGGCAATCACCGGCGCCTGATACGCTCGAGCTGTGCGCACCACCTCATCCGGTGGCAAATCCACATTCTCCGTCTCCTCGGGTGGCACCTGCGAAATGGCCCAGTTTTGACAATAGAGACACCGTAGATTGCAACCTGCTGTGGCAATCGAGAAAGCTGCCGCTGTGGGCAGGAAATGGTAGAAGGGCTTCTTCTCGATCGGATCGACATGCACGGCACACGGGTTGCCGTAAACCATCGAGTAGAGACGTCCGCCGCGGTTTTCGCGCACCCGGCATGTGCCTCTTTCACCCGGAGCGATAATACAGCGGTGGGGACAGAGATTGCAGCGCACGTAGCTGCCGGTGTGAGGGATATGGCAATAGGAAACATGCAACGGTTCTTCCACCGTACTGTGGCATTGCGCGCAATTGAGCGATCCCTCGCTGGCAAACGAGGCGTAATAGCTGGCTTCGATCGACCAACGATGCGGCGGCTGAGGTGGGGTCACATCCGTCATCGCGCGCTCGGGCGTCCACTCCCACCAACGATGACCACTCAGGCCAGCCACCAGTCCGGCGCCACACGCCATCAAGACGCCTGTCCCTGCCAAGAACCGACGGCGCGATATCCTTCCCATTTACTCTCCCTCAAAATCCATGCAAGCTTTCCAACCGAACCGAACGCACCAGCCAGGGCACCCCGATGAAGGTGAACATGACCAACCCAAAACCGATCAGCACCAGCGCAGCTATGCGCTGCCCGCGCCAGTGGGGCATGGGACAGAGGTGCAATACCATCAGGTACCACAGCCACGTGAGCAGCGCCCAGACTTCCTTGGGGTCCCAGCCCCACAACCGCGCCCACGCAAGTTGTGCCCAGATAGCACCGGCAAGGATGGAAAAGGTCAGCCACGGAAAGCTGAGCGCCACGCCGCGCTCGATGACCCGTTCCAGATCTCCTATGGTGGGCAATCGTTTGGGCATCCAGCGGACGCATAGGTGCGCCAAACCCAATCCCGCGGCAACAGTGCAGGCAGCGTAGGCGATAACAGCTGTCGCGGCGTGCAGCTGCAGCCAGGGTGAGCGCAAGGCGGGCAATAACGGTGTAATGGCCTGCATCGTCTCCGGGCGTGTCACCGCATAACTGGCGACAAAGAGCACGACCGCCAGCACGAAGAAACCGCTGCTGCGCCCGCGCCAGCTCGCTTCCAACAAGAGGTGCAGCCCCAGGCTCGCCCACACGAAAGAAAGCGCAAACTCGTATCGGTTCGCCAAAGGCCAATGGCCTGCTGTTATGCTGCGCTCGACCAATCCGACCGTCAGGCATATCCACGCCCCTAAGGAAATGCCGATCGCTCCCCAGCAGCGATTATGTCGCTCTATCCAAGGATAAACCAGGTAAGTGATCAGCGCAAGCCACAACAGCCCGTATGCGATAAAGATCCACATAGCGCTTTGCCTTCACAATCCTTCCACTCTCGCAACCCTGTCCAAGTCGCGACGGTCAGGGATAGGTTGGCTGGGCATCCCTGCTGGTTGTCAGATCCTGCACAAGCGCCTCAAATGTGCGCGCAAATCCATAAGCGCGACGGTCGGCCCAGCCTCCCAGGTGCAGTACCCCATCCGCCATTTGACATGCCTGGATGCGACTGGACGGCAGGTTGAAGGTGATGGTCATGCCGATCAGCATCATGAAACCTGCGATGACAAGCGGTGCATAGCCCGGATTATAGGTTGCTTGGAGCACAATTGCTGCGCGGTCTTGTGTCTGCTCATACCCTGATAGATAAAAACCGATGCCCTGATACACCAGTGGCTCATTAACCCGGATGCGTGCCGGCACCTCCTGGACGCGCACGAGCAGCTCATAAGAGGCAACACTGCCATCCGGATAACGCACTATGTCGAACGCAACGTTGTGCACGGGTATGCCGGCATGGCGCACAACCGCCGAGCTGCCGACGGGGATAACCAGCTCTTCCCGCCAGCTCAGTTGGAGGCTCAGCAAGACGCCGACGAGCATCACGATCACAGATAGATGGGTGATCAGGGTCGCCAGCCGCGCCAGACGATGGCGCTCGGCACGCAGAAACCATGCCGCATCGTCCATTTCCACACGCACCCGGTAGCCTTCCCATTCTAGAGTCTGTCTCAGGATCTCCCAGGTTGCGCGACTTGTGTCCGGGATGGAAGCGGAATAAGGGGCTTCATTCAACAGCGCAGGGGTGCAGTGCACCGGTCCGCCTTTGACGCTATGCCAGATGGCTCGCCAGCGATGGAGCATGCACAGAACGGTGAACAGGAGGAGCAAACCCCATGGCAAGAGGAACAGCCAGGTTCTGAAGAACTGAACGGCACCGCTGGCGATCAGGAAATCTGCCCAAGGGCCATGCTTGGCGCGCAATGCAGCTTCCCAGGCGGCGAGTCGCTGCGGGTCGGCAGCCATTTCCGGGGGCAGCTGTGGAATGGTGGAACCGATGATGGACACAAGCACCAGCACAAATAGGAGTCCGGCGGTCACATCCAAACGGGCTGAGAAGGCCCAGAGCCGCCTCAAGAACGTATTCCGGTGCCCGCGTTGGTCAACCCATCCGGTCATGATCAGCTAGAAGGCGTATGTCCCTGTAACCAGACATAATCATCACAGTTCTGGTCGATAGCGGTTCGTGATCGGCAAGCGCCAGTCCTTGCCAAAAGCGCGCGGGGTGATCTTTACACCTGGAGGGCTCTGCCGTCGCTTGTATTCGCTGCGATCGACCATGCGGATCACACGCTGCACGGTAGCGGGGTCATAACCCCGTGCTACAATCTCGGCCGGCCCACAGCTTTCTTCCACATAGGCGTGCAAGATGGGGTCCAGGATAGCATATTCGGGGAGCGTATCGCTGTCTTTCTGGTTGGGCCGCAGCTCCGCCGATGGCACTTTCTCCAGGACGCGCTGCGGGATGATGTCATAGCCGGCTAGTTGATTCCGATAACGGCACAGCTCGTAGACCAGCATCTTGGGCACGTCCTTAATGACGGCAAATCCGCCCGCCGTATCCCCATACAGGGTCGAATATCCCACGCCGATCTCACTTTTGTTGCCGGTTGTCAGCACCAGCCAGCCGAATTTGTTGGATAGCGCCATCAGCAACGTCCCTCGAATCCGCGGCTGCAGGTTCTCCTCGGTCACATCAGCCGGCAGACCGGCAAAGACAGGTGCCAACATGTCCAGAAAGGACTGAAACGTATTGTCGATGGGGATGGTCAACAGCTGAAAACCGAAGTTATGGGCCAATTGTTGTGCATCTTCCAGGCTGTGTGACGAGGAGTAGCGCGTGGGCATGGCCACGCCGATCACGTTCTCTGCCCCCAGGGCATCAGTGGCGATAGCTGCTGTCAGAGAGCTGTCCACGCCACCGGAAAGCCCGAGCACAACTTTCTGGAAACCGTTCTTAAGCACATAATCGCGTGTCCCCAGCACCAGAGCGGCATACACCTCTGCTGTCGGCTCATAGAGGGGCATGACCTGCGTGGGGAGCGGTGCCCGTTCTGTCTGCGCCTGCAACGGCGGAAGCACCACCTGCTCAAAGGTATGTGCCTCCTCACGCGCCCGTTTGCGCCGACGCGGGTCGTACAGTCGCCAGCGAAAGACCTGGCGCATATCCAGGTCGGCTGCGACCATATCCTCCGCGAATTGTTTGCCTCGGGCAATTAGCTCCCCTTGGGGTCCGCAGATAAGGCTATGTCCATCGAAAACCAGCTCATCCTGCCCCCCCACCAGGTTGCAATACGCCAGAAAGGCGGTGCTGTCCGCGGCTCGCGTGCAAAGCATGCGTTCGCGTGCCTGTCCGCGCCCCATATAGTAGGGCGAAGCGGAGATGTTGATCAGCAACTCAGCACCCCCATCCAGCGCCTGAGCTTCCGGTGGCCCGTCCGGATACCATATATCTTCACAAATGCTGATGCCGATGGGAATACCATCGCGCACAAAAATCAAGCGCTGTCGTCCTGCTTCGAAGTAACGCTCTTCGTCAAATACCCCGTAATTGGGCAGATAGTGCTTATAGTACACCCCAGCAAGGCGACCGTCGTGCAGCACGGCGGCGGCGTTATGCAGATCACCATCTGCGTAAACAGTGCCCACAATGGCGGTCAAGCCGTAACTGGCGGGTGCCAGGTCCAGCATGGCGTTCCGGGCTGCATCGATGAAATCGGGCTTGAGCAGCAAATCTTCAGGTGGATAGCCGGTCAGGCACATTTCGGGAAAGACCACGATGTCGGCCGCGATGCGGCGCGCTTCCTCGATTCGCGCCGCGATCTTGTCGCGATTGCCCTTCAGATCGCCGACCGTGGCATTCATCTGAGCGAGCACAATGCGCAATGTCTTCATAGCGTTTCCATTTGGTTTGTCTCGGAATAGTCGCTTTACTGTGCGAGCACCAACTCCCCGATGCGGGGCAACACCACGGCGACATCCTCATGGATGACCACCTCGGCCAGCCCATCCAAAGGGGTTGGGGTGAGGTTCACAATAACGAGATGCGCGCCTTGAGTAGTGGCATAGAGCGGCAAGTCTGCAGCCGGTGACACCTCCAACGAGGAACCGACCACTAACAACACATCGCATCTTTCAACCAGTTCCACGGCAGCGTTCCACGCGTTTTCCGGCAGCATTTCGCCGAACAGGACCACGTTGGGTTTGAAGACACCCCCACATGTGCAGCGCGGTATCTCGCCTTTTTCAACAAAGAACGGGATCATTTCGTCAGTCGACACAACCTTGTGGCAACGCAGGCAGGTTGCCTGGCGTATGTGACCGTGAAGTTCGTACACTCGGCGTGAACCGGCACGCTGGTGCAGACCATCGATATTTTGGGTGATCACAGCTTCCAGCCGTTGCGTTGCCTCCAGCTCTGCCAATGTCGCATGCGCGGCATTCGGCTGAGCCTGCAAGATAGTACGTGCTAATGGTCGTATCCAGTTATAGAATGCCTCGGGATGCTGACGAAAGCTCCCCAGCGATGCGACGGCGAAAGGATCGAACCGTTCCCACAACCCGCTTCCAGGGCTGCGAAAGTCCGGGATACCAGATGGTACGCTGATCCCAGCACCGCTGAACGCCACAGCACAACGAGCTTCGCGCAGCAGAGCAGCAGCTCGCTGCACCAGTGAATAGGGATGCGAGGTGAAATGATAGTCTCGTCGCATAGGATCTCTCTTCTTAATTATAGCTCATACTTGAGCGCTCCACAACAGATTGTACGAAAAAGAGGTGAATTTTCCCGGGTCCGTATGCAAAAAGTGTGATATAATAAAAGAGGGAAAATAGGGCGCTTCGATCAAAATGACAATGATCAGCTAGTGACACAAGGAGGTGCATTATGGCAGTGATCACGATCTCGCGACAATACGGTAGTGGCGGTACCGAAATCGCTATGCGCGTCAGCGAAATGCTGGGTTACAGCTACCTCGACAAGCTGATCATGACCCAAATCGCCGAAGAAGTCGGCCTGTCGATGGAAGACCTGGGCGAGTTTTCGGAGGAGTACACGAAGATCAGAAACTTTCTATTGCGCATTGTCACCCCTGGTCCGCACACCTTCGTGAAGGTTTCCATTCGCAGACGTGATACCAGCGGCGAGGAAACTTCCAGCACCATTCAGCTCAATGATGCGCGTTGTGCCGCATTGGTACGTAGTGCTGTCCATCGCGCTTATCAGCAAGGTAATGCGGTTATTGTGGGACGCGGTGGTCAAGCAACCTTGCAAGATGTACCGGGCGTGCTTCATGTGCGCATCGAGGCTCCTTTGAAGACGCGCATTCTCCGTGTGCAAGAGCGCGAGGGGATAGGCTTCAAAGAGGCGGAGCGCCTGGTGAAGCGTCAGGATAAAATCGCGGAGCAATACCTGCATCACCTTTTTGGCATTCGTTGGGACGACTCATCCCTATATCACCTCATCGTCAACACAGCGAAGTGGGGTGTGGGTGCAGCAGCACAGCTCATCGCCGACCTGGCGCAACGGATGCCTTCCGATAAGGCCATCATCGTCTAGCCTGTATCGTTCCGTCAGATGCCAAAGATGCCCCTGTTCTCCCTGGGGATGCCTGACGTATCTATCCAGTCTATTGACTACACTCCAGCGCACTGACGGGTGGTCCTATACGGATGTCATGGTCAGTGCGCTAGGTATTGGTTTGCCTTATCATTCTCTTCTCGCCTTTCGAAACGATTCCCCTCTCGTTGCGCAAACCACCATCTCGGGTGCGATCAGCGTTGCCGGGACGGCAGGACCGGCCATGCCGGGAGGTTCAGTCACCTATGTGTTGCAGCTCGACAACCACACCGATCGTCCCCTGTCGGATGGTGTCATCCGCTATACTTTGAATGCTTGACAGAGGAGGACAGTGGGTTTATACTGTATTATATGGTTCACTTTGTCCATAAACGGGAGAAAATGCCCTCAGGAGGCTTTTGATGAGAACACGAAATCTGCTCGCCTTGTCCCTCGCTCTGTTGGTGCTTGTCGCCGCCTGTAATCTGACCAGCCTGATCCCCGGCGGCGGTTCGGCCGGCACCGTGTCGACGTTGTGGTCGGATGTGCCCCCGTTTACAGGCGCTACACGCGAGAACATCGATCTGCCCCTGCCGGCGCGCATCGCGTTACAAGCTATGCTGCGCGGCCAGATGGAGTTCATCGTCTACACCACCCCTCAACCGGTACAGGCCGTCAAGGACTTCTACACCAAAGAACGCATGGCCGCTTCGGGTTGGGACGCGAACGAGTCAGGAGGTTGTGAAATCGCTACATCGGGTGAGTCGCAGTCTCAGTCACCTGTTCAGGATATGTGCCTTTTCTCCAAGCGAGAAGGCAATCGCGAGATTGGGTTGGTCATCCTGCTGATCCGGGATGACAAGGCGGCCAAGACGCAGATCTTCTACGCCCGTGTCAACCTGGAAGCCACACCCGAACCGAGCAGCTCGCTTAGAAGAGCGATGAGTTAATCCTAGACAACGCAATCGGAGCAGCTCACTTCTCGAGTCCGGGTGAGCTGCTCGTTTTGCCTGGGAGATTTAACCCACCGTTGCTGTTTCCAAGATTGCCCGTGAAAACCAATATGTAACGGGATACCATGGCAGTTCTCAGTTTTTGGCCAAATTCTGGATTGCGCTGCAATCCGGATAGAGGTCTTTCACTTTCTCGTACAGGTTCCCATACAGGCGATACGCCGCTTCATAGACCGCATGTGCCGCGGGATTGGGATAGAGGCGCTCGCCTTCCTTTACCATGAGGTTGGCAGCGGAGGGGATGTCCGGCACCAGACCGATGCCCACTGCCGCCAGCATGGCGGCGCCCAGCACCGCTGCTTCGCCATGGCTGGGCATCACCACTGGCAGGTTGCACACGTCGGCCTTGATCTGCGACCACAGCTGGCTCTTGGCGCCACCTCCCAGCACACGCAACTCGCTCGCCGAAACGCCCAGGCGCGCCAGGCCCTCCAGGTCGCGGCGGATCATATACGCCACTGCCTCCAGAATCGCGCGGGTGAAATGTGCGCGCGTGTGGCTGAGGGTGAATCCAAAGAACACCCCACGCGCCTGATTGTTGTATTCCGGGAAGAAAGCACCCTCCAAATGCGGCAACATGATCAACCCATCGCTTCCCGGCGCGATTTCCGCTGCGGCATCGGTGAGCAAGGTGTAGACATCCTGGCCCTTCGCTTCCACCTGTTGGCTGAGGTCGAGGGCGAAGCGGTCCTTAAACCATTTCAGGGTCAGGCCGCCGGTGGTGTTCCAGGGCAACAGGCAGTACATGTTCGGCAGGGCGTGGATGTGGCACGGCACGCGCGTCTCGGCGTCGAAGATCGGCTCCGGGATGGTGGCGACCAGCGCCAACACCGAGCCGGTGCTCTCCGTCACGATGCCAGGCCGCACGTTGCCGGCAGCGATGGCGGCACATGCCTGATCAATGGCGCCCGTCACCACTACCGTCCGGGTGCTGAGGCCGGTTTCGGCAGCGCATTCGGCGCAGATGGTGCCGATCGCCGTCCCTGAGGGATAAAGCGGTGGAATCTGGTGCGCCGAGATGCCGGCAAAGGCCAACATCTCCTCGGAGAGCACTTTGCGTCGGATGTCAAGCACCAGCGAGGAGGACCACAGCGAATATTCGCCGGCGAACTTGCCGCTCAATCGGAACAGGATGTAGTCCTCGGGCAGCAGGAACGCCGCAGTGCGTTGCACCGTCTCCGGCTCGTGCTTGCTCAACCAGCGGAATTTGGTAACCGGCCAGATGGGGCCGATGTCCGGCTGGCCGCTGATTTCCAACACCTTGCGCAATCCCATCTGCTCCAGCAGCTCGTCTGCCTCGAGTTGGGAGCGGTTGTCCATCCATACCAACGCTTTGCGTGCCGGCTGTCCGTCAGCTGCCATGGGGATCACTGTCTCCGCATGGCTGGAGACCGATACGGCGGCAATGGCTTCAGGGGGACCGCCCCAGCGTTCCAGCAGACGGCGGATCGCACGCGCCATCGGCGTCCAATAGACCTGGGGATCGACCTCCACCCGGTCCCCTTCCGGGTAGATCATGTACTCGTCCTGCTCGACGTGGACCAGCTGGCCTTCCGCGGTGAACAAAGCCGCCTTGAGCGAGGAAATGCCCAGATCGAGGCCCAGAAGATAGATCTCGCCCATAATGTTGATCCTTTCTGTGTTGTGTACACAATCTAATTCTTAATCTCGCCGCCCTGTCCGCGCTGCATCCCTCATCCGAGCCGCGACCGTCCCGGAATGGGCGCTCTTTCGTCACAGAGAGCACAAAGTTTTTCTACTTTGTGTAAATTCTCCGCACTCTCTGCGGTGAATAATCATCCCTAGACGACGATCACTTCGGTGCCTTGACGGCGCAGGTGCTCTAAGAAGTCCGCCGGCGCGTCGCTGTCGGTGACCAGGGTGTGGATGCCTGTGATGGGCAGAATGCTGGTGAGGCCGATCTGGCCAATCTTGCTCGAGTCAGCCACCACCGCGACGCGCGATGCCGAAGCGATCATCACTTTGTCGGTCTCTGCTTCCACAAGGTTGTGCGCGATGGTCACCCCGTGGGAAATGCTGAGACCATCGGCGCCTAGGAACAGGATATCGGCATGCAACCCACGCAGTGCCTCGATGGTCTTAGGCCCGGTGACGTTCATGTAGAAGTCGTGCTGGTAGAGACCGCCCAGTAGGATAACGTTGACACCGCGCCAGGCACCCAGCTCCATCGCCACCAGCAGGGAACAGGTGATCACCGTCAGATTCC
>JBMFPH010000098.1:0-233 GCA_049969215.1 Anaerolineae bacterium | reverse complement strand
GCAACAATTCGACCGGGATCGAGCGTGCCACCTGCAAGGTGGTGGTGCCGGCGTCGAACATGATATGCTGTCCGGGGCGCACCAGCTGGGCTGCCGCTTGTCCGATGCGCTCCTTGACCTCGCGGCGGTGTTCCATGCGTTGCATCAGGAAGGGGGTGAGCTTGGGCGGCGGGTTGAGGGTCGTGGTATTCGCGATCACGCCGCCGTGGACGCGTTGCAGTAGACCTGCGCGC
>JBMFPH010000097.1:0-12105 GCA_049969215.1 Anaerolineae bacterium | reverse complement strand
GGAAGCGCCATCCTCAATCTCTCAGGGGACTCTAAACCGGATTTTCCAAAACCTGTTGGACATCAAGGTATATACCCGTCTGTTGGAAATCTTGAAAGGCAAAGCGCAAGAACGTGCCACAGAGCAGTCATCCGCGGCCCAGGAAGCAGCGGAGCCAGTGGAGGAGAAGACATCTGGGCCATCCCCTGAGACATCATCTGCCGAAGAAGAACCCAGTGTCGCTTTGGGCGCGAACGAGGGAGGATAAGTGGTCGAGAAGCGGGAAGGGAGTAGGCATATGACAGTACCGGCAACCAGTCTGCTCATCCCAATGGTGATCGAAAGCACCGGTCGGGGTGAACGCGCGTACGACATTTATTCTTTGTTGCTTAAGGAACGCATTGTGTTCCTGGGCACCCCGATCAATGATCAGGTCGCCAACTTGGTCGTGGCGCAGTTGTTGTTCTTAGATCGCGAGGATCCGGAGAAGGAGATCTCTCTCTACATCAATTCACCGGGGGGCATCATCTATCATGGCCTGGCCATCTACGACACGATGCAACAAGTGCGCGCGCCGATCAGCACGATCGCGGTGGGTGTGACGGCCAGTATGGCAACTATGCTGCTGGCAGCTGGCACCAAGGGGCGTCGTTACGCGTTGCCCAACGCCACCATCCATATGCATCCTGCCGGTGGCGGCGCACAGGGTTACGCGCCGGATGTGGAAATCCAGTACAAAGAGCTACAAAGAGTGCAGAATCTATTGCATCAGCTCCTGTCGAGGCATACGGGCCAGCCGATAGAGAGAATCGCCGAGGACTTCGACCGGGATCGCTGGATGAGCGCGCAAGATGCTGTGGAATATGGCATCGTGGATGAAGTGCTTGACAGCGTCAAGAAGGTGGAAGAAAAGAAGGAAAAGTAGGATGGCCAGCAGGTCGCGCACCACCATTCAGTTCTGCTCGTTTTGCAAGCGTAGCCAATACGAGGTGGATCGGTTAATCTCCGGGCCGGATCAGGTGTGCATCTGCAATGAGTGCGTGGAACTGTGCCGCGAGATCCTGGAACAGGATCAGCGGACACCCAGCGAACCGCGTACCGTGCTGACGATGGAGCATATCCCCTCGCCCAAGGAGATCTACCAGCGCCTCAATGAGTGGGTGGTGGGACAAGAACGCGCCAAGAAGACGCTTTCGGTGGCAGTCTACAACCATTATAAGCGCATCGCAGCTGATGCCCATTTCGGAGATGGGGTCGAGATGCAGAAAAGCAACATCTTGCTCGTCGGTCCCACTGGATGTGGCAAGACCTTGCTGGCCGAGACCCTCGCGCGCATTCTCAACGTGCCCTTCTGCATTGCCGACGCCACCTCGCTCACCGAGGCGGGTTACGTGGGCGAGGACGTGGAAAACATCCTGCTACGCCTGATCCAGAATGCAGATGGGGATATCCAGCGCGCCCAAACAGGTATTGTCTACATCGATGAGATCGATAAGATCGCCCGCAAGACGGGCGACAACCCTTCGATCACCCGCGATGTCTCGGGGGAAGGAGTTCAGCAAGCGCTCCTCAAGATCATCGAGGGCACCATTGCCAACGTGCCACCGGAAGGTGGTCGCAAACATCCCCAACAGGAGTTCATCCAGATTGACACGACCAACATTTTGTTCATTTGCGGGGGGGCTTTCGATGGTTTGGAGAAGATCGTCGCTGAACGCATTGGGGTCAAAGGACAGATCGGTTTCTCGCGTGCCAGCGAGCGGCGCTGGCAGCAACGTGAACGGCAAACAGCCGAGTTACTGCGTCAGGTCATCCCGGATGACTTGATGCGATACGGGCTTATTCCCGAGTTCGTCGGTCGCTTGGCGGTGACCGTCACGGTGGATCCCCTGGATCGAGATGCGCTGGTCAAGGTGCTGACCGAGCCGCGCAATGCGCTGGTCAAGCAGTTTCAGCGCCTGTTCGAGATGGATGGCGTGGCGCTTGAGTTCACACCTGAAGCGCTGGTCACCGCTGCTGGCAAAGCATATGAGCAGCGCACGGGCGCACGTGGCCTGCGTACCATCATCGAGGAGACCTTGCTGGATGTCATGTACGAAATCCCCTCGCGTCCTGAGGTGAAGCGCTGCGTGATCACTGCCGACGCAATCCGCGGCACCGGCCAGCCTGAACTGTACGATGCAACGGGCCACCTCATTGGCTGGGAAATGAATAAAGCAGCCTGAACGTCATCCCGATACAGCAAGTTACCCCATAACCAAAGATAGGAGTGAGCCCTTGGAAGCACTGGAACACCAACTTGTCGCTTTTCTGGAGAATCTCTTCCATACGATTGGCTGGGGAGGTGTGGTGTTTATCATGGCGCTGGAGAGCGCCAACATCCCCATCCCCAGCGAGGTGACCATGCCGCTCGCTGGTTGGTTCTTGGTCGAAGCGCGCGGTCTGAGTGTCTGGGATGCTGTGTTGGCGGGCGGTTTTTATGGCGCGCTAGGGTGTACGATCGGTTCGGTGGCCAGCTACGCCTTGGGATACTTCGGCGGTCGCCCTTTCCTGAATCGTTACGGCAAATATCTTCTAATTACCTCCCACGATCTGGAGAAGGCAGATCGTTGGTTTGCCCGGTGGGGGAATCTAGCCGTTTTCATCTCGCGTCTGCTCCCGATCGTGCGCACGTTCATCTCGTTTCCGGCTGGAGTCGCGCGCACGCGCTTCTGGACGTTTGTCGTGTACACGTTTGTGGGGTCGTTCCTATGGTGCGGTGCCCTTGCGTGGGGAGGTTATCTGTTCGGAGCGCGTTGGGAGGAGCTGCGTGCCATTATGCGCCCATTCGACATCCCGATTGCAGCGGTGATTGTGCTTGCAGCTGCTTACTACATCTATCGTCACGTCAAGCATTTTCGCCAGGCAAGTGCGCTCTCGATGGAAGAAAGCTGACTTGCTCCCTAAAGATTCGCCCCTCCAATTTCAGATGTAGTCACTATTGTGACGTAGACCTCACGGCAGATGAGCCCCATCAAAATCATTGCCACGCGTCCGCGCCGCGACCGTGAGGGAACGGTATAAGCCGCTGGCTGACGCGCGCGATGCAGTTGGATGCACCTATCTTGCCGGTATTTCAAGAAACCTACCCCTAAAAGGTTGTGCCTTACCTGCTGGTCTTCTAAGCCAAACAAACTCTTCATAGCCCCTTCACAACTTCTTAACGTCGGCCTGTTAAGATGAGACCAAGATGAACGTTGTTCGGATACGCACGTTTGTCAGCTCACATTGGATCAATATCAAGCACACACAGAACAAATATAGGGGGTGTAGCGTAAAGATGAGAGGTTTAACGCGTGTTGCACCGGAAACTCGCAAGATGTGGTGGATGAATATCATACTCCTTGGCACAGCCCTGGCGACCGTGCTTTCAGGGATCTATTTTCTCCTCTTTCCCGGAGGGTTCAGGGGGGGGCGCAATCCATGGTATGGTGTGGAACTGATCTTCAGCCGTGCCACATGGGATAACATTCACACCTGGGGAGGCGTGCTGATGGTCACGGTTGCCACGCTCCATCTGGTGGCGCATTGGCCCTGGTTCGCTCGCATGGGAAAGCGCATGATCAGCGAGATCAGGGGAGGATGTGGTTGCATGAATCGGTATGGGCGACTGAATCTGGCGCTCAATCTCGCGCTTGGCTTGCTGTTCGTCCTGGCAGCTGTATCGGGTATCGTGTTGCTCTTCTTGCCCCAGGGACGAGAGGTGGCGACAACCTTGCTTTGGACGCGAAGGAGCTGGGATATTCTGCACACCTGGAGCGGGACATTGATGATCATCACAGCGATGCTTCACATCGGTATTCACTGGAAGTGGATTACGAAGGTGACACGGAATATAGTGCGTGCGATGTGGGTCCGTGGAACCCCACGCTCAAGCACGCAACAGGGTACATTCCCTGCTTGAGCTGACACGATCTGCTGGATCTAGAACAGCTCTGGAACATACATACAGGTGATTGGTTAAACGTAAGGAGTCAGAAAATGGCGAAGAAAGTGTTGTTAGGTTTATTGGGCCTTCTCTTAGTAGGTACATTGGTGTTCGGTGCAGTGAACCGCACGATGGCTTTGGTGAACTACCCAAATACAGGCCAACGCTATGGCCAGCAGAACGCCGACGCCAGTATCCACCGGGGACGGACAGGACAGGAAGGGACAGCGGAGCAAGGCGGAGGTTGGCAGGCACTTGGGCGCGGACGTAGGCAACACGTTGCTGAGGAGGGACAATCTGACCAAAGATTCGAGTCGTTGCGCAGAGGGCAAGGTAGAGGAGCAGACCAGCCACGGGCTGGCGATGCGAATAGTTTTATTCCCTGGAATTGAGATGATCCCAGATTGTGGCGGCTCAAACTGCCGCGGCGACAACTTTGATCAATCGTGGTGATCAGAACCGATAGAAACGGACAGGGGGTGACCATCGAGCCACCCCCTGAGGCGTCTGGGTCACTTGCGCTTATATCTTGCGTACCGCCACGGCGGCGGGTCCTTTCTCTCCTTGTTGTACCGAAAACTCCACGCGATCACCTTCGTTCAAGGTACGATAGCCCTGGCCGCTGATCGCGGTGTAATGCACGAAGACATCACCACCTGAATCGCGTGCAATGAACCCATACCCTTTCTGATTGTTGAACCATTTGACAACACCGGTTTCGCGTTCGCTCATTCTTGAGCCCCTCCTTGAAGAGAAAAACATTGTTGTGGAACATTTGCTGCGGGTGTATGACACCCTGTACCCGCATAAAACAACATAACTCAGACCCCTATGGGCCTGAGTGGTGACCTGTGCATGCTTCTAAACATCAAATATCCTTAACGGCCTCCTAAAACCCATTCTACTGTCAAAGCGCTTATATGTCAAACACTTGTTTGCAAAAAGGCCACCACGTGATTTGACAAAGAGAAAAAGTATTGTATACTTAGCAACAATAAGGATGCGGTAGTCTTGTTGCTGGTCTCACGCTAAGGTGCCTGGAGCTGATGAAGCCGGGTGGTTGGTGTGTATGGTGGCACAAGAGGTCGCGTCACAAGCCACTAGTATCTAAAAAAGAGGTAAAGTAACAAAAAATGAGTGAACGTATCAAAGGAACCGTCAAGTGGTTCAACGGTCAAAAGGGTTACGGCTTCATCACCCGTGACGATGGCGAGAAGGATGTGTTCGTACACTATTCTGCCATCCAGGCGCAAGGTGGATTCCGCAATTTAGACGAGGGTGACCGCGTCGAGTTCGAGGTCGAGAGAGGGCCCAAAGGGCCGGCAGCCGTAGCAGTACGGCGTATCTAGTTCAAGTTAAGGTTCTTCCCCTGACAAAGGACAAAAGGAGAGCTGCAAACGCGGCTCTCCTTTTGCTTTCTACACCTACAAAATTCCCTAGCTCCAAATCCATATTTTATGATATAATGTGTACAAGATAAGTGGACCGTGTTTTGGTCACGCCGCTCAAAACCTCCTCTTCGTTTCTGCGTGCATGACCAGTCTGCCGGTTGCATCACAGTATCAGGCACTGACTCGGTTTTGGTTTCCAAGCTAATCAACTAAATGGAGGTGTCTTCTATGACAGCACCGGAAAACAGAACCTATGTGCGACGCGGGGTGTGGCGCGCATCGGCGTTAACCTTGTTGGCATTGATCATCTTCATCGCCGTCGTGGTCGGCCTGGATATGATTTACCAGCCACACCTCACCGGAGTGGAGTTAGTCTTGGCAGGCATACTGCTGGCTCTGGTGCCAGCCGGGTTATGGCTGGTGCTCTTCTATCTGCAGGATCGCTTTGAACCGGAGCCGAAGGCTGAGGTGGCACGTATCTTTGTCGTTGGTCTGGCATTAGCTGGCGCCATCGGCCTGCCCCTGGTACAGCAGGTGTTCCGCCTGCCCGAATGGCAATATCGCGACCTTACCGCTACTATCCTAGGGGCCATCTTCATCGCCGGCGCTGTGGAAGCGTTTGTCATATATGCCACCGTGCGCTATTTTATCTATCATTTGCCGCAATTCAACGAGCGCACCGACGGAGTTATCTACGGCGCAGCAGCTGGCTTGGGCTATGCTACGGCACTCAATGTCCAATTCGTTCTCAGCAGTGGTGGCGCGGCCATCGGTGCCGGAACGGTGCATATGGCCGGCACGGCTCTGGCACACGCCGCTTTTGGAGGGGTTCTGGGTTACTTCCTGGGGCGCGCCAAATTGGAACGCGAGCCCATATGGTGGTTGCCGTCCGGGTTGCTGTTGACGACTGTGTTGATTGGTCTGTTCAATGTGCTGCGCAGTCAGGCGCAGGCAGGGCGTCTATTGCCTGGTATGGTTGCCCACCTGCCCTCATTCACGGGTTTGCTGCTGGCAGCCGTGCTGGCGCTAGTGGTTGCCTCGATCATCACATGGCTGATCCGGCGTGACACTGCTCTGGCACTCAGCGGTCGGCGAACGGCACCACCTCCCGACGCCGCAGTCGGTGATCGTGCGGCCAATTGGGCTGTCGTTGGCCTGTTCATAGTGTGCCTGGTCGCTGGCGGCTTGGTCTGGGATCGCACGGAGCATCGCATGACCGCTTTCGACACAAATGGTTTCCGCGGCAGCTACCCAGCACACTTCAGTTTGGCCACGCGGCCGGATGAGGTGTTGCGCGTGGTGGATATTCTGGAAACCGGGGCACAATTTGTCATCAATGTGATCCCGGATGTGCAACCTGCTATGCTACGTTCGGTTATCTCCCAGCTGGCCGCTGTGCGCGCAGGGGAGTACGAAAGCTACCGCGTGTTGGATACACAGGAAAGACAATGGCGTGGCCGTGCCATTCTGGAACATCACTTTGCCGGCGTTGAACCGCCGACCCTTGAGCTGACGCTGCCACACCTGGTCGAAGGGGTTGACTACATCATCGCCGACGGGGATCGCGCTATCGTTGTCACCATGCTGGCCAGCCCAGAGACGTACGCCGTCGTGGAACCATTGTTCGTCCGTTTTCTGGGCACACTCAGCTTTTAGTATCCTGAGGGAGGTGTGAAAATGATTTCCCGCCGTACCGCGAGACATCCGATTATGCTTATCGGTGTGTTGGTGCTGATCCAGGCTACCATTCTCACTGCGGCCGCCCGTTCACTTCCGCGCTTGCCACTCGCGGAAACATTCGCGCACCCGGAATTGTCCTGGCAACTCGATGTCCCGTCTGCTAAGAAGAGCTGCCCTAAGATGGAAGTGAGTGACCCAGCACTGTGGTTTGACGTGGATGAAAACGGCGATCCCGACCTCGAAACCATCGTCGATAGCTACCCCAGCGGTGTGGTAGCTATTGTCGCTGGCTTCGAATACAACTGTGTTCCTGCCCAAACCACTGTCGCTGCAATATTCTATTCGCTCGAGCAGGGTGGAGACAAGCCGTGGCACACCAGCGAGGTCAAGCTGGCACCGACCGACAAGTCAGGCGTCCTGTGGCGCGGTGTCAGATTCAAGGATCGAAGGCCTATCCCGGATGGCGACTATCGGGTGGAATTCTTCTTAGGCAAAAAGTTGTTGACTGCTGGAGAGGTGACAGTGGGAGGTCAGGAAGAAGAGCAGGAACAAGGGCGGGAGCCGAAGAGAAAACAGGAGGAGGAAGAGGAGCAAGAACAAGAGCAGGAGCAGGGGAGAAGGCAAGAGCAAGAAGAGGAACCGAAGCAAGAGCGGGAACAGGAACGTGAAGAAAGACGCCAGCGTGAGAATCTGGTGCAAATCGAGGGCAAAATCATCGACGGTGCGACGCAGCAGCCCATCCGGGGGCTGTCTTTATTGTGCTGAACCCCGGTATCACGGTGGCGCGATGGGCTGATTACGGCTATCCACCTTCCGATATCTTCACCACTAACAAGACAGATCGCACCGGTGGGTTCAGACAGCCTGGTGTGGAGCGTGGTGTGGAATGCTCGATAGTTGCCTGGGCACTTAGCTATGCTCCATGGTACTACGATGGCTTCGTGTTAAGTGACAGCGACCCGGATCCCTACCCACTGACGATCGAACTGTATCGCTGAGAGATCGAGAGTGTTTCGAAGAGGTTAGGAGCTCTATCATCCCGTTTACCGCATGAAGAGCTAGGTACTCTGGATCTTCTATAGAGGGGTCCCAAAATGCCATTGACAGAATGCACAAATGTGGTATAATGACATTGAGATTAATAAGCCAAAGACTGCGAACGGGAAGAGTAGCCAGCGTGACGCTGTTCAGAGAGCCGGCGGAAGGTGTGAGGCCGGTACAGATAACGTTGGGGAATGGGCCCGGGAGTCGCGCTCCGAACGTGATCTATTGTGGTCATCAGTAGGCGGCGCCGGGAACTCCGCCGTTAGCTGGGAGCCGGGTATTGACGCCATAACCCACGGAGGAGTATGGCAGCGTACCTGTGAGTGAGGCTGAGCAAGGATGGATCGATACCGCCTTTAGGGAGTGGGTAGATCCCGAGCTTAGCCTAAGCGGGGTGGCACCGCGGGAGTGGTGAAAAAGCCCTCTCGTCCCTGAACTTCCATAGGGGATGAGAGGGCTTTCTGTTTTTGGTGCGAAGTTCAGGGAAAAAGAGCGGAGGTGTTCAATGTACCAGCCCACTTTGGCACGTGTGGAACGGTTAGCAGAACAAGGTAACCTGATACCCATCTGGCGCGAATTGCCAGCCGATATGGAGACACCGGTCAGTGTCTACCTGAAGCTCCAGGATGAGGGTCCCAGCTTCCTGCTAGAGTCCATCGCAGGCGGCGAGCAGGTGGCACGTTATTCATTTATCGGCGTGCGTCCGCGTGCATTATTGAGCGTGCAAGGCAGTCAGGTGTTGGTGTATGAGAATGGCCACGAACGCGTCATTGCCTTGGGCGATCAGGACGCGTTGAATGCACTCAAGGCGGCGATGGCTAACATCGCTCTCGTCCCCCTTCCGGGATTGCCACGTTTCCGTGGAGGAGCGGTCGGTTTCCTTGCTTATGATGCGGTGCGACGCTTTGAGCGTCTTCCTGACACAGCGACCGATGATCTGGGCTTACCTGAAGCTGCCTTTATGCTGGCCGATACCTTGGTTGCCTTTGACCATGCACGACAGCGTTTGTTGGTCGTCTCTTTGGCACGACTAGAGGGCGATACCCGCACCGCGTATCACCGGGCTACCGCACGCATTGAGGAGATTGTAGCCCGTCTCAATGCGCCAACCCCAGTAGGCAGCTTCCCACCATCGGCAACGAGTGCAACCCCATCAACCAGTCCGATCACATCGAACTATTCGCAGTCCGAGTTTGAGGCGATGGTGTCCCAAGCGAAGGAATACATTGCCGCCGGCGACATCTTTCAGGTTGTGCTCTCCCAACGGCTTGCCACGCACAGCGATGTGCCACCCTTCTCCATCTATCGCGCGTTGCGCCGTCTCAATCCATCTCCCTACATGGTTTTTATGCGCTTTCCGGGCGGTTTGGCTTCACCACCATTGCACATCATTGCCGCCAGCCCCGAAATGCACGTTCGCCTGGAGGGACGTGTGGCCGAGCTGCGCCCTATCGCTGGCACGCGTCCGCGTGGTCTGACGGACCAAGAAGACGCGGAGCTGGCTGCCGAATTGCTGGCAGATGAGAAAGAACGTGCGGAACACGTCATGCTGGTGGATTTGGGACGTAACGATCTGGGGCGCGTGTGCGAATACGGCAGTGTGCGCATCGAGGAGATGCTGACCATCGAGCGCTACTCGCACGTGATGCACATCGTTTCCGATATTCGTGGCCGGTTGCGAGAGGGGTACGACGCATTTGACCTGTTGCGTGCCACTTTTCCTGCCGGTACCGTCACCGGTGCACCCAAAGTGCGCGCGATGGAAATTATCGAGGAGCTGGAACGAGTTCGACGCGGAATCTATGCCGGCGTGATTGGCTACATTGGCTACGATGGCCAGATGGATTCTTGTATTGCCATCCGCACCATCGTGATGCAAGGCAACACTGCCTACATCCAGGCAGGCGCCGGCATTGTGGCTGACAGCGAACCGACGCGCGAATACCAGGAGACGCTTAACAAAGCACGCGCGCTCGCCGAAGCAGTGCAGATCGCTTCAACAAGAGGATCGGAATGATTGAAACCTACGAGTGAGGAATGACGGTTCCTACTAAGTAGCCTGATTAGCTGGGTAAGGAGGGCAAAATGGTATTAATTATCGATAACTATGACAGCTTTACCTACAACTTAGCTCACTACTTGGGAGAACTGGGTGTCCCCGTACAGGTGGTGCGTAATGACGCGATCGCCCTGGAGGAAATCGCCGCACTGGCACCCAGTCACATTGTCATCTCGCCAGGGCCAGGTCGCCCAGAGCAAGCTGGCATCTCCATGGAGGTCGTTCGACGCTTTGCCCCTGAGATACCGATCTTGGGGGTTTGCCTCGGCCATCAGGCGATCGGCGCTGCCTTTGGAGGTCAGGTGGTACGTGCCGAGCGGTTGATGCACGGCAAGGTTTCCCTCATCCACCATGACGGCAAGGGCATTTTCGCTGGATTGCCGTCCCCTTTCAGCGCGACCCGATATCACTCTCTCATCCTGAGCGATCCGGTGCCGGAATGTCTGGAGGTATGTGCGCGCGCTGGAGAGGGCGAGATTATGGCCGTACGTCACCGCTCTTATCCCGTCGTGGGTGTGCAGTTCCATCCTGAGTCGTTCCTGACCGAGCACGGGCATTACATCCTGCGCAATTTCCTCGAGCTCAATGCATCCCAGCTCTCTACTGCATCCGTCAGCGTCCCCATGCAGCCCACGACGAACGCTATGACCATTCGGGATGCCATCGCGAAGGTGCTGGAGGGTTATTCACTGAGCGAGGAGGAAGCGCAAGCTGCGATGACCCAGATCATGCACGGTCAAGCTACCCCTGCCCAGATTGGCGCCTTTCTGACCGTCCTGCGCTTGAAGGGGGAGACGGTGGCTGAGATCACCGGCTGCGCTCGTGCGATGCGTCACAGCGCTGTGCGGGTATGTCCTCGACGGAAGGATACCCTGGTCGACACATGCGGCACGGGTGGCGACGGGACAGGGACGTTCAACATTAGCACGGCTGCTGCGTTCGTAGTTGCCGGGGCGGGGCAGCCGGTGGCCAAGCATGGTAACCGTTCTATCTCCAGCCACTGTGGGTCTGCAGACGTCATGGAAGCGTTGGGCGTCCAGCTGGATCTCACCGCAGAACAGGTTGCCGCGTGCATCGACGAGATAGGCATCGGCTTTCTGTTTGCCCCACTGCTCCACCCGGCGATGAAGCATGCGATCGGTCCGCGCCGCGAGCTGGGCATACGCACCATTTTCAACCTTCTGGGACCGTTAACCAATCCAGCCGGAGCGGCTGTCCAGGTGTTGGGGGTGTATGATGCGCGTCTCACCGAGACGCTGGCCTATGTGTTGGCTGCTCTGGGTTGCCGTGCCGCTTTTGTGGTCCACGGAGCTGGCGGGATGGACGAACTGACCACTTGTGGCCCCAATCGCATCAGCGCCCTGCGCGATGATCACATCGAGACCTACACACTCGATCCGGCCGAGCTAGGCTTCGCACGCGCCAACCCCCAAGACCTGCGCGGCGGAGACGCCCAAGAGAACGCCGCCATCATCCGCGACATCCTGTCTGGGAAGCTCCAGGGTGCACCGCGGGATGTAACCCTGCTCAATGCTGCAGCTGCACTGATCGTAGCGGGACGGGCTAGCGATTTTGGTGAAGGGATCCAGCTCGCCCGACATAGCATCGACAGTGGTGCTGCCCAACGCGTGTTGGCACAGCTGGTTGAGTTCACACGGATGCTCTGACAACGAGGAGGAAAGACGATGGGCTCGATATTGCAGGAAATTGCCCAATACAAGAAAACGCGCGAGCTGCCCGAGCGTATGCGTCAGATTCCATTTTCCGAGATGCAGACACGCGCGGCAATGGCGCCACCCCCGCGTGACTTTGTCGCTGCCTTGCGAAGCCATCCACCTGTGGCGTTGATCGCCGAGGTGAAGCGCGCTTCGCCCAGCCGCGGTGTGCTAAAAGCAGATTTCGATCCCGTGCAACTTGCCGCTTCGTATGCAGCGGGCGGCGCTGCCGCGATCAGCGTGGTGACCGATCCCCATTTCTTCCGTGGC
>JBMFPH010000096.1:0-12211 GCA_049969215.1 Anaerolineae bacterium | reverse complement strand
CGTCTGAGCGCGATCTTCCTCGAACTGGAAGCGCAAGGTGCTCACAATATCAACCTGGTGACCCCCACCCCCTACGTGCCGCACCTCGTCCAGGCGATCAAGGCAGCGCGCCAGGGGGGGTTGCGCATCCCCATCGTGTACAACACGGGCAGCTACGAGCGGGTGGAGACATTGCGCCAGCTGGAGGGATTGGTGGATGTTTACCTGCCCGATCTCAAATACTGCGATGCGCATCTGAGCGCGCGCTGGTCGGGCGCGCCGGATTACTTCACCTACACCACCGCCGCCATTCAGGAGATGTTGCGTCAGGTGGGCGAGCCGATCTTCGACGCCCATGGCATGCTCCAGCGCGGCCTGATGATCCGCCATCTCACCTTGCCCGGCGCCCTGGAAGATTCGCAGCGGGTGGTGGATTGGGTGCTGGACAACCTGCCACGCGGCGTCTATCTCAACCTGATGGCGCAATACACCCCCTTGGGGCGCGCGCCCGAATACCCCGAACTGGCAACGCGGGTGCCGCGAGAACAGTACGAGGCGCTCGTCGCCTATGCGCTGGAACGTGGGTTGGAGTGCGGCTTCATCCAGGAGATGGACAGCGCCAGCCCCGAGTACGTGCCCACCTTTGATCTGGAAGGCGTGTAGTCATCTTTCATAAGGAGGTTTCTGATGCTCACACCAAAGGTCGCTTTCATTGTCTATGGAGTCCATAAAGACGGTCTGCTGGATCCCTTGGGCACCCCTTTCATCGACGAGAACATCATTGCGGCGGCAAAACAGGCGTTGCGCACCGCTGGCCTGGAGCTGGTCGAGTATCCGGTGGTGCTGGCCACGAAGCAAGAGGCACGCGCGTGCTTCGCCCAACTGAAGAAGATGGACGATCTGGATGCCGTGGTGCTCTTTTCGGGCACGTGGGTGTGGGCGGCCCACCTGATCGGCGCCGTGCGCGATTTCGCCACGAGTGGCCGCGGCATCGTGATCTGGACGGTGCCGGGCTCCCAAGGCTGGCGGCCGGTCGGCGGCTGGGTGATGCAGGCCGCTTTCAAGGAGATCGGCCTGGCACACCGCTTCGTGTACGGCCATCCTGACGAAGCGCGCGAGATCCAACGCATTGTCTCCTACTGCCGCGCCAGCGCCATGAAGAATCGCCTCAACATGAGCACCCTGGGCGCTTTCGGCGGGCGCGGCATGGGCCAGACGTGCGGCGTCGCCGATCCATCCCAGTGGATGAAGATGTTCGGCATCGATATCGACACGCGCGATGTCACGCAGCTGATTGCCACCGCCAAGGCGATCACCGCCGAGGAGCTCCAGGCGGCACGGCGTCATATTCAGCCCTATTTCGTCGAGCCCATCCCGGAAGACGAGATGGCTGAGCGCTCGATCCGCCTCTATCTGGCAATCAAGAAGATAGTGCAACAAGAAGGGTTCGACTTTTACACGATCCAATCCTTCCCCGGCATGGGCGATGACTACGGCGCCACCTCGTTTGCGCAGAGCATGATGCTGGAAGACGGGGTGGCCACCTCGACGCTGAGCGATTTCAACACGGCGCTCACCACCAAATTGTTGCTCGACATGGGCGATGAACGCCCCTATTACGGCGACTTGCAGCACATCCACAAAACCACCCGTGAGGCGAAGATCATCGGCGATGGCGCCTGTCCGCCCTCGTTAGCGGGCAAGGTGGGGCCGGCACGTTTCGCCCAGCATGGCATCCCCACCGAGGGCGCAGCGGGTGGGCTGTCGGTGGATCTGGTCTGCAAGGCAGGTGAAGGGGTGTTGGCCCGGCTGGGCCGCCGGGATGGCCAGTTCGAGATGGTCATCACGCGTTGCACCGTCTTTGAGCCGCCAGCGGAGCTGATCGAGGCGCGCCGGCGCGAGTGCGGCATTCCCTTCTGGCCGCACGCCTTCGTGACACTGCACTGCGACATCGACGCCCTGTTGGATGCCTGGAACAACGAGTATGCCGTGTTGGGCTACGGCAGCCATCTGTACGACGAGCTGCAGGACTTCTGCGAGCTGACCGGTATCCAGGCGATCGCGCTGTAGGAATGGACATTCATCGCTCCCTGACCGCTCCCTTACGGTCGCGGCTCGGATAATGGGAACCGAGCCGCGCGCGTCAGCAAGCGGCAGAGATTTACCACCGAGATCGCAGAGCACGCCGAGAATTAACAGGGAAAAAAACCTCTGCGTGCTCGGCGGTCTCTGCGGTGAATTCCCCTACAACCCCGTCCACGGGGAGGGTTGGGGTGGGGGTGTGCGCCCTCCCAACTCGCCTCCAATCGAAGTGCACCCCCTCCGATCGTTTGACTCTGCCGCACTGCCGGTTACAATCAAAGCAGGTAGATGGCATGCACGTAATTGTGACGCACGAGAATGCCGATTTTGATGCCGTGGCGTCCTTGCTGGGCGCTGTGAAGCTCTATCCAGCTGCCCTGGCATTGCTCCCTAATCGCGTCAATCGCAATGTGCGCGATTTTCTCAACCTGTATGGCGACACGTTGCCTTTCACATGGCCCCACGAGCTGCCTCAAAAGAGAATAACGCGACTCACCGTAGTGGACAGCCAGCATGTGCCTTCCCTGCGTGGGCTGGATGCCGAAACAGTCTGCCAGGTGATTGACCATCATGCACGTGCACCCTACCTGTCTGACAGTGTAATCACCACGTTGCAGGATACCGGCGCTACAGCCACTCTGCTCGTGGAAGAGATCAAGACGCAGCGCATCCCCCTCTCCTCGCACGAAGCCACCTTGCTCCTTTTGGGCATCTATGAGGATACCGGTTCGCTCCTGTATTCGAGCACCACGCCGCGCGATGTCTATGCCGCCGCCTGGTTGATGGAGCAGGGCGCCGTGATGGAAGTGGTGCGCCAGTTTCTCAAGTATCCGCTGAGCGAGGATCAGCAGGCGCTCTATCGCCAGCTGATGGATGCGATGCAGACCCATCATATCGCCGGCCATGTGATTATGATCGCAGCGGCGGTGGCAGATCGCTATGTGGAGGAGATCAGCACTCTGGCCCACAAATTGCGCGACTTGTTCGAGCCCGATGCGCTCTTCCTGCTCGTGGCGATGGAGGATCACATCCAGCTCGTGGCGCGCTCTACCACCGATGCCATTGATGTCGGCTTCATTGCCAGTATGTTCGGCGGAGGAGGACATGCCCGCGCCGCAGCGGCGCTGGTGCACGGCGTGAACGTGGAGGAAGCACGGGCACAGCTCCTGGAACTGCTCCAGCGAAATGTGCGACCTTCCGTCACGGTGGGCGACATCATGTCGCGCGGCGTGCACACGCTATCCCCATATGACACGGTGGCGCGCGCTGCCGAGATGATGGCACGCTATGGCCATGAGGGATTCCCGGTGGTCGAAGGGGGGCGTGTCGTCGGCGTGCTGACACGCCGCGAGATTGACAAGGCGTTGCATCACAAATTGGGCAATAGTGCCATCAGCCGCATCATGCACAAGGGCGAGATCTATGTGACCCCCCACGATTCGGTGGAGAAGCTCCAGGACATCATGACACGCGAGGGCATCGGACAGGTGCCGGTGGTGAATGGCGATCGGGTGATCGGCATCGTCACCCGCACCGATCTGATCAAGCTGTGGAGTGCCTCGCCGGGTGCCTCACGTGCCGAGCAGATTGTGCGGCGCATGCAAGAGGTGATGCCGGCTGCCCTGCTCCAGTTGCTGCGCGAAGCGGGCCGCATCGCTGCCGCCCACGGTGATACCCTGTACATTGTGGGCGGCTTCGTGCGCGATCTGCTGTATCGTGCCAACTCCGAAAACCATGTGCCTTACCCGGACATTGACCTGGTGGTCGAGGGGGATGCCATCCGATTGGCGCGTCGCCTGGCGCAACGTTATGGGGGACAGGTACGCAGCCATCAGCGTTTTGGCACGGCCAAATGGTTGCTACCCTCCACGCTGGAGCTGCCCGGCGAGCAGGGGAAAGACACGCCATCCGAGGAACCTTCTCCACGTGTCGTCGCGGGGGAGCTGCCACCTGCGCTCGACTTCGTCACGGCGCGCATGGAGTTCTATGAACATCCCACTGCATTGCCAGAGGTGGAACGCAGCTCCATCAAGCAGGACTTGCACCGCCGCGATTTCACCATCAACACGCTGGCTATCTGCCTCTCACCGGAACGGTTCGGTGAGCTGCTCGACTTTTACGGCGGCGAGCAGGACCTGCGCCGGGGGCTCATCCGCGTCCTGCACAGCCTCAGCTTCGTCGAAGATCCCACGCGCATCCTGCGCGCGGTGCGTTTGGAGCAGCGCTTGGGTTTCCAGATCGAGGCACGCACTTTAGAGCTGTTGCAAGGCGCGCTCGACCTGCTGGACCGGGTGAGCGGCGAGCGCATTTTCCACGAACTGCTGCTCATCTTACGCGAGCCGGAGCCGGAGCGCGCTTTGAGCCGCCTGGACGCGTTGGGCGTCCTGCGCCAAATTCACCCCGAATTGCGCACGGATGCGTGGGCAGTGCAGCGGATGGTGGCGCTGCGCCAGGCGCGCGAGGGCACCCCTTGGGAGCGCATACGACCGACTGAAGTGCATTACCTGGGCATCCTGACGTTTCGCATGGGGCAGTCAGCATTGGAGGAGCTGATCACCCGCTTGCATATTCCCGGTCAACTTGTCAGCACCGTGCGTCAGGTGGAGCTATTGCGCCGCACGCGCCTGGCGGAGTTAGAGCAGCCCCAACGTCCCAGCCGTATATATGAGTTGCTCGCCCCCTTTGACACCCATAGCCTGCTGATCAGCTGGCTGGGAAGCGAGCACGAAATTGTGCGTGCCCAGCTGGCTCAGTTTCAGGGTGAGTTGCGCGGCGTGCAGCCGATCATCGATGGCCATTACCTGCGCAGGGTGTTCAAATTGCGTCCAGGGCCGATTTACCGGCAGATCATCGACGCATTGCGTGCCGCCCGACTGGATGGGGAGGTGGTCACGCTAGAGGACGAGCACGCGTGGGTGGAACGCTGGCTGTCGGAACGTGCCAACGGACTATTGGCGGCAAAAGCACAACATCAGGATGAGAAACAGAGGCATGCAAGCTCTGGTTGAGCCGTGCTTGGCATTGAACCTACCAAATACTTGCAAGGAGGATATCCGATGTCGTGGCAAACCGTCATCCATTTGCAACCCGAGTTCTTCCAGCGCTTCGAGACCCCATTGGCTGAGTTCGGTGAGCTGAGCGCGCGCGCATTTCGCTATTCCAGCGGAGTGTGTGGGCTACGCATCACCAATAAGGTGGGGCAAATGATCGTCCTGCCTTATAAGGGCCAACAGATCTGGCGGCTGGAGCTGCACGGGCGCGAGCTGGCCATGCGCTCGATGTTCGACGAGCCGACTGAGAGTGCCGAGTACCTGCGCACCTATGGCGCGTTTATGGTGCACTGTGGCTTCACCGCCATGGGAGTGCCGACGGAGCAGGATAAGCATCCGCTCCATGGTGAGCTGCCCAATGCGCCCTATCAGACCGCCCAGCTGCTCATCGGCGAGGACGAGCGAGGTCCCTATATGGGGGTGAGTGGCACCTGGCAATACACGGTGGCGTTCAATACCAACTACGTCGCCCGTCCGCTGGCGAAGCTCTATGCCGGTTCCGCCCGTGTGCCCATCGCCATTGCCATCCGCAATCTCAAGCGCAGCCCGATGGAATACATGTACATGGCACACGCCAATTTCCGACCGGTGGACAATGGCCGCCTGGTTTACACGGCGCGCTGCACGCCGGAGCATGTGCGCGTGCGGCGCAGCATCCCGGGGCACCTGCAGCCGCCGCCGGGCTATCGCGAGTTCCTGGAAGAGCTGGCACAGCATCCCGAGCGCCACAACGTGCTCAAACCGGGCCTGGCGTTCGATCCAGAGGTGGTGTTCTTCATCGACTACCTGACCGACGAGGCGGGCTGGGCACACACCATGCAAGTCCACCCCGACGGCTCGGCGGACTTTATCAGCCACCGCCCGGCCGAGCTGGATCACGGCGTGCGCTGGATTGCGCGCAATCCCGACCAGGATGCCCTGGGCATGGTGCTGCCTGCCACCGCCGAGCCCGAGGGCTACCATGCCGAGAAGGCCAAGGGCAACGTCAAGATATTGCCCGCCGGGGGTGAGTTCCGCTGTCAGATCGAAGTGGGCGTCCTCCTGCCGGATGAAGCGCGCCAGATGGAGGAGAAGATCAGCCGTATTGTTGGGGCATAGACGCAGCATTGTGCTTGCCTGAAGGCGCATCTCTTTCTTGGAAACATGGTGAAAGTCCGTGGGGCAGGTCTCGTGCCTGCCCCTATGTCTGTCCGAAATGACGAGATGTCGAACAGTTGCCGACGAAGCGCTCGTGCACCGCGCTCATGAGTGGAACAGGAGCGAACCATCCACGATCAACCAGCGCCCCATCGAGAGTTGTGGCAGGATGGTCGTGATGACCTCTGCCTCCAGGTTGCGCATCGCAAAACGCACTTTGGGCAATGGTCCTGAGGATTTGGCGCAGGTGCTGCAGGGCGTTACCTCCTCCCCTGGCGGATGGCGACCACGTCCGGGTTTTCCCGATCCTCCGCCCAAAGGGCGGGGTTGTCCAGGATGTATTGGCGGATGCGTTGTAATTCCTGTTCATCGCGGATGATGTGTTCGTAGTAATTGCGTTGCCAGGTGAGGACGCCGGGGGTGCCGCGCAGGGTGTTAATGTGTTTGGTGACGGCGGATTTATACGCCCGCACGATGGCCCCCAACGAACCGGGAATGACGTTGATGGGTGGGGTTTCGTGGTAGGGGCGCAGCGGCGCTGCGCCCCTACGGTCTGCGCCCCCACGGTTGTTATTCCATTCATCATTCGTCGCGTCGTCCCCACGGTTGTTATTCCATTCATCATTCGCCGCTGCGCCCCTATGGGCATCGTCCATAATCCAAATAATGCCGTGTACGTGGTTAGGCATCACGACAAATTCATCCTCATGCAACACCACGTATGGACGTACCACCGCCGTTTGGAACCATTCTGCACGGGCGATTTCGCCCCATAGGTTCAGGGCGACCCGACAGGTCGCACCTACGCCCACGATGTCGCCGAACAGACATTGGCGTTCGTGGGTGACCAGGGTGACGAAATAGACGCCGGGTCGGGTGTAATCGTATCCCGGCAACCGAATCGAACGACGATGGTGACGTTCCGGGTCATATTTCATTCGCATTTCCCTCCGTAGGGGCGCGCGTGGTAGGGGTGCGCGTGGTAGGGGCGCAGCGGCGCTGCGCCCCTACGGTCTGCGACCCTACCATCATCATTCTTTCAAAATGCGCGCCTCAGTGACAGCATCCGATTATACCACAGAAAAAAACGTTGTCGGCTAGGGGGCGACAACGGGTGCATTTCAATTTGGGGGTGAATGGAGGCAGCGGTCGGGCATTGCGACGGCTATCCGAGCCGCGACCATCAGGGAGCGGTGTAAAGATTGTCGGGCGAGCGCTTGGTCGCCCCGACGTGCTCTCCCCCAAGATGAAATGCGCCCGCCCCTTTTGCGCCGGGCTTTGACTCTCCCTTGAGAACCCACTACAATGCCCTTGTACGTACCCACTTCTCCCCATGAGAGCCGCAGATGGATTTTCTGGACGAGCTGAATCACAGGCAACGTGAAGCCGTGCTCGCGGAATGTGGCCCGGTGCTGGTGTTGGCCGGGCCAGGCAGCGGCAAAACGCGCGTGCTCACCTACCGCATCGCCTATCTGGTGCGTGCCTGCGACGTAGCGCCTTGGCACATCATGGCGGTCACCTTTACCAATAAGGCAGCCCGCGAGATGAAAGAACGGCTGGGGCCGCTGGACCGCGAGACGTCACGGCAGCCGGCACTGCTCACCGCCGCGCAGCTGGGCGCGCTGACCATCGGCACGTTCCATGCCACCTGTGCGCGCATCCTGCGCCGCGAGAGCACCGCGCTCCAAGGTTGGGATGCCGACTTCGTCATCTACGACACGGATGACCAGCTGGCTCTGATGCGCCGGGCACTGCGTGACCTGAATGTGGACGAGAAGAAGTACAAGCCATCCTCCATCCTGAACGTCGTCTCGCGGTGCAAGAACGATCTCATCGCACCGGAAGACTTCGAACCAGCCTCATATTTCGAAGAGGTCGTGCGGCGCGCTTACGAACGTTATCAGGAGCTGCTGCGGGATAACAACGCGATGGATTTCGATGACCTGCTGATGAAGACGGTGGAGCTCTTCCGTGCGCGCGATGATCTCTTGCGGGCATACCGGGCACGCTTTCAACACATTTTGGTGGATGAATTTCAGGATACCAATCTGGCGCAATATGAGCTGCTGAAGTTGTTGGCTGGCGCGCAGCCCTGCCTCTTCGTCGTGGCGGATGAGGATCAGAGCATTTACAGCTGGCGCGGTGCCGATTATCGCAACGTGTTGCGCTTTCGTGAAGATTTCCCGCAGCACAGGCTCATCCTGCTCGAACAAAACTACCGCTCGACGGCGACGATCCTGGAGGCGGCGAAACATGTGATCCGCCGCAATCGGCAACGGGTGGATAAGAATCTCTTCACCCAACGCGGCACGGGGGTGCGCATTCGGGTGGTTGAGGCATACGACGAGTATGCCGAAGCCCAATTCGTGGTGAATGAGATCGCCCGCTTGCAAGCGGCGGGTGAGGCGACCGCCAACCAATGCGCGATCATGTACCGCACCAACGCGCAGAGCCGCGTGTTGGAAGAGGAGTTCATCCGCCGCGGGATGCCCTATCAATTGGTGCGCGGCACCCGCTTCTACGAGCGCAAGGAGGTCAAGGACGCGCTCGCCTATCTGCGCCTCATCCACAATCCGCACGATAGCATCAGCATGGTACGCATTATCAACACGCCGGCGCGCGGGATCGGTGCCCAGACGGTGGCCCAACTGGAGCGCTGGGCATTCCAGCTGGGCGTGTCCATGTTTGATGCGCTGCTCAAACTGCGCGCAGCAGCTTCTGGAACGCATCCCGTTCCCATACCGGATCCCTTCGGTGCACGCGCGCGCAACGCCCTGCTCCGCTTCACCGAGCTGCTGCTGGAGCTGCGGGCAGCGCGTACCCTTTATAGCCTGCCGGAGCTCTACGACTTGACCCTCAAACGGACAGGGTATCGCGATCTCATCCAGGATGGCACTCCGGAGGGAGAAGAGCGCTGGGAGAACCTGCTGGAATTGCGCGCCGTGACGCAGGAATTCGCCTTTCTGCCGCCCGAGGAGGCCCTGCCGCTCTTCTTGGAACAGGTGGCATTGGTCTCCGACGTCGACGGGTTGGACAACGCGGCGGCGGGCACCGTCCTGCTCACCCTACATGCCGCCAAGGGGTTGGAATTCCCGGTGGTGTTCATCGTCGGGATGAACGAGGATGTTTTGCCTCACGCTCGCTCTATGGACGATCCCGATGCGATGGAAGAGGAACGTCGGCTGTGTTACGTTGGCATGACGCGGGCGCGCGATCGGCTGTATCTGATCCATTCCTTTCGACGCGGCAGGCTGGGGCAAAATGGTCCGTGCGAGCCTTCACGTTTCCTGAAGGACATCCCCGAAGAGCTGATCGAGCGGCGCTCGGGCTATGGCGAGGACACTCTCGATGAGCTGACTTTCCCTCTGCGACGTATCTTGTCCGCAGAGGATGCCTCAGCAACTTCCCGACGCAGCCTTGGGGGCAGCATTTCTACGGTGGGGCATCCCCTGTCGCCTCAAGGGTTGCCGGTCAGGCAACCGCGTTTCAAGGCAGGGGATATCGTGCGGCATCCCAAGTTTGGCGAAGGCATTGTCCTTGTGAGCCACTTGACCCATAATGATGAGGAGATAGAAGTCTCCTTTGGAAAATGGGGAACCAAGCGCCTGTCCGTTGCCCTGGCGCCGTTGACGAAACTGGAGTAGTGGGTGTGGCATCAGCGTATCAATCTGCTCTCGCCTATATCTACAGTTACACCAATTACGAGCGCCTGGGGATGCCCAAGTACACGATGACCCATTATGATTTGGAACGCATGCGTACCCTGCTGGCGCAGCTGGGGGATCCGCAGCATAAGTTTCGCTCGTTGCTCATCGCCGGCACGAAAGGCAAGGGTTCCACCGCGGCGTTTGCGGAGAGCATGATCCGCGCGGCCGGTTATCGCACCGGCCTTTATACGTCACCCCACTTGCACAGCTTTCGAGAGCGCATCAAAATTGGCGGTCAGCTGATCGCAGAAGAAGAAGTCGTTCAGCTGGTGGAGATGCTGCGACCTCACGCAGAGAGCGTCGCGGGATTGACCGCTTTTGAGTTGATCACCGCGATGGCATTCTATGCCTTTGCCGAAGCAGGGGTGGAAGTCGCCGTATTAGAAGTAGGCTTGGGCGGGCGGCTGGATGCCACCAACGTGGTGCATCCTGCCGTGGCAGTGATCACTTCGATCAGCTACGACCACACCCAATTGTTGGGCGACACCCTGTGGCTGATTGCGCGTGAGAAAGCGGGGATTATTCGACCAGGGGCACTGGTGGTCAGCGCCCCTCAGGCGCCCGAGGCGATGACGCTGATCGAAGAAGTGTGTGCCGGGCGGCGCGCTGAGCTGGTGGTAGTGGGTGAGGGAGACTATCGTTGGTTGCGCGGTCATGCCACCATGCATGGCCAATGGTTTGAGCTGCAGGGAGAGCGCTACTACATCCCGCTCCTAGGACGACACCAGATCGCCAATGCGGTGACCGCCTGGGCGGCGGTGGATGGTATGGAACAGCGCACCGGTTTGGTTGTGCCGCTTGACGCGCGGCGCCAGGGGCTGCACGCCACAGAATGGCCGGGTCGCCTGGAAATCTTGAACCATCAGCCTTATCTCATTGTGGACAGCGCGCACAACGGGGATTCCGCCAGCAAGTTGCGCCAGGCGCTGCGCGAGTTCTTCCCCGGACGACGGGTTACGTTGGTGTTTGGTGCCTCGGGTGACCACCCGTTTACGGATGCGCTGCGGGAGCTGTTGCCCATTGCGACGCGCGTGGTGATCACCCGATCGCGCCATCCACGGGCGGCAGCGCCGGAGGTATTACTTGAGGCAGTAGTGCAGCTGGGCTATCAAGCCTCAGCCGTGACACCGGTGGGCGAAGCCATCATGGCAGCGTTGCAAAATAGCACAACTGATGATTTAATTTGCGTGACAGGTTCGATTTTCACGGTGGCGGACGCGCGCGAATCCTGGTTTCGGCGCAATGGCTTGCCTTTGCCACCGATGGATCCACCGGTGTGAAAATACCAGAGGATTTCTGGGTTTAAGGGGGTGTTAGAACAGACGCATGTTCTTTCAAGGAGGCTTGCCCTTCATCAGCCTGGGTGAGCTTGAGCCACGCCGCAGTGGCGACGCGAGCGACTACCCATTACTGCCGGTACGCGATGTGGTGGTGTTTCCGCGGCTGCTGACGCCGGTCTTTGTCGGCCGTGATCAATCGTTGCGTGCCATCGAAGCAGCATTAGCCTCAGACAGTCGACTGGTGGTTGCTACGCAGCGTGACCCTGAAATCGAGAACCCTTCTCCGGAAGATCTCTGCGAGATGGGCACCGAGGTGATCGTGGGGCGCATTCTGCGCATGCCAGATGGCACCACCAGTGTCCTGGCCCAGGGGCAGCGGCGTGTCAGAATCACGGATTATGTGCAGACGGTACCCTATCTGCGCGTCACCGTACAGCCTATTGTCGAGCTTAGCGAGCGCACGCTGCCCATAGAAGCGATGATGCGCGCCGTGCTCACCATGTTTGAGAAGTGCGTGCAGCTCGACCGCAACCTGCCTGAAGAAGCTTATGTCGCAGCCATGAACATCGACGAGCCGGGCTGGCTGGCCGATATGGTAGCATCGGTGATCGACCTGAGCACAGAAGAGCGCCTGCAGTTGCTCAGCACGTTGGATCCCTATGCACGCCTGCAACGCTTGAGCGTGCTGCTCAATCGCAAGCTGGAGCTGTTGGAGCTGGAAAACCATATCCAGAGCCAGGTCCAACAAGAGGTGGACAAGAGCCAGCGCGAGTACTATCTACGCGAGCAGATGCGCATTATCCAGAGTGAGCTGGGCGAGATCGATAGCCACCTGGGCGAGATCAACACCTTGCGCGAGAAGCTGGCCGAGGTGGATATGCCAGCGGAGGTGCGTGCGCGCGCCGAACACGAGCTCAACCGTCTGGCCGCTATGCCAGCCGCTTCGCCGGAAGCGTCCATTGTGCGCACCTATTTT
>JBMFPH010000095.1:0-12236 GCA_049969215.1 Anaerolineae bacterium | reverse complement strand
CTATCTGCCATCCGTGCCCACTTTGGCCGCCTGGCATACGAATCGGGCGTACACAACCCCTGTGGGGAATTTCACCCGTCGGTTGCAAAGGGGACATCTCATTCGACACCGCCATTGCCTCTGTTGCGCAAAGATTTCCTCATTCATCCCTACCAATTGTACGAATCCCGCGCTGCCGGGGCAGATGCCGTGCTGCTCATCGCTGCCCTTCTGGACGATGCAATGTTAAAGGAAATGCTGGCCCTGACAGGTAAGCTGGGCATGGCCGCTCTGGTCGAGGTACACACTGCTGACGAGCTGACTCGTGTCTTACCACTGCAACCACCTTTAATCGGGGTCAACAATCGTAATCTGCACACCTTTGAGGTTTCTCTGGACACCTGCTTGAACCTGCGATCAGCGGTCCCGCCTGAGATTTGCTACGTGGCCGAGAGTGGCATCCATTCCGCCGCCGACGTGGCGCGTCTGCGTGCAGCAGGCGTGGACGCGATGCTGGTCGGCGAAGCACTGATCGCTGCATCCGATGTCGTCGCCAAGGTGCAGGAGCTATGTGATGGTGCACGTTAAGATTTGTGGACTGACGCATCCAAGTGACGCCTTGGCAGCAGCAGAAGCAGGTGCGGACATGGTTGGCTTCATCTTCTATCCACGTAGCCCACGTTATGTTTCTCCCGCCCAGGCACGCGAGATCGTGACAGCCCTGCACGAACGATACCCCGACATCCTGACAGTGGGTGTGTTCGTGAACGAGATACCGACGACGGTATGGCAGATACTCGAGTATTGCGGCATTCAATTGGCCCAGCTGCATGGCGAGGAACCGGCCAAGTGGCTCAAGGAGCCATCTGTGCTGGCCGGGCGCGCATATAAGGCACTTCGCCCGCGCTCCCAAGAGGAAGCCCATCAGCTGGCCTCGGAGTACGCATTGCCTTTCTCGCTGACGGAACAAATAGGCGCGCCATCTTTATTGCTGGATGCGTACCATATCACAGCGCGCGGCGGCAGTGGCCAGCTCGCTGATTGGGAGATCGCGGCGCACTTGGCCCAGCAATACCGCTTGCTGTTGGCTGGAGGTCTCACCCCCGCTAATGTGGCACAAGCGGTTCGGCGCGTACGCCCTTGGGGGGTTGATGTGGCGAGTGGGATTGAACGGGCGCCGGGACGTAAGGATCCCACAGCAATGCAGGCATTCATCCGGTTAGCTAAAGAAACCCTGCTATGTGACCGAGGATCGAAACGAGGGATAGTATGACAGTGATAACATCCTTTATAGGCAACACTTCCCGTGGCCGCTTTGGTCCTTACGGCGGTCAATTTGTCCCCGAAACGCTGGTGGCTCCGTTGCAGGAACTCGAGCAAGCGTATCTTGAGGCACGCGCGGATCCTGCCTTCTCCAGGGAGCTCGATCATTTGCTCACCACCTATGTGGGGCGGCCTACACCCCTGAGCTGCGCAGCACGGCTGAGCGCTCACCTGGGCGGCGCGCGCATCTATCTCAAGCGCGAAGACCTGGCCCACTCTGGTGCGCACAAGATCAACAACACCCTTGGTCAAGCGCTATTGGCACGGCGAATGGGAAAGAGGCGTGTCATCGCCGAGACAGGTGCTGGCCAGCATGGTGTTGCCACCGCCACGGCGTGCGCTCTGTTGGGTATGCAGTGCGTCATCTATATGGGCAGCATCGACATGGAACGTCAGCGTCCCAACGTTGCGCGCATGCAGCTGCTTGGGGCAGAGGTACGTGCAGTCCACAATGGCAGCTGCACCCTGAAAGATGCCATCAACGAAGCTATCCGTGACTGGGTGACCAACGTCCAGGATACCTATTACCTGCTTGGCTCAGCACTTGGTCCCCATCCATACCCTACCATCGTGCGCGATTTTCAATGTGTCATCGGGCAGGAGACACGGGCGCAGATCTTAGCCGCAGAAGGCCGATTGCCTGATGTGCTCATCGCTTGTGTCGGTGGTGGCTCAAATGCCATCGGCATGTTTCACCCGTTCCTTGGGGATCCCCGTGTGCGTATGATCGGGGTCGAGGCAGGGGGTGAGGGCATTACCAGCGGACGCCATGCGGCCCGTTTTGCCGATCCACAGCGCGGCCGCATTGGCGTGTTGCATGGTACGCTCTCCTTCGTCTTGCAAACATCCGACGGTCAGATCTTGGAAACCCACTCGATCAGTGCCGGTTTGGACTACCCGGCTGTGGGGCCGGAGCATGCCTTATTGCGTGATCTGGGACGTGTCGAGTACACCTATGCGACAGACGAAGAAGCGTTAGCTGCTTTTCATTTGTTGGCACAACTGGAGGGCATCATCCCTGCTCTCGAATCGGCCCATGCGGTGGCCGAAGCGATCAAGCGCGCCCCGCCGCTGGGGCATGAAGCCTTGATCGTGATCAACCTCTCCGGTCGCGGCGACAAAGACCTCGACACGGTGATGCAAAGAAGCTCTCTGGTGCAATCTGGATGAACACAAGACTATAGGATTAGAGACGCAGCGGTAACACGGACCGCTCCAAGTACCCTAATCCCTGTGCCTTTTATATCGTAATAATCTATTCATAAACTTTTCACAATTTCTTAACCATGAGCTGCTAAGATATGATCAGATGGTGTTACATGAAATGTTACTTGAGAAATTCGGAAGAGCTGCCTGAGCAAGGGTAGCACCAGAGGAAACGAGGTCATTAGATGGGGCTCGACCGTATTACGACTGTTTTCCGGAACGGGCACACTGCCTTTATGCCCTACGTGATGCTGGGATTCCCCGATCCGATCTCTTGTCGAGAAGTGCTCGAACAGCTGGCAGATATTGGGGCTGATCTGTTCGAATTGGGGGTGCCATTTTCCGACCCGTTGGCCGACGGGCCTGTGATCCAAGCGGCCGCTCAACGCGCGTTGGAGAACGGCATCACGTTGGCCGAGTGCATTGCGATCGTAGCAGACCTGCGCGCCCGTGGGTTCTCAACGCCGGCGGTTTTGATGAGCTACGTGAATCCCATCCTGGCGTATGGTTTAGAACGCTTTGCGACGGATAGCGCCGCAGCAGGGGTGGATGGCTTCATCGTGCCCGACCTGCCGCCCGAGGAAGCAGGGGAGCTGGAAGCGATTTGCCAGCAATATAAATTGGCACTAGTGCACCTTGTGGCACCCAACAGTCCGCCTGAACGCATCGCTTTGGTTGCCGCGCGCTCGCAAGGGTTCATCTACCTGGTTTCGGTGACAGGTGTGACAGGAGCACGCGACGCGCTGCCACCAGCGCTTCCAGAGTTCGTGGCACGGGTACGTGCTGCGACGTGCAAGCCTTTGGCATTGGGTTTTGGCATCAAGTCGGGCGAACAGGCACGTGCTGTGCGGCACTTGGTCGATGGAGTCATTGTGGGCAGTGCGCTGGTCGAGCTGGCTGGACGTTCGGTGGAGCAGATGGCGCACCTGGCACGCGAAATCCACACGGCGTTGCATGCGCCGGAGGATGTTTAGATGAGCTTTGAGAGTTATAATTGAGTCACGAATCTCGCGAGTTAAGGAGGTTGTAACCTATGAAAACGAGAATCATATATGCGCTAAAGCGACCGGGATGGGCGCTCATCCTGGTATTGATGGCCTTGCTGGCATTGGCCGGCCCTGGTTGGTACGGGGCACAGGTGTATTCCGCACCACCTGCAACCACCCCAGTAGCACCTTCGGAGCCATCCGGGCCGGTGCCCAGCGCGGCCGAGATCGCTGCGCTCCAGGCAACGATGGAGGCCATCTACGAGCAGGTCAACCCCTCGGTGGTCAGCATTCAGGTGATTCAAAAGGAGACGATCTCTCCTGAGGATTATCCCGACCTGTTCCCCTTCTTCGGGTTTCCTAATATGCCGCACGAGTTTTACAGCCGTGGTGCTGGCTCGGGAATTGTATGGGACACCCAGGGGCACATCGTCACCAATAATCACGTCGTGCAGGGTGCTGACAAAATCACCGTCACCTTCTGGGAGGGCAGCACCCTTTCGGCGAAGGTCATCGGCACCGATCCGGATAGCGACATGGCCGTCATCAAGGTAGAGGACGCACCGGCCGGGTTGCTCAAGCCGGTCACTCTGGCCGACTCAACCCAGCTGAAAGTGGGCCAGCTTGCCGTCGCCATCGGCAACCCGTTCGGCCTGCAAGGGACGATGACGGTCGGGTTCATCAGCTCCCTGGGCCGTCTTCTGCCCGCCGGCTCGGATAACCCCCAGGGAGGGGGTTACACCATCCCGGACGTGATCCAAACCGACGCTCCTATCAATCCGGGCAACTCGGGCGGTGCGCTGGTGGACTACCAGGGACGCCTGATCGGAGTGACCACGGCAATTGTTTCGCCTGTCCGTGCTTCGGCCAGCATTGGGTTTGCCGTGCCTTCGGTCATTGTGCAGAAGGTAGTGCCGGTGCTGATCACGCAAGGAAAGTACGAGCATCCTTGGCTAGGGATAAGCGGTGTATCGCTCAACCCTGATTTGGCGCGGGCGATGAATTTGAATCCCAGCCAACGCGGCGCACTGGTCGTAGATGTGGTGCCAGGCGGTCCGGCCGACAAAGCTGGGCTCAGGGGCAGCGATCGTGAGCTGGAGATCGACGGTGAGACGGTGCGTGTTGGTGGCGATGTGATCCTGGCGATCAACGGGCAGCCGGTGAAAGCATTCGATGATGTGGTCACCTACCTGGCGCGTTTCACCGAAGTGGGACAGCGATTGACGCTGAACGTCCTGCGTGGTGGCGCTGAGCAAACTGTGCAAGTCACCCTGGCAGCTCGCCCCTCCGAGCGGGCTGAGGAAAAAGGGACGGAGCGCACGCCGAGCGGTCCGCGCCGCGGTGCATGGCTGGGCATTACGGGCCAAACCATGACCCCCGAGCTCGCTCAGGCCATGGACCTGCCGGCGGATCAGACTGGGGTGTTGGTGGTACGCATCCAGGCAAACGGTCCGGCGGATCGAGCTGGATTGCGCGGAAGCTATAAGCCGGTCATCATCAACGGTCAGAGGGCACTGGTAGGTGGTGACGTGATCATCGCCTTCGACGGTAATCCGGTTGCCAGAATGGAAGACCTGCTGGATTTCCTGAGCCGGGCGCAGCCAGGAGATCAAGCGAAGCTCACAGTGCTGCGCAACGGGGAGCAAATGGACGTCACCGTCACCTTGGGAGAGCGCCCTATCCCTTGATGATGTAGGCAGGCGAGCATCTCACAAAGTGTCCCCTCGCCTTCCGCCGCGGGTTATCACCTTCGCGGAAGGTGGGGGGACAGTTTTATTTTGCCTCTCACTCCAATCCCCGGAGACGCTTGATTGCCAGGGGGAGGAAGTTGGGCAGGTCACCTGCACCGACACCGACTTCGTACATCATCTCGCGAGCGAGCTCGCCGGCCAACCCATGGAGGTAACCGCCCACCACGGCGGCTTCGAAGGGTGGCAATCCTTGTGCACGCATTGCGACGATCGTCCCCGCCAAGACATCCCCACTGCCGGCTGTTGCCAGTGCCGGATTTGCGAACGGCAACACCACAATACGACCTTCCGGGTCCGCCACCAGAGTGTATGCTCCCTTCAAGAGCACGATATGCCCCCAGCGCGCCGCCATTTCGATAGCGCACCCAATGCGATCCGCCACCACATCTTTAGTCTCGCAGCCGATGAGACGGGCCATCTCGCCAGGGTGTGGCGTAAGGATACTCTGTGAGGGCAAGAGGCGCCACCACTGATCGATCTTCGCCAGCAGGTTGAGAGCATCTGCATCCACCACGAGCGGTGGCAATGCGATGCCTGGTTCGGCAGGCTCACCCTCTTCCCGGTGTAGAAACCCGACTCGCCGCCTGCTCGCTACTTGTGCCCCGCCCAGCAGCTCCTGCAGAAACTCGGCGGTGGGTTTCTCCTGAGTCAGCCCCGGGCCGATCAGCAACGCATCGTAGTCTTCCACCTTTTCCGCGAGCACACGCACCGCATCCGGAGCAAGCACCCCTATATCATGGGGCAACAATAGATAGGTGGCTTCCACCATATGCGCGGCAATGATCGGGTGGATCGCTTGTGGCAGAGCGAGCGTCACCAGTCCCGTGCCGGCGCGCACCGCCGCACGAGCAGCCAGTTGGGGAGCTCCGGTATAGTTCACCGAACCGGCCACGATCAACGCCTTGCCGAAGGTACCTTTGTTGGCATCGGCAGGGCGTTCCGGCAGCAAGGAAGCTACCATAGCAGGCGTGGCCATCTCCATCCGGATATGATCGCTGAGTGCGGCGGGAATGCCGATATCGGCAACTACCAGCTTGCCCACCGCCCTCACCCCTGGAGAAAGGATGTGGCCGCGTTTGACCGCGGCCATCGTCACGGTCAGATCAGCCGGCAGCGCTGCAGGGTCGAGCGCGCCAGTGTCGCTGTTCAGGCCAGTTGGAACGTCCACCGCTACTACCACGGGCATGGAGATTTCAGGAGATCCCTCCGATGGGGCACATAGTCCCGCATCACGTGGCCGGCGGCGTTCATCGAGGGTTTGACGAACCATCTGGAGCAATAGTTCCAGCTCGCCCTTGATCGGTCGCACGTTGCCGGTGCCCAAAAGGGCGTCCACGATAATGTCGCTTCGGACCACCAGCTGACGCAACCCGGTTAGATCCTGGTCGTCGGAGAGCCAGGTGACCGGCAGGTTCTTCTCACACACCAGCTCCCAGTTTTTATCATCCTTTGTCTCGCGTTTCCAGACATATAGGCAGACAGTGGCGCCCATGTCTGCCAGGTACCGCGCCGCGACCAGTCCATCGCCCCCGTTATTGCCAGGTCCGACCAGCACCAGGACGTTGGCGTCCTTTGCCCCTATCCACTCATCGATCGCTTCTGCCACAGCACGGCCGGCGTTTTCCATCATCTGGGCAAAGGTAACGCCGCTCGCATCAGCTGCGCTCTCAATTTGGCGCATCTCCTCTGTGGTAACAACCTTGATACCCATCCTTGTCCCTTCTCCTGTGCAACGATGCCACTCCAGTTAATGGAAATGGGGGAACGAAAACCCACTTACTAGAATGGCAGGCTACAACTCCAGCGATGTCGAAACACTAGAAGACTTGTTGGCCTCGCTTTTGCTCAGCGCCAGTATAGCACGTGCCGATACCTGGAGCAAGGGGTGAGATAGACGCCTGGGATGTTCTTCTCCCTGACGGACACAGGTCGGACTAGATGCACCGTGGGGTTTAGGCAGAGCCGTGTGCATAAGCAAGCGGTAATGTTTATCAGAGAACGCACAGAGACCGCATGGGATATAGAAAAACCTCGGTGTTCTCTGCGTTGGAAGACCACATCCCGGATCCGCAATTCGAAAACTTGCCATCCAGAAGCCTCTCCCTCATGGTCGCTACTCGGGTTCGATGCGGCAGCAGATCAAAGAGGCAATCCCAGACATCCCAATTGTCCAGAGCAAAACATACTTTTACGCATTTCTAACGTGATGTTTATGCGATTCTAACGGCTTTGTAGTATGGTGTGAAGTGAAAAATCTGGGCATAGGAATAATGGCAGGAAAGGAGGTGTCTACCTATGGCAGACCTGGTACGGTGGGATCCCTTCCGTGAGATGATTTCGTTGCGTGAGGCGATGAACCGGCTGTTTGAGGAGAGCTTCGTGTCGCCACTGGGCACCCCACTGTGGCGCCGCGAGGGGGTCGAGCCGCTCGCGATGGATGTCTATGAGACTGACAATGAGCTGATAGTCGAAACTTCGTTGCCCGGCGTCAAGCCCGAGGAAGTTGACATCTCCGTTGTGGGCAACACGCTGACCATCAAGGCGGAGACCAAGAAGGACGAGGAAAAAGAAGAGAAGGGCAAGTACTACTGCCGCGAGCGTCGCTATGGCCTCTTCCAGCGCAGCATCTCTCTGCCGGTAGAGGTCGATCCGAACAAGGCAGAGGCTGTGTTCGAGAACGGGGTGCTCAAGCTGACGCTGCCGAAGACCGAAGCTCAGAAGCCGCGCAAGATCGCCATCAAGAAGTCGTAATTACATCACAGCTAACGCCGATGGGGAGACCACACGCGTGGTCTCCCCGTTCTTTTTTCGATGATAGCAACATCATATCGCCAGGCTTATGGGTGGAATTGCTCATTTGTCTCAGGAGAAACTTCGCTGCTCAGGAGATAGCGCAGGATCAGTGCGTGGACAACTTGCTCCACTGGTGCCCAATCGTCGGTGAAAGGTGTCACACACGCCTCCACAGGTACAAATGTCGCAGCAGTACTGGCAGGTACCCACACGGCACCGTCAGCACAGCGAACTTCCCACAGAGGCGCTATCAGGGAACGGGCAGCGACCTCGCGCAATAACGCATGGTCCATCGAAGCAACGTTAGCTGCCAAATTGGAGGCATGGGTCGGCTGCTGCGTTGCGATCACCAAGCTATTCCCTGTAAAGCGACCCAACTCGGGTTCGTCCAGAACGAACACGCTGGGAAAGACAGCCTTCAATGTGCTCGCGAGGGCATTGACCAGCGCATAATCCGTCTCCGAACGTGCCGCGTTGATCGCCACCACTCCATCCCCGGTCAGGTGATCGCGCACCAGCTGGAAGAATTCTAACGTGGTCAGATGAAAGGGGATGTAGGGTGGCCGGTAGGCGTCCACCACAATCACCGAGTAACGCGTCTGAATCGTGCTTAAATAATGGCGCCCATCCGCTGCTATAGCGTTCAGATTGGGCTGATTCATAGCAAACCAACGCCTACCGACCTCGATAATGACCGGATCAAGCTCCACACCGTCAATTGGGATAGCGCCGTATGTCGCGGTATACTGAGTGGATATCGTACCTGCTGCCAGCCCGATGAGAAGCAGATTGCGCACTCGGTCGGCCGTGTAGGGTGGTGGATTGAAATAAGGTGCGACCAGAAAATAATCCCAGATACCCCCTGACAGTACTGTATGAGGGTTGTACACTGAATGGATACCGAGGCCCTCATTCAGCTGCAGCCAATAATCGTCGCCATAATGGGTCACCCGGATGTAGTTGTACATGGATTCGGTCTCGTAGACGGTTTCCTCTTCTGCCCGGATCGGCTGCGCATTCCAGAGAAATGCCGATAGCACAACGAGGACCGGCATCCAAAGGTACCGCAGTGCCAGACGAGGTGAACGACGCCACAAGTTGGTCAAGCTGACCGCCAGCAAGATCAGTGAGAAAACGAGAAATGTGCGTCGCGTACCGACATTGGGAATAAGCACCAATACGGGCAGGAAGGTGCCCAAGATGCTGCCTATGGTGCTGAGTGCATAAATGCTGCCTGCCACATTCCCGCTATGTTGCACATCGCGCACGGCCAGACGGATCGCGAAGGGGGACACGCATCCCAACAAAGTCAGGGGAACGCTAAACAGCATGAGTACCCCGATGAAAGATCCGAACAATATTCCGAGATGGAAATGGGCGAGGCCCTGAACGCTCCAGCGTAAGATGGGCACCGCGACCAGCGGGACCATCCCCACTCCAAGCGCTGCCCAGGCACAGATCTGGTATAGGGTAGTCTCACGCGGATCACGGTCGGCCCAACGCCCGCCGATCCAATAGCCGAGCGAAAAATAAATAAGCACTAACCCGATAAGATTGGCCCATACGACGATCGAGTTGCCAAAGAAGGGGTCTAAGAGACGGGCTGCCGCGAGTTCTACCCCTAAACCGGTCATCCCGGCAGTGAAAACAAGCAACAGCAAACCACTATCGCGTCGCAGCAAGACATTACCTCTTTGCGGTCAAACTGGAACAGGGTGTGCTATATGGATCTCTGTCACGCTGAGCAGCCGTGATGGGATTCAAATGCGCATCGATCTTGCTGTCACACTAGCGCAAAGCGGTAGCCGATACCTCGCTCGGTGAGGATAAAGCGGGGCTTGTGCGGATCCTGCTCAATCTTGCGACGCAATCTCCAGATGTACCACTTCACATTCTGATCACCGGTTTTCGAATCATAAGACCAGACATTGCTGAAGATTGCGTGGACTGGCAGGGCACGTCCGGCATTCTGTACCAGGAAGAGCAACATCCGGCGCTCGGTAGGGGTAAGCTCCACGGGCTTGCCATAGGCGGTTACACGGTGTTCTACTGGATCAATAATGAGATCGCCTCCTCCGAAGCGCATGGGCATGTCACGGTAAAATGGCGCCCGTTGGGCACGCCGCAGCACAGCATGCACACGTGCTAAGAGTTCCTGACCCCGAAAGGGCTTCACCACGTAATCATCTGCGCCGGCGTTGAGTCCCCGTACGACATCCTCCTTGTCTCCCAGGCCGCTCAGGATGATGATCGGAACGTCCGAGATCCGCCTCAGATAGTGACATACTTCCCAACCTGAGATATCTGGCATCTTCAGGTCGAGAATGACCAGGTGTGGTTGCACGCGGTGAAATTCTTGCTGAACGCTTGTGCCGTTGTTCACCAGAAATGTCTGGAACCCTTCTGCGTCGAGCACTTTTTGAACGTGTTCCAGCGTCAAGTAGTCATCGTCAACGACCATAATCCTTTCGGACATTGGGAATCCTCCGACAACACAGAGGTAATGTTCATATGCGGCCGCCTCTCAATAATGCATTGTATGACAGTAGCAGTGTGTGTCAAGCGCCCATGCCACCCGATCTGCGAAAAAATGCTTGCATGCCCATGAGGTTCATAGTACAATGACTTTAAGCAGACGGAGAGCAGTGTCATGAAATCACTCACAGAATATCTCTGGATGAATGTGCCCTCGCGGTTTGGTTTCGTGAACATTACCCCTCAGGTTGAGGCGCTTGTGGCGAAATCCGGGGTAAAAGAGGGATTGTGTCTAGTCAACGCCATGCATATTACGGCAAGTGTATTCATCAATGACGATGAGAGCGGTCTTCACCAGGATATGCAGCGATGGCTGGAAAAGCTGGCGCCTCATGAGCCGACCTCACAATATGCGCACAACAATGGAGAAGACAACGCGGACGCCCATCTGAAGCGCAGCATCATGGGACGTGAGGTCGTGGTAGCGATCACCAACGGACGATTAGACTTCGGACCGTGGGAGCAGATCTTCTACGGAGAATTTGATGGCCGCAGAAGAAAGCGGGTATTGGTCAAAATCATCGGTGAATAAGCCGATGGATAACGTAACACGCCGCGATGCTCGCGAGATCAGTCATCTGGTATTGATTGCTGATGATGATCCGTATCTGCGCTCGATCTTGCGCCGCATGCTGGAAGGGCAAGGTCACCGGGTAGTAGAAGCGGTCAACGGTGCTCAGTGCGTTGAAGTTTTTGGGCAATTGAAGCCAGATGTGATCTTGCTCGACGTGATGATGCCAGTGATGGATGGTTTTGCCGCATGTGCACGGCTGCGACAACTCCCCGGCGGCGATAGGGTTCCCATCGTGATGATCAGCGTGTTGGATGATCACCAGTCGGTTGCACGCGCTTTCGAAGTGGGCGCCACCGACTACATGACAAAGCCTCTTAATGTCCAGATCCTTCTCAACCGAGTGCATTATATGCTGAGCGCGATGCGCACAGAGCGTCTGATCAGCCGGGCCAAGAAAGAGTGGGAAGCCACCTTTGACGCGGTCGCCGATCTGATCGTCCTTACCGACTTGAATGGCTTGATTGTGCGCTGTAACCGCGCGACTGTGGAACGACTGGGTGTCACATTTGTTGACATCCTTGGCCGCCCTATCAAAGAAGTCTTGCTGCGCGATCTGGAAACGAAAGAGCTCGGCATAACAATCTCCGGACATGAGATGGAACTGCCATCGCTGGGAGGATACTTTGCCATTTCGGTGTACCCGATCCACGTCCAAGACAGCCTGGATGGCCTGGTGTATGTTATGCGAGACATTACGGAGCGCAAGCAGATGGAGACGCAAATCTTGGCGTCCCAAAAGCTTGCCGACCTGGGCACCTTAGCTGCTGGCATTGCCCATGAAATCAACTCGCCGCTGCAAGTCATCACCGGGGTGAGTCAAACGCTCCTCGATCGCCACGCAAGTGGCACTCTGGATGCAGAACGACTGCAAAAAGGCTTGATCACTATCCATCGGAGTGGTTGGCGTTGCGCAGAGATTGTGCGTGCGTTGCGCACATATGCCCATGCATCCACAACCGAGCTGGTAGCCACCGATCTCAATGAAGTGGTCAGGGATACGCTTTTGTTGGTGGAAAACCAGCTGCGATCTTGGGACAATATCAAAATTACGACCGAACTGGGCGAGAATCTGCCAACACTTCACTGTGA
>JBMFPH010000094.1:0-12272 GCA_049969215.1 Anaerolineae bacterium | reverse complement strand
CTATGCTCACCTACTTTATGCACTGGATCCGCAGCGCACTTTGGTGACCGTGCATGATATAGCTCCATTGCGTTTCCCCGGCTACACCCTAGGATTGTCTCAGCTGAGCTGGATGATCGCATGGCGTGCCCTGAAGCGAGCTTGTCAAATTGTCACTGTTTCTCGTTTCACTGCTTCTGAGCTTCTTATGTACCTGCAAGGCAGAATCGTGAAGATGTATGTAGTGCCCAATGGTGTTGATGAAGCATTTCATCGCCAGCCCGAGGAGGTCATTCACCAGACACGCAGTCGATACCAGGACCTAGGAGAGCATCTCCTGTTACACGTGGGACACACCCATGCGCGCAAGAATTTGTCTGTGCTCATCCGAGCGGTGAAGCTGCTGCGTTCACAAGGTTTACAGGTAGGACTGATCCAGGTAGGCGGATGCCCGGGAAAGGAGCTTTTCAATCTCATCGTGGATGAGCAAGGGATGTCCAACTGGGTACGTTTTGTCGGCCTTATAGACGATGCACAACTTGTTGCGCTCTACAGCGCTGTCGACGCCTTCGTGTTCCCATCGTTGTATGAAGGTTTTGGTCTGCCCGTGTTAGAGGCAATGGCATGTGGGGCGCCTGTGATCGCCAGCAATGTTGCCAGCTTGCCTGAAGTCGTGGGAGATGCTGGCATTCTAGTTGATCCGACCGATGTCACAGCGCTAGCGGATGCCATTTGGAGGGCGCTAATGGACGTTGAATTGAGGGAAAGGTTACGCCAACAAGGCCTGATGCGTGCCAGAGAGTTCTCCTGGCAACGCTGTGCGCAGAACACGCTAGCTGTGTATCAGCAGATAATTCGGGACAGCAAAAGACAAATAGTTTGAGCACCCATCTGGCAGATAGTACCATAGATGTCCACTTTGGACCATATCGATGCTGTCATTATGGGCGCATCACAACCGATAACCATCCTTTATACTGACCATGGAGAAGGACTGGGCGGCGCCGAAAACAGCTTGCTCATCTTGATGCGCCACTTGGAGCGTGATCACTTTCGACCAGTATTGGCCTGCGAGCCAGGCCCCCTGGCGCAAGCAGCCCGTGCGCTGGGGCTGGAAGTGTGCACGACAGATTTTCCCCGTTTGCGTGGTCACCTTCTGGCGTTGCCACGCCTCTGGCGGGGCGGATGGGCACTGGCCTCTCTGGTGCGCCGTCATCACGCCGCAATCTTACATAGCAACACAATGCGAGCCAGCTTCAGCACGGCCTTAGCCTCTCTACTGACAAGCTGCCCAATGATCTGGCATGCCCACGATTTGTATGGCCCTGGTCGCATCGGCGGCCGCTGGTATCCTCGACTGATGAGCCGCCTGGCGCACGCTGTCATCGCTAACTCGCACGCCGTTGCGCGCACTATCCCACGTCCGGACGTGCATGTCATCCACAATGGGATCGAGGTGGAACACTTTCACCCCCAGCTATCACCGTCAGCAGCCCGCGCTCAGCTCGGACTGCCGGAAACAGGTGTTCTCATTGGCACCGTAGGTCGCATGCAACCGTGGAAGGGTCACCATGTATTTTTGAAAGTAGCTCATCGCGTCAGTGCCCTGCTTCCCGATGCTCGCTTCTTGATCGTCGGAGGACAAGTCTTCGCCGCTGATGCCGATTATGCGGAGCGACTACATCGTCTGGCGCACGAGCTAGGCATTGCCCAACGAGTTCACTTTGCAGGTCATCAGACAGATGTTGCACCTTGGCTGGCAGCGATGGACGTCTTTGTGCATTGCTCAGAGGCCGAACCCTTCGGCCTTGTCGTTGTGGAAGCGATGGCAGCTGCCCGGCCGGTGGTCGCCTTCGCGGATGGCGGGGTGCCGGAGATCGTGCTGGACGGTGAAACAGGAATACTAGTCATGCCAGGGGATGTATCTCACATGGCAGAGGCGGTCGCCAAACTAGCGGTCGATCGGGATCTGGCGCAGCGGGTGGGCCGCGCCGGGCGCGAGCGGGCGGAGACGAACTTCAGCGCTACCCGATATGTGCGCCAGATCGAGGAGCTTTACGAGGAAATTCTAGCACGGAGAGGGCCTTGAAAGTCATCCTCGACGCGCGCACCGCCAATGACCACTTCCCCGGCATCGGACGCTATGTGGCCAGCTTGGCGCGCGCGCTGATACAGCTGGATGAACATCCCGATGTGACGCTGCTGGTCGATCCGAGGGCACAGTCGGGCCGCCTGTCGCTGCCCCGGCTGCCCACCCTGTCCTGTCCGGCCTCGCCTTTCTCCCTGCGCCAGCAGTGGCTGGTGCCCCACGTCCTACACACCGCCCGGACGCATGTCTATCACAGTCCTTATTACCTGATGCCTTATTGGCCTGGCCTGCCCACTGTGCTAACGTGCCACGATATCATCCCTCTTCTCTTCCCAGCTTATTTCACCGCATGGCAGCGCCTCGTGTTTCACCTGACCCATCGGCTGGCATTGCATGCTGCGGAGGTGGTGCTAGCCGTTTCACGGACCACTCGGAACGATTTGGTGTGCCACCTAGGAGTTGCAACGCACAAGGTGGTCGTCATCCCATTGGCGGCGGACGAGCACTTTCAGCCATGGTCATCTGAGAAAATCGAGCGCGTGCGTCGAACTTACGGGCTGCCGGCACGCTATGTGCTGTATGTGGGCAGCAATAAGCCCCACAAAAACTTAGTGCGGTTGGTGGAAGCTTGGGCGGCAGTTGCGCCGCACCGACGGGATCTATTCTTGGTGGTCGCCGGCCCGTGGGATGCGCGTTATCCGCATGCACGTCACAAAGCAGAAGCGTTGGGCCTCCAGGAGCGTGTGATGTTCTTGGGCACAGCTGCAGACGAAGACCTGCCAGGGCTTTACAGCGGAGCGCTCTGCTTTGTCTTCCCCAGCTTGTACGAGGGATTTGGACTGCCGGTGCTGGAAGCGATGGCCTGCGGGACGCCGGTTGCCTGTTCCAATGCAGCTAGCTTGCCGGAGGTGGCAGGCGAAGCGGCTTTGCTCTTTGACCCACATGACATAGAATGCATCCGAGATGCGTTGATGCAGCTGTTAGGTGATGTTGATCTGCGTAATGATTTCGCAAGACGTGGCCGTGAGCGTGCGGCTGTATTCAGTTGGCAGCGCACGGCCGCTGCAACAGCGGAACAATATGCCAGATTGGCACACGGATGACATTGCTCACTCAATTGTAGAATGTGTTGTGACTTGTTCACGGAACTTTCATCTGACCCCTGTTCCGTAGAGGAGTTCACGCCGTGAGACGAATCCCGCCTTTGGTGGTTATCTTTGCTATTGTGCTGATCTATGCCTCACAGCTGTGGATGTTCTCCGGCTTCCATATAGACGATGCCTACATTTCTTTCCGATACGTGCGCCAGTGGGCTGCTGGCAACGGCCTCGTTTATAACATTGGAGAACGAGTTGAAGGTTATTCCAATTTTCTCTGGATCGCCCTGCTGCTGCCTTTTGCGAAGATTGGTGTGGACCTGGGCCTCGCAGCCAAGGTGCTGGGTTGCCTTTTCGGGTTATCCTCCTTGGGGTTGACGTACTACTTCGGGCAGGCCTTATCGAGTGGAAGTGCAGCTGCTTGGTTGCTGGCGTGCTCGGCACCATTCGCGGTGTGGACTATGGGTCAGCTCGAGGCACCACTCTTCGCCTTCCTCGCACTAGCCGCCAGCTTCACATTTCTGTCCGAAGAGAAGAAAGGTGCTGGTTGGTGGTCAGGTGTCTTGTTTGGCTTACTGGCGTTAAGCCGACCAGAGGGCATTTTGTTCTTTTCCGTCGCAATGGCTTTGCGAGCGTTGTGCTCGTTCCAAGAAAGGAGGGTCAGCCGTCGAGACTTGTGGCGCATCGCAGCCTGTTCGGTTATCGTATTGCCCTACTTTACTTGGCGGTTGACCTACTACGGTTATCCGTTCCCCAACACGGTCTATGCCAAATCGATGGGATTGCATCCTCGTGCCTTGCTTGAAGGGCTATTTTACCTATACCAGAGCGTCAACGCAGCGGGTGGCTTTTTCTTCCTGGCCATCACCCTTGCCTTGGCAATTGTAAAGCCGGTGCGGTCTCCAACGGAGCGTTATCTCGCTGCGAGCGTGATCGCCTATGCAGCGTTCATTGTAGTCGGCGGTGGTGACTGGATGCCGATGCAACGTTTCTTAGTGCATATTATGCCGCTATTATACCTCTTGGTACAGGATGGATTGCTTCGACTTCGAGATATATTCCAATCCTTGCGGTGGGGTGATCGGATAGTCTCCTTTCTGCTAGCAGGCCAGCTAGCATACCTGCTGGCAGGAGCGGCGGAAGCGCGCTTGGTTCAGGGTGTTGGAAAGGGACCGTTGTTGACCCCGGATGAGGGTGTACACGCCTATCTGGCAGCCCACGTACGTCCCGAAGATGTCATCGCAGTCACAGACGCAGGATTAATTGCTTACTCACTACCATTGGAGACTCGAATAGTAGATATGGTGGGTCTGACAGATGAGCACATTGCGCATCTCCCAGTGCAGTTGCCTCACGGTCTTTTTGGCCGAGGTGATGCTTTCGGCAAGTGGGATGTGAACTACATCTTGAACCAACAGCCACGTTTCGTCCAGGTCGAGATCCGTGGCATGACGCCAGAGGGAGATTATATTACCAATTTCACTGGTACTGCACTGCTGGTCAACGACCCTCGCTTCCGAGAAGCTTATGAGATTGTCCAAGCATCGGACATAAAGGGTCTCTTCGTTCGAAAGGAAGATCAATGAAACAGGCGACTCTTGGGAGACAGCCCCGTGCCCTCCTTTTTGATCACATGGATCCGGCCATTGTCGTGATGGCGATCTGACAATGCACATCCTCCACCTCTATAAGGACTACTTCCCCGTCCTGGGCGGTATCGAGAATCACATCCGCGTGCTGGCGGAAGCGCAGGCGGCTGCCGGACACTCCGTGACAGTCTTGGTGTGTGACCCTGGCAGGCACACAAGGCGTGAGATGCTGAACGGCGTGCACATCATCAAAGCGGGCCGCCTGACCACACGTGCTTCGATGCCGATCAGTTGGGCACAAGCGTGGGAGCTCTGGCACCAACATCCCGACCTCTTACACGTGCACTCACCCTATCCGCTGGGCGAGGTGACCGCCTGGTTGTTGCGCCGCAACAGCGCTGTGGTGATTACTCATCACTCCGACGTGGTACGTCAGCGCGGCTGGCTGCGCCTGTATGCACCGCTGCTGCGCTATGTACTGCGCGCCGCCGACCGCATCGTCGCCACCAGTCCGCGCTACATCGAAACGTCACCATGGTTGCGGCCGGTGGCACACAAATGCACCGTGGTGCCCCTGGGAGTGGACATACGACAATTCACCCCTTCCTCCCAACAGGGAAGTGGCACATTACGCCTCTTGTTTGTCGGGCGGCTGCGCTACTACAAGGGGTTGGATGTGTTGCTGCAGGCGCTGGCGCAGCTGCCGGATGTGCAGTTGACCGTTGTGGGCGATGGGCCGATGCGTGCACCGTGGGAGATGCTGGCACGTTCACTGCGGCTGGATGAACGCGTGCACTTCGCCGGTAATGTGCCCGACGCCGAGTTGCCGGAATGGTATCGCCGGGCGGATGTGTTTGTATTGCCGGCCAACGCGCGCGCTGAAGCTTTCGGCACCGTCCTGTTGGAAGCGATGGCCAGCGGCCTGCCGTGCATCACCACCGAAGTGGGCACCGGCACTTCGTGGATCGTGCAACATGGCATCACCGGACTGGTGATGCCACCCAACGATGTTGCCGCTCTGATTGCTGCCCTCGAACAGCTGCGCGATAGCGCATTGCGCGATGCGATGGGCCGGGCAGGCCGCGCGCGCGTTGAGCAGAACTTCACTGTCGCTCGCATGATCCAAGGGGTGGAAGGGGTGTACAAAGACGCGCTAAGGGAGGCAGCTGCCAGACGGCTTAATCCAAGGTAAGTTGTATGCCCCCTCTTCCCGTGCTAGAATGTCCTACAAAGGATATCGAAACGTGTCATTTGGGCAGGCAAAGGTCCGCACAAGATGTATCTCGGTCCCAGGCCGCGTCGCCGCACACCACGGTTGACCATTCTCCTGCTGCTCTTGATCCTGGCTGCGACGCTCATGGTGCACTATATCGCCACGTATCGGCCCAGCTGGGCAACTCCTTTTGAGCCGACCCCCACCCCAACCTGGCCGGCTTCCTACTACCTGGCTGCGGGCGAAGGTTATTACGGCGAAGGGCAGCTGGACGAGGCGATCTCCGCCTATCAGCGCGCCGCCGCCATGCTGCCGGAGGAACCCGCTGTGCACATACGCCTGGCGCAATTGCTCATCCTGCGTGAGCGCAGCGCCGAAGCTCTCGCTGCAGCGAGGAAGGCGGTGTTGCTGTCGCCGCGCAACGCTCAAGCAGTTGCCGTCTTCTGCCGCGCGCTGGACTGGGAAGGCCTCTATGCCGAAGCGTTGGACGCATGTGAATGCGCCATCGAGTTGGACGAGCGCTATGCGGAGGCATATGCCTACCTCGCGGAGGTGTATGCCGACATGGGGAATTGGACCGCCGCGCGTAAGTATGCCCAACAGGCAGTCGACCTGAATTATCAGAGCTTGGATGCCCATCGCAATCAGGGCTATGCCCATGAGCTGCAAGGACGCTTCAGTAAAGCGATTGAAGCGTATGAGAACGCTATCCGCCTGCATCCGCGCCTCGTTCCTCTATACCTCAGCGTAGCGCGCAACTACCGCGCCATAGGCAAATACAAGGAAGCGATTGACCGGCTTGAGCGTGCCATCCGCATTGAGCCGAACAGCTCCAAGCCGTACGACCAACTAGGCTGGACCTACTATCTCAAGGGCGATGTCAACCGCGCTGTGGAGTATCTGGAGCAAGCAACCGAGGTCGATCCTGAGGACGCACAGGCATGGGGGCATCTCGGGCTGGTACACTACGTCACCCAACACTATGAGGATGCGATTGTGGCGCTGCAACGGGCCATCCAGCTCTTCCAACGCGAGTACCTCACCCGCGCGCGCGAGCTGAGCATCTGGACGCAGGACACTGATTACGACCCACCGCGCCCGGTCGAGGTCGTGCGCGGTGAATTCGAGCCGCTCGATCGCAAGGGCACAACCACTCTTACCGCCCAGCTGTACCCGCTGCCAACCGAGCGGAAAGTGATCCTGCATTCCAGCGAGACCTGCGGCGACGCACTTGCAGCTCGGTTGGGACAATCCATGCCGATTACCCAGACAGCGCTCTCCAGTCCCACGCCTTCGCCCCCGCCTGCTACGGGGACGCCCGAGCGCCCCAACCCCTTTCTGGCGAGCAGTGGAGAAGCAACCCTATACCTGCAGGATGGGCGCTTACAGGTGATGATGCGCTCGCTTCCGCCCTCGCCCAACCTGCCATATAAAGTGCAGCTGCTGATGTGGCCAGGTAAAACGCTGGAAGTAGGCGAATTGCATCCGGATGCGTCAGGCAGTGCAGCGCTTGCCTTTAGCTTCCAGGATGCATATCCCGCTCCGGTGGAGTACTACTACACGCTGGGTTTTTCCTATGTGCATCTCGACCAGTGCAGCAAAGGTGTGCCTTGGCTGGAGACTTCCCTCAAGATCGATTCGACTGCGACCAATCCGGCATGGCAGGGTCTGGCAGAATGCGCGGAGAAAAGCCCCACCGAATCGTCCACTCCGCCTGCAGACAAGCCTTGATGAGTCGGGTAGTAGGGTCGAAACGCCGGTTGCCCCCAAGGTTATTGCTGGTATGCTGAGGATGCACCTTAGGGCACGCCGAGAACTTTTGGAACGCGAAGCGCGAGAAGAAGCGCGAAAGGTGCGAAGAGACCTTGCGCGGCTTTCGTGTTCCAAGTGCCCTTACCACCCCTTGACGCTCGTGGTTCGGATGGGGCAGCGAGAATAAGGAGATGAGGCAATGAGTATGGCACGCACAACCATCGTGTGGGGTTTGGTAGCATTGGCAGGTGGGCTGCTGGCAGCGCTCTATCTCCCCGGCAGCGGGGTCTGTGCCCAGACCCCGGACACCGTGAGCGGCCAGGCGATTGTGCCGCTGCAAAAGCTGGAAGGGAGCGCAACCTGGCAGCAGGATAATTTCGGCTGGTCCTTGGCGCTTGACGGTGACTATTTGGTCGTCGGTGCACCGCACTACACAACCACCGATGCGACCCCCGGTAGCGCTTACATCTTCAAGCGTAATACTGGATCTAACTCCTGGACGGAGGTCAAACAGTTGCTCGCCGACGACGGCCGACTCAGCGACCGATTCGGGTACGCAGTGGCCATCAGCGGTGACAAGGTCGTTATCGGCGCACCATGGGCGGATGTGGGTGGTTGGCAGGATGCTGGCGCCGCATATGTGTTCCGACGTGACAAGGACGGGGCAGGCAACTGGGGTCAAGTGGCCAAGCTGACCGCCAGCGATATCTATACACACAGCGACCATATGGGCACAACGGTGGCAATAGACGGCAATACCATCGTCGTGGGAGCGGCGGAGAAAGAGGTCAACAATGTCCGGGATGCCGGCGCCGCCTACATCTTCACGTCCAGCGGCACAGACAACTGGTCGCAGAGTGCTATCCTCACCGCGACCACGCCGCACGTGCAGGATCTGTTTGGCCGGGCGGTGACGATTGACGGGGATACCGTAGTAGTCGGAGCGCCGTGGGCTAATACAGGTACACAACTTGACACCGGCTTTGCCCAGATCTTCTATCGCAGTGGTACCCAGTGGAATGAGGTCAAGAAGATATCGGCTTCTGACCCCCAGCCCTACGACCGATTCGGTACGTCACTAGCGTTGGACGGCGACACACTGGTAGTGGGGGCACCTCAGCCGGATTACAAGCACCCAAGCGATCCTAGCAAGGATGTACTGCCCGGTCCGGGTGCCGCTTATATCTTCGAACGCAACACAGGTGGGGCTGATCAATGGGGCCAGCGAACGAAGATAAGCGCTACTGAGGGCACCTCAGGTGACCGCTTCGGCTTCGCAACCTATGTCACAGGCGATGTGGTTGTTGTCGGAGCTTATTTGACCGAAGTAGCAGAAGATATCTACCGGGGCGCTGCCTATGTGTTCGAGCGCAACGCAGGTGGCAACAACGTATGGGGTCAGACGACACAGCTGCTCGCCCAGGACGGCAAGATGGGTGACCAGTTCGGTTTCGCGGTAGCAGCTCAAGGGAACATTCTTGCGGTCGGTGCTCCCTACGCCAACCGCGGCACCGTCGTCCTGAACAGCGGAGCTGTCTACCTATTCTTCCGTGCCGACTATGCCATCCACCTGCCTGTGATCAGTCGCTAGGGCACCGCATCACACTGGAAAGACAGAGCGCTCCATAAAGAGATACCCCTTTGAGGGCGGATTTTTGCCCCGGACAGCGGTGTTGTACCATTCCAACTCTTCCCGCTTCACCCGAGCCGCGACCGTCAAGGAGCAGCATGCCTGCCGCTTGCTGACGCGCGCGGCTCGGTCAGCAGATCCCACCGCCGAAAACGATCACACACCTTCTCAGGCGCGATAGACCTCCCAGTCCAGGTAGTTCTCAAACGCCTCGTGCAGGATGTTGGCCACCAGCGAGGGGTTGATGGCGCAGTGATGCTCAAAACCGTTCTTGCAGATGTAGTGTAACAGTTCGCGCAAATTGGGCACCTCGGCGACGGCACGGCTGCCGAACGTGTCCAGCGGGTCGTCGGTGAGGCGCCCTTCGCCCAGGTACGTGCGGATGCTGCCATAGCGGTCGTCGGTGGTGACACGGGCATAAGTGAAGGGGGTAGGCTTTGCCCGGCCGGAGATGCTCCCGTAGGTATGTTCGCTGCCCAGCGTGGTGGCCAGAATCTCACCGTATGCCATCTTCACCTCGTCAAAGAAGCTGCGCGCCCAGTTGCCACAATGGAACAGGACGCACTTATCGCGCTCCTGACCGTAGTTGTTGTTCCAATCCACCAGTGCGCTGGGTTTCCCGGAAGCCAGCTGCAGGGCATACATAGAGAGCACGCCGGTGACATCCACCTCACATGCTGCCGGAAGCAGCTGCTCGCTTAACATGCTGAGCAGGGCGCAGGCGTTGATCCCATAGTTCTTCTGGATGGAAGTCCAACACTGGAAGGCGATGGCATCCACTTCATGCTCCGCGATCCAGTCGTCGAGCACCACACCCAGGCGCGCCATCTTGAGCAACGATTCCTCGGGGATGCCACTCGTGTTGACATACTCCCGTATAGCGGCGAACTTCGCCCGGACGCGTGTGTCGTCGTCCGCAAGCTTTTCAGCTGGACCGAACAGCTCGGAGAGGTCGGCCGTGGAGACGCTGATACCATAGGCTTGCAATAGCTTCTCGCTGTACCGCACTGTGTTGAACAGGTTGGGGCGCGCACCCACCGCTCCCAGGCGTGCCCGGCGCAATCCCTTCACCACGCGACAGACGCCGGCAAACCACTCCAGATCTGCCTTGAAGCTCGCGTGGCTCGGATGCACCGTGTGTTCTTGTGTAAGGGAGAAGGGGATGCCATATTGATAGAGGTTGTTGCATACTGATATCTTGCCGCAAAAAGCGTCGCCCCGCTCTTCAACGCTCAAACGACTCAAATCGTCTGGATACGCCTGCACCAAAACCGGCACGTTCAGCTCAGAGAGCTGGATGGCGTCGGCGATGCCCTTCTCCGGGCCGAAGACGGGCAGGATCACCAGGATGCCGTCAATGCGTTCGCGATGGGCGCGAAACAGGGCAGCGCACTTCTTGGATTGTTCCCATGTCTCCACGGCGCCCATGGGGGTGTCCTGCTCGTCCAAGATCACAGCGTCGATACCCAACGCGGTCAGAAGGGAGAGCACTTCCTGGCGGCTGCGTCGCACCGGTTCGGCGGGGAAAAAGTCGCGCGTGCCAATGATAACACCAAATGTAGTTTTCTTCGAAGGGGTCATCGTGATTATCCTCCTGTAGGGGTGAGCTCAAGCGTGTCCAGCTTGATTATCGCCAGGAGGGTGAGACGTGTCAAACTTTATGACCGCATCACTGTAGGGGTTTGCCTTGCCCCTGCGCGTGGGGTAGAATCAAGGTGGTGATCCTATGCTCACACCCATGCGGCGTCAGTATTTGCAGATCAAGAGACAGTACCCGGACGCCATCGTCTTCTTCCGTCTGGGTGACTTCTACGAGACCTTCGACGAGGATGCGCGCATTGTCTCCCAGGTGTGTGACATCGTGCTCACATCGCGCCCGGTTGGCAAGAACGAGCGTGTCCCTCTGGCGGGCGTGCCCTATCACGCCGCCGATGGATACATCGCGCGGCTGATCCACGCTGGGTACAAGGTGGCCATTGTGGAGCAGGTGGGGGGCGGGGTCTCCAGCCACCTGCGCAGTGAAATGAGCCGCACGACTGACACCCCTGTCACCACCCCGACTACCCCAAAAGGTCTGGTGCATCGCGAGGTGACGCGCGTCATCACGCCTGGCACCATTGTCGAGCCGTCATTGTTGGAACATGCGCGCAACCATTACCTCGCAGCATGTGTGGTCGAGACGGGTGTTATGGGGCTGGCCTATGCCGATGTCTCCACGGGTGAATTCGCCGCCACGCAGGTCAACAGCGCCGAGCCATGGCACGCTCTGGGCGAGGAGCTTGCCCGTCTGCAGCCGGTGGAGATTTTGCTGCCGGGAACCGAAATGGCAGCCCGGCTGAAGGACAGCCTTCCCTTCACGGCGGCGATTACCCCGTGCGATGCATGGTACTTCGACCTCGAGGCAGCGACCGAAACGCTGAGGGACCAGTTTGAGGTTGCCACGCTGGATGGGTTTGGGCTGCATGGGAGCCCGTACGCCATCCGCGCCGCTGGCGCCATCATCCAGTATTTGAGCGCCACCCAGAAAGACGCCCTGATCAATTTCACCCGTGTGGTGCGTTATCATCCGGGCCACTATATGGTGTTGGATGCCGTCACACGCCGCAATCTGGAGCTTACCCAGACACTGCGTGGCGGTTCGGTGAAGGGTTCGTTGTTGGGTGTGTTGGATTGTACTGTCACCCCGATGGGCGCGCGACGCCTGCGCCAATGGCTGCAGCAACCGCTGCGTGACGTCACTGCCATCCGACGTCGCCTGGATGCAGTGGAACAACTGGTGCACAACCCGGCCGGGCGTATGACGGTGCGCGCCCAACTGAAGGAGGTTGGCGACTTGGAGCGTTTCGCCAACCGCGCTGCCCAGGGGATCATCCGGCCGCGCGAGCTGCTGGCGCTGGTCGCCGGCGGCTTGGCGGCCGGCCTG
>JBMFPH010000093.1:0-12663 GCA_049969215.1 Anaerolineae bacterium | reverse complement strand
TATTCTACATGCATTATAATCAAGTTTATAACAACATACAAGCCTTTGACCTCCAAAAAGCGCTAGGTAAATTTTTCCCACTATGGAGGGATGAAGTTGCTCGTGGATAAAATGCAGCACATTGTGCGGATTTTCGTCGTTCCTTCTCTTGAAAAATCGCGTTTTTTATGGTAAAATAGACATAACACTATGACCATGTGTCACGAGGTGGCGGAGGAAGGAGCATGTCGCGACGACAGCAATTGTTTCTCTTTGTGCTGGGATTAACTACGATGAGCATATGCGTCACCGGCTTTGTGCTCGTAATCGACACGGTGCGACATCTGACAGCGGCCTCACCTGTGGTGGTAGCACAGACGCGATTGGAGGAGCCGGATATGACCAGCCAACCGGCATGGATCTCACCCACTCCAACGACCACCAACACCCCGTCTCCCACGCCCACGTACACACTGGTGCCCACCTGGACGCCCGAACCCACCGCCACGTTTACCCCCGCGCCAACACCAACGGACACACCCCCGCCGCCCACACACACTCCGCGCCCGCGACCGAAGAAGCCACCTGCTACCCCGACTCCCACAGATACCCCTGTGCCTCAGTACAAATTCACCGGCAATGTGGTCGCCTTCGATACCGGTACGCTCCAGATGACACGCATCACCGGCATGGTCTGGAAGATCATCGACATCAACACCAATCAGTTCGATGGCGAGCCGAACTACCAAATGAAGCTGGTGGACCCCAATGGAGAAGTGCACATGAGTGATGTCTCCGGTTTGGGCGGTGCCGATAGCACTTGTCCCAAGTGCGGTGACAACCGGCGCATGAATTGCAAAATCGAATTCACCCCCTATGTTCCCGGCGAGTATAGCGTCACGCTGATCCAGGCGTGGGATGGTGGCCAAGCATCCAACGAAGTGAAGTTCACTATGGCGGCCTCCCCGCCTCAGTACGTGCACATTGATTTCTTCCCCAACCAACGATGAATCGTTAGAAAAACGACCCATGAGACTGAAGGTTTCTGGGTATCCCTAATCCTAGAGTTTCTGCTCACACCATCCAGTTCGTCTCTATTTCATTGCTTGTGATTTTGGGCAGAAATGGTATAGAATTGCCCCCAATACAAGCCATCCCATCAAACAGCAAGGAGTCGTAAACAATGCATGCTATCACCCTAGGGATGATTGTCAGCAATCGCAGTGGATTTCCTGCTCATTTATGCGCCGATGCCCGTGCCACGATGCTTCGGGTGCTGAGCCAGGAAAATATCAATGTCATCACACTTGACCCTCAGGAAACCCGTTTTGGTGCCGTAGAAACGCTCGACGATGCCATCAAATGTGGCGACTTGTTCAGACGCCACGCTTCCGAGATTGACGGCATCATCGTGACATTGCCTAACTTCGGAGATGAGAAAGCGGTCGCAAACGTGATCCGTTTTTCGGGTCTAAAGGTGCCCATCTTGGTACATGCTTTTCCGGACGATATGTCCAAGTTAAGCTTCACCGAGCGGCGCGATAGCTTCTGCGGCAAGATCTCGGTATGCAACAATTTTGGGCAATATAACATCCCCTTCACGCTCACCCATATGCACACAGTCAACCCCGAGTCGGAGAGCTTCCGCGAGGACCTGCACCACTTTGTCGCCGTCTGTCGCATCGTGAGAGGCATGCGGCAGGTGCGCATTGGGGTGTTGGGTGCCCGGCCGGCAGCATTCAATACGGTGCGTTTCAGCGAGAAGATACTCGAACACGTCGGCGTTTCAGTGGAAACGCTGGATTTGTCCGAAGCCTTCGGGCGTGCGGATCGTCTCGCGGACGACGACCCCGATGTCGTGGCAAAGCGTCAGGCGATCATCGAATACGCCGAGACGAGCCATGTGCCTCCCAGTGTGCTCAATCGCATGGCGCGTTTCGGCGTGGTGATGGATCGCTGGATTGCCGAGAACAAATTGAATGCCACAGCAGTGCAATGTTGGACCGCCCTGGAAGAGTACTTTGGCGTCTTTCCGTGCCCGCTGATGAGCATGTTGAGCAATCAAATGTTGCCCAGCGCTTGTGAGACCGACGCCAACGGGGCGCTGAGCATGTACGTGTTACAGCTGGCATCCGGACAGCCGGCGATGTTGTTGGATTGGAACAACAATTACGCCGAAGAGCCGGACAAGGCGGTTGTCTTCCATTGTTCTAATCTGCCGGCCTGTGTGATGGAACAGCGACCGTGGATGAGCTGCCATCCCGGTCTGGCTGAGCGCCTGGGCGAGGAAAACGCCTATGGCCAACTATATGGCAAGATCAAGGCGGCGCCGTTCACCTTCCTGCGGATCAGCACGGATGACCTGAATGGTGCCATTGCGGCTTATGTGGGCGAAGGTGAGTTCACCCAGCAAACGCTGGACACCTACGGTACGTATGGCGTGGTGCACATCTCCGATTTACAAGACTTGCTCCACTTCATTTGTAAGAATCGCTTTGAGCACCACTTCGCTGCTACCCAGGCACGGGGGGCCGATGCCGTGTACGAAGCACTGACCACGTATCTCGGCTGGGATGTGTACTATCACACCGCGTGAGCGATTGCTTGGGCGGTGGATCGCAGAGCAACGCCACTTTCTCTGCCGCCTAGGGATTTGGCTCAGAGATCAGTAGCCGGCGCCTCTCTGAGGCAAAAAGAGAACTGTGAAAACAAAGAGGCATGGAGATGGACACACCTCTATGCCTCTTTATCTTCTGGGCGAAGGGCAAGAGGGTAGGATTGCCTCGCCCGAGGATAGCAGCCTATAGCCCCCGCTCGGCTTTGGCGGCGGCTTCTTCTTCCTCCTCGCTGGGCATCTTGGGCGCCAGATGGCTCCATACAATGAAGGCCAGCAGGGCGAACATCAACACGTTGAATCCGACACCATAGATGTCAACAGAGATGGGTTGGAACATGGAGATGATGCCGACCACGAGGAAAAAGATGATCACAATCTCCACCTTGCTGTGGATGCCGCGGGGTATTTTGCCGTTGACATTTGCCGCCACAAACGCCAGGAAGAAAGCTCCCCCTAACAGGATGGTGGCGAAATTGGTGATGAACTGCACAATATCCCCAATCGTCGGGCTCACCATTGTCGGCACCACCCGATTGAGGATCTGGAAGAACACCACAAACGCAATGGAAATGATCAAAGGTCGCACGACAATCCGCTTGCTCGAATTCTGCTCCATAACCTGTATTTGCACCTCTTTCTAGGATGTCGTGACGGGACAGGGGCGGCCGGAAATGATCCGCCCCCGTCCGTCGTCGCCATCTCAGTATTCGATGTCGATCATACGGCGCGCTTCGGCCGACTTGAGCATCGCGTCACAGATCACACAAGCGCGATAACCATCCTCCAGAGTGGCGCCATCCGGAGCGACATCCTTATTGTTCACAATGCAATCCAGCAGGTGGGTGATCTCGTGCACGAAAGTATGTTCCCAGCCGATGATATGCCCGTGGGGCCACCAGTTGCTGATCCAGGGATGGTACGCCTCGGTCACCAACACGTTATGGAAGCCCTGCGTTTCTTTGGGTTCCTCATCCACCCAGAATACTTGGAGCTCATTCAGGCGCTCCAACTCGAAACGCACACTCCCCTTCTCACCGTTGACCTCGATCACCTGATGATTCTTGCGGCCGGCGCCAAAACGGGTCGCTTCGATGGTGCCAATCACACCGTTCTCGAATTCCACAATGCTGGCAAAGGCGTCATCCACATCCACCTTGGCCATACCGCTGCCATCCGGAAGCGGGCGCTCGGTGACAAATGTACGCGTGATCGCCCCAACGCTCTTGATCTCGCCGATGAGGAAGCGTCCTAGGTCGATGATATGCGATCCCAGGCAACCCAACACGCCATTACCGGCGATCTCCTTGTCCAATCGCCATATCTTCGGCAAGTTATAGTGAGGCATCACCCATTCTTGCAGGTAAATGGCGCGGTAGTGATAGATTCGCCCCAGTGCACCGCTGCGAATGAGATCGCGCATCTGTCGGATGGCCGGCACAAAGCGGTAGTTAAAGCCCACCATGTGCTTGACTCCTGTCTTAGCCACCTCATCGCGAATGCGGCGTGCTTCGTCGCCGTTGCGCGCCAGTGGTTTCTCACACAGGATATGCATCCCTTCGTTCGCCGCAGCGATACATGGATCGGCATGGGCATTGGGCGGCGTCCCGTTGTCGAACAGCTGGATGCGCTTGTCCTTGACCATTTCCCGCCAATCGGTGTAGTAGGTAGCATAGCCATAGCGACGCGCCGCTTCAGCGGTGGCCTGTTCATTGCGACCGCAAATCGCCACCAGATCGGGAATGGCGGGCGGGGGATACATAATATAAGGGATCTTCTTAAAGGCATTGCTGTGCGCCTTGCCCATGAACGCGTAGCCCAGCATCCCAACACCGATGTGCGGGATCTCACCCACTGCCTGGACGCTCGCTTGAGCGGTGAAGGACTCTTTTGCCATTGTGAGGTCTCCTTTCCCCTATTTATTTCTTGGCCGCGAACGCGGCGTCGAATGCCACAGCGGAAGCGGTGAAATCCTGCTTGCGGATCATCGCCAGTGCCTCCGGGGCACCCCACTCCCGATCCATGCCAGTGTCCTCCCATTCGATGGACAACGGACCCTGATAACCGATGCGATTGAGCGTGCGAATGATCGGATCCCACTTGACATCGCCACGTCCCGGCGAGACAAAGTCCCATCCGCGTCGCGGATCACCGAAATCCAGATGCGAGGAGAGGATACTGTTGCGCCCGTTCAGCTGCACCCGCGAGTCTTTCACGTGCACGTGGATGATACGGTCAGGAAACTCCTCCAGGAAGAACACCGGATTGATGAACTGATGGATAAAGTGGCTGGGATCGAAGTTGAAGCAGAAAGCGGGATGCCAGTTGACCGCCTCCAGCGCACGCCGTGCCGTATAGATGTCGTAGGCAATCTCCGTCGGATGCACCTCCAGTCCAAAGCGCACGCCCTGCTTCTGGAATTCATCCAAAATGGGCAGCCAACGTGCGGCGAATTCCTTATAGCCTTCATCGATGTCAGCCTGGGATGTAGGGGGGAAGAAATAGAACATGCCCCACACACTGCTGCCGGTGAAGCCGTTGACAATGTTGACCCCGAAGAGCTTGGCTGCCCTGGCAGTGTCCTTCATCTCCTGGATGCAACGTTCCCGCACCTTGTCAGGGTTGCCCTCACCCCATAGACGCGCCGGCAAGATGCGTTGATGGCGCTTATCGATGGGATCGCAAATGCATTGCCCCACTAGATGGCTGCTGATGGCAAAACATTTCAGATTATACTTGTTGAGGATATCCCAACGGCTTTGGACATATCCATCCTGGCTGAGCGCCTTGTCCACCTCAAAGTGGTCGCCCCAGCAGGCCAGCTCCAGGCCATCGAATCCCCAAGCGCTGGCTTTCTGCGCCAACACTTCCAGAGGCAGGTCAGCCCATTGACCGGTAAATAGCGTGACTGGTCGTCCCATGATGAATACCTCCTTGTAGCTTTAAGTTAGTGAGAGTCTAAACCTGTATACGTATGCCATCCTCACGGAAGTAATGCAACCGTTCGCGCACTAAGTTGAAACGCAGCTCATCGCCCAGTTTGTGGCGGGTCATACCCGGCACGGTACATACCAATCTCTGCTGCCCCACCTTGATGTGCAAGATCGACTCCACCCCCAACGGCTCGATGAGGAGCAGCTGGCCGACGAACTCTCCTTGGGGATCGAGCTGCACATGCTCCGGACGCACGCCCAGCTTGAAGGTGCGCGGCAGCTCCCCACTCACTGGCTTGGGAAGACGCACCGAACTATTGACAATGCTGATCGTCCCATCTTCGCAACGTGCATCCACCAGATTGATGCGCGGGACACCCACCAATTGCGCCACAAAGACTGTTGCCGGCCGGTCGTAAATGTCGCTTGGACTGCCGATCTGGGTGATGCGCCCTCTATTCAACACCGCAATGCGATCTGCCATGGTGAGCGCTTCGATCTGATCGTGGGTGACAAACAGGGTGGTGCTGCCTTGGGTCTTCTGGATGTGTTTGAGCTCCACACGCAACGCCTCACGCAACTTGGCGTCCAGGTTGGAGAGGGGCTCGTCCATCAAGAAGATGCGCGGTTGACGGACAATGGCGCGTCCCAACGAGACACGCTGCATCTCACCGCCGGAGAGATGGGATGTCCTGCGCTCCAACAAATGGGTGATACGCAGGATTTCGGCAGCTTGATATACGCGCTGGCGAATCTCGGCCTCAGACATGCGTCGCATCGGAGCACGCAGCGGGAATGCCAGGTTGTCATATACCGACATGTTCGGATACAGCGAATATTGCTGGAACACAAACGCAATGTCACGGTCGGGCGGTGGCAGATCATCCACAATTTCGCCGTCGAAGAGGACATGGCCCTGCGTTTGTGGTTCCAGGCCGGCGATGACGCGCAGCGTCGTGGTCTTGCCGGCGCCTGTCGGTCCCAGCAGAACGAAGAACTCGCCATCCTGAACATCGAACGAGACGTCACGCAACGCGGTGACCGTCTTGAAACGCTTGGTAATATGCTGTAGCTCTACGTGGCTCATTGTGCTCCACCTCGTCTCAGCGCTTTTTCACTGCGCGGATCGAAGAAACGCACCCCTTCCGGATCGATGTCGAACCGCACCATGGCATCCAGTGCATAGGTGACCCACCGATCTACCCGGACGTTGACAATATTGGTTTCGTCTCCCAGCGCCAGGTGGATCATATTGAAGGCGCCATGCATATCGCTGGAATATACGCGTGCACTCAGAGCACCGTTCTCGGTGATGCGCGCCGATTCAGGACGGAAGCCGATAATCACCTCGCCGTCCTTGAGCGAGTGGGCCAACGGCCCGCGCCAGCTCTCCGGCACTGCATAGCGATTGTCGCCCGGCAGGTAAACAATCCCGTCGGCATAGCGGCCGTTAATCAGGTTCATACCCGGACTGCCGATGAAGCGTGCCACGAACAGGTTGGCCGGCTTGTAATACACCTCAGATGGACTGCCTACCTGTTGGATCTCGGCAGCCGACATCACCACAATACGATCGCCCAGTGCCATGGCTTCGAGCTGGTCGTGCGTCACATAGACGGTGGTGGCATTGTTGGCAATGTGCAGCCGCTTGATCTCGGCGCGCATCGATTCGCGTAGATCGGCATCCAACGCACCCAGTGGCTCGTCCATCAAGAAAGCCGCTGGGCGACGCACCAAAGCACGCGCTAATGCCACGCGCTGCCGGTCGCCCCCGCTCAGCGAGCCAGGACGCAAGTGCAACAGGTGCTCGATCTGCAACATCTTCACAATCTCGGACACCCGTTTCTCCGCCTCAGCACGGGGAACACGCTGCGCCTGGAGCGGGAAGCGAATGTTATCCAGCACGGTCATATGCGGATAGAGTGCAAAGAACTGGAAGACAAAAGCAATGTCACGCTCACTGGGATGTAACCAAGTCACGTCCCGCCCATCCAGGTAGATGTGTCCTCCGGTGACGGCCTCTAACCCTGAGATCATGCGCAGCGTGGTGGTCTTGCCGCAACCAGAGGGCCCCAGCAACACCACGAACTCACCGTTGTGGATGGTCAGGTCCATCGGTTTTACGGCATGCAACTGGCCAAATTTCTTTTCAACTTGACGCAATTCGATGGTCGCCATCTTTACATCCCCATTATTGCCGGATCGCGCCGAAGGTGACACCGCGTAGCAGATGCTGGCGCAACGCGAAGGTGATCACCACTACCGGGATCAGGAAGAGCATCGAAGCGGTCGCAATGATCGCCCATTCTATGCCGCCCGCGCCCTGTGTGCTGGCAATTGAGGGTGGCATTGTGCGGGCCACATCCGATGTCAACATCAGCGAGAAGGCATATTCATTCCAGGCAAAGATCAAGCAGAACACCGTCGTAGCGGCAATGCCTGTGGCAGCTTGTGGCAATACTACCTTGCGGAACGCCTGCATCCGGCTGTAGCCATCCACCAACGCAGCTTCCTCGTATTCTTTGGGGATCTCATCGAGGAAACCCTTGAGCAGCCATACCGAGAGCGACAAGTTGAAAACGGTGTACAGTAAGATCATGCCAATATGCGTGTCGTAGATGCCCAGCTGGCGATACATTAAGAAGATGGGGATGGTCACCACCACCGGCGGCAACATGCGGGTGCTCAGGATGAAGAAGAGAAAATCGGGCTTGCCCTTGATGTCCCAGCGGCTAAAAGCATACGCAGCCAGCAGGCCAAAGGCCACCGCCAACACGGTCGAAGTACCAGCAATGATCAAGGAGTTGCGGAAACGATTCACAAACTCACTGGGACCTGTGATCACCAGACCGCGCTTGAGCAAAATGCGGTCCGCCCAGCCGAATTCTGGGCTCTCCATATATTGTTTCTGCTGCGCCGGTGTCAGAGTGCGCCGCTCGAAAAACAGCCCGACGATACCTTCCAACGTCACGTCAAAGCAGACAGGTCGTTCCTTCAGCACCGGCTGGCCATCTTTATCCAGCTTGGGCGTGCCATCTTTGTTGAATTGTGGCACCATGCACCAGTCGCTGAGCAGTCCATCAGGGAAATATGGGATGAACTTAGGGGGTACGGCCACCGTGTCGGGCCTCGTCTTAATAGTAGTGAGTGCCAGCCAGATTACCGGGAAGAGCATGATGGCTACGATCATGATGGCTACAATAGCGCGGAGAGTGACACCCAGACGCGCGCGGGGGTGTACCAAGTCCACGCGCGTGCTCTCGGTAATCGGCGAACGTGGACCAACTTCTTCAAACCTTGCCATATGCTATGCCTCTCCTCGCAACCGGTTCAGGTATCGAATGTACAGGTTGCTGATCGCGATGATAATAATAAGAACAATATAGGCAAAAGCGCTCGCAATACCTGTGTCGAAACGCCCCAGGAAGGCGATGCGGTACAGTTTAACGGCTACCAGCTCGGTGGCATCGCCTGGTCCACCTCCCGTCAGGCCCATCACGACGTCGAATTGTTTAAAGGCTTCGATGGTGCGGAACAATATGGCAATCATTAGCAGCGGCGCTACCTGGGGCAGTGTGATGCGCCAGAATTGGAACCATGCGCTGGCACGATCGATGGCTGCCGCTTCATACAGATACTCTGGGATCGCCTTCAAACCGGATAGGCACAGGAGCATCACAAAGGGGCTCCACATCCACACATCCACCAGCACCACGGCCCAAAGTGCAAACTGGGGATTGGCCAGCCAGTCCGGTCCCCTGGGCGGTGGCATCCCCAACAGGTAGTTTAGCGGTCCGAACGTGGGATTGTAGATCATCGCCCAGAACTTACCCACCACAACCGGCGAGAGCATCATCGGGATGAGGATCAGCGTAGTGATGAACCCGCTGCCGCGGAACTTCGCGCGCACGATCATGGCCATGGCAAAGCCGATGATGGTCTGCAATCCCACCGAGAGCAGGGCAAAGCGACCAGTGAGGGCAAAGTATTTCCAGATCAGTGGGTCGCTCAAGATATTGCGGTAATTTTCAAAGCCCACCCATCGAGGCGGTGTCCCGGCGATAACAGAATACTCAGTAAAACTCAGGTATAGACTGTAGAAAAGCGGAAATATGTTCCACAATATCAACAACACCATCGTAGGCAGAATAAATGCTGTCTGGATGGTTTTGTCGCTGATGCGGCGTACCTGATGCCTTTGAGCCACCTTTTCCGCCTGCAACGCGGTCGTTACGCTCATAACACTACCTCTTCAAACAGATTCAAACTGAATGATAGGGGGAGGCAGTGGTACTACTGCCTCCCCATAGACGCCTGGTCAACTCACAGGTAAATCCAACCGGACCAGACTGCCTGCCTTCCTTTACTGAGCTGCTTCCTTGATCAAACCGGCGGCGCTCAGGATCTTGTAGTGCTCCTCGGCGATCCTGTCCAGATGCTCCTTCGCGGTGCCCTCGCCGCCGACGACGTAGGCGTGCAGCTCGCGCTGAGCCACCTCAAGCAGGTCAGCGTAGACCGGCACGTTCCAGAAGTCCTTGACCATCTGCATCGACTCGGCGAAGGCGGCGTTGAACGGCGCGACCTCGAGGAACTCGGGCGAAGCGAGCACCTTCTTATTGCAGGTGTAGCCACCTAGCTGTGCCCACTTCATCTGCACGTCCTCGCGGCCGAACCACTTGATGAGCTCCTTGGCCGCCTCGATGCGCTCCGGAGGCAGGTAGGCGTTGATGCTCATCCCCTGGCCTCCCAACGCGGCATAGCGCTTGCCGGTCGGGCCGGCTGGCATGGCGAAGTAACCCGTCACATCCGCATATGGGTTAGTGGCGGGGTTGGCCAGCGCGGGGAAGAAAGCGAAGTAGTTCATGCCCATCGCCACCTGGCCGCTGATGAAGTAGTTGTTCACCTCGGGGAAGAAGATGTTACTGCTGCCAGGCGGCGCACAGCAGGTCCACAACTCGCGGTAGAACTCAAGCGCCTCTACGGCACCGGGCGAGTTGATGGCGCCGCGCGGGTCATTGTTCTCATCGGCCCACTCACCACCAAAGCCCCACATCACATTCTGGAAGCCCATGGTGATGGCATCATAGTCCTTCTGGGTGTAGATTGCCACACCATACAGATTCTGGTCGGGACGCGTGAAGAACTTGGCGATGTCCATCAGCTCGGCCCATGTCTTGGGCACGCCCAGGTCATAGCCATACTTCTCCTTGAAGGCGGCCATCTCATCCGGGTCCTCGAACAGGTCCTTGCGATAGGCCATGCCGTTGGCATCACCCTCGGTGGGGAAGGCCCAATAGTGGCCCGAGCCGGTGGGATACTCAGCATAGTACCTCAGTGTCGCCTCGGTCACCGTTTCGGCCAAGCCGGTCTCTTTCAGGAAGTCGGTCAGCTCGACATAGTGACCCTGGGTAGCTGCCTGGCCCAGCCACTGGCTGTCGCCCACCACCAGGTCGAAAGCCGTGCCCTTGGCGGCCCACTCCTTGGAGACCACATCCAGGAACGAGCCCCACGGCTCCTGCTTCACAGTGACTTTGACGCCGGCCTCTTTCTCATAGTCTTTCATCAGCTCGGCCAGATAGACCGCCGGGTCCCACTCCGCCCATAGGATGGTCAACTCCTTCACCGGCTGCTGGGCGGCGGCCGGCTGAGCAAAAGCGCCCACCAAACCGACCAACAAGGCTAATACAACGAGCAGATGCAACTTCTTGGACATCTTCCTTTCCCTCCTTGGTTTCTACAAAATGCTGGGCAACTTCTTTGTAACCACTGATCACTAGCCAAGAAACCTCTCCATCGTCCTGCCCCTTACATCACCCCCTTTCAGAACGATTATGCCAACCTGTATCTGAATAAGAATGAACGCTTTATAATATATCTGTGGCAGGCGGCAGGAATGGCGAAATGCTTCTTGAAGAACGCTCTGCAAAATCATACCACCTTGCCAGCACTGCCAAACAGGTGCATCAATTCCATAATGCGTTCCTGCACAGCAACCCGTGCCTTGGCTAACACATCCTCCGGAAAACCGGAACCGATCACATCATAGGGGTTGTATGAATCACCAACTTGAGCACTCGCCTCGCGCAATGTCTCAAAGTAGGTGCGTTTCAGAATACTGCCCACGTTGATCTTGCGAACACCCAGCTGGATGGCCTCGACCAAATCGGGCGGGTATATCGAAGTAGCGCCGTGGAGCACCAAGGGCACTCGCACCGCTTGACGCAACTCTGCCAGCCGCTCCAGGTCGAGGCGCATCTGGCTGCGACCATGGACGTGGACTTGCCCAACGTTTACCGCCAGGGCATCTGCGTCAGTGCGCTCCACAAAAGCGCGCGCCGCGCGTGGATCATCCAGCGGTATGACATCGCCAACCCCTGGTTCACTGTGGATTCCCGGCAGGGCGTTCATCTCAGCTTCCACAGCTACCCCGTGTGCGTGAGCTTTCTCAACCACACGGGCAACCGTGTTAATCAGCTCTTCCGTACCCAGCTTCTCATCTGCGAACATCACCAGGTTGAATCCCAAATCAATGGATTCCAATACCCAGTCCAGCTCAGGTGATTCGTTGAACAGCAGACAACAGGGCACAGTGAGGCGGCGACACACGGCGAGTCCCATTGCGGCATAGACGCTGAGCGGTTCTCGTACCTGCCGCCGGGGATGAGGTAGGTAGATACCGCTGAAACCCAGGATGACTGGTGAGCGTGTTGCCTCTGCGGCATCCGCGGTCGCCAGCAGAGATTCGAGGTTCCAGCTTTCAAAGTAACCGACCGCATACCGGCCTTCTTCGGCATCTGCCATCAACTCATGAAACGGCACAAGCGCCACCGGGGACCCCCATCGTCCTATGACACATTAATTATATCTGCTATGCAAGATAATAGCAAATCTACATCTCGTACCACTGCGCATCGGATCCCTTGGAATAAGGGGCATGAAAACAACACAAACCCTCGGAGGATGGATCAACAATTCTAAAACATCGGACCACTGACGGGGCACATAGAATACTGAGACCACATATAACTTATCCGTATGCAAAAGTCAAGTCGCCAGAGATGAGAGTGTTGAAAAACATGTGAGTTACCCATTTTATCAGCCTATTTTCCTACGAAAATCTGAGTGGCCAGAGGGTAG
>JBMFPH010000092.1:0-12690 GCA_049969215.1 Anaerolineae bacterium | reverse complement strand
ACTGCGCACTAACCGCTCTCTTGCCTGTACGGCGTTCGTGGCGTATATTTCCCGGTAAGCCAGTTCGGCCATAGGCGATGCTCCTCCTGGTGTAAGGATTTCCACAACCCATATATCTGGGGAGCGCCGCCTTTTGTCAAGATCGCCTCGATCACCTGGTAACGATCTCCTGGCGCAAGTACTCCATCTTTTTGACAGTCCGAATCTCGGGGCTTATAATGTTTTGTATGTCCCAAGAGTCTCTGTTCCGATCTTTGAGTGCTCTGCAGTTCAATGTGGCCCAGCTGCTCAAGCAAGCGACGGGCGCCAGTCGGAGCTATGAGATCGACATCCCGTTCCCCGAATTGGATGAACATCTCGTTCTCTTGGCGCCGCTGCGTGGCCATGTGCATTTCCTGCGCATTGGCACCGGTGTGTTGGCGAGTGGCACATTCTTAACCACGGTGGAACTCACATGTATGCGCTGCTTAAGCGAGTTCCAACTGCCGATAGAATTTGAGCTGGAGGAAGAATTTACCCCCACCATTGACATTGTCACTGGGATCAGAGTGCCCCTTCCACCTGATCAGGATGCAGCTACCCTGATCGATGAACATCATATTCTCGATCTGACAGAAGTAGTGCGTCAGGACATCTGGCTCAGCTTGCCGACCTCGCCTGTTTGTCGTCCTGACTGCAAGGGCTTGTGCCCCTATTGCGGTCGGAACCGCAACTTAGAAGAGTGTACCTGTCGCGTCGAAGAAATCGATGCGCGGTGGATATCGCTGCTGAGAAAGCATTATAATCTGGGAGAGTAAAAGGAGTTATCGGACGTGGGTGCTTTACCGAAGCGAAAAGTCTCACCATTGCGGCGAGATCGTCGACGAGCGCATTATCTGCGCCTGCAACTGAACAACATGATAACGTGTCCGCAATGTCACACTATGAAACTCGCTTATCATGTGTGTCCCAATTGCGGAACCTACCGTGGCGTGGAAGTGGTAGAGAAGAAAGAGAAAAAAGCGGATTGAGGCCGGTAGTAATGTGTAGTCTCAATCTCGGCCCTTTTCCTTCTCCACCCAATTGCCAGGAGAAATCGGACAGGTGGCTGACAAAATAGCGCTGGTGTTTCCCGGGCAGGGTTCCCAAATGGTGGGCATGGGCCGAGATATCGCGCAGGCCTACCCGGCGGCGCGTGAGACTTTTGCCGAAGCGGATCAAGTATTGGGCTTCTCGCTCTCGCAGCTGTGCTTCGAGGGTCCTGATGAGGCTCTGCAGGATACCTACAACACCCAGCCCGCAATCTTCACCACCAGCATTGCTATCTTGCGCGCACTGCAGAGTGCCGGCTTTGCTGTCCAACCAGCCTTCCTCGCCGGACACAGTCTCGGCGAGTACAGCGCCCTTGTGGCGAGCGGCGCGCTCACGTTCACTGATGGGTTGCGCTTGGTACGCGAGCGCGGACGACTGATGAAGCTGGCTGGCGAACGTGATCCAGGTGGTATGGCAGCTGTATTGAAGTTGGACGATCAGACGGTCGAGGGGATCTGCCGTCAGGCCAGTGCCGAAACGGGTCGCACTGTCCAGATCGCCAATTATAACGCTCCGGGCCAGGTGGTGATTTCAGGTCACAATGAAGCGCTCGAGCGCGCTATCCAGCTGGCCGAAGCAGCCGGTGCGCGTCGGGTGATACGCCTTGCTGTTAGCATTGCTTCTCACTCACCTCTGATGGCCAGCATCACAAGTGAGTTCCGCCAGGCAGTATGGGATATACCGCTCCAGAGACCGCAGATAGCAGTCGTAGGTAACGTGACGGCACGCCCTCTGACAAGCGTTGAGGAAATCCGCGAGGAAATGGTGCGCCAGCTCACATCATCTGTGCGTTGGGTGGAGTCGATTGCTTATATGGCAGCTCGGGGGGTGGGACATTGTATCGAGATCGGCCCAAAGGACGTGCTGACAGGTCTGATCTCTCGTATTCACCCTGAGATGAAAGCAACGGCCTGTGGCACACTGGCTGCCATCCAAGCGTTGATCTGAAAAGCTTATATTTGCTCGGATTACATTTACATCGACTCAATCTCTCATTAGTCTGTTCCGCCCAGGCTGCAAAGAAAGGAGGAGAAAAACAACGGTGCGCTTTGACGGAAAAGTTGCTTTGATCACTGGTGCTGGACGGGGCATCGGCCGGGCCATTGCATTGCGGCTGGCGCAGGAAGGAGCAAATGTAGCTGTCGTGGACCTCAACGGCGATAACGCACGTGATACAGCCGATATGCTGCACAACCTGGGACGCCAAGCACTGGCCATTCAGGCCGATGTGTCGAATCCGGATGATGTACAACGTGCTGTGAACCAAACCATCGAGCAGCTGGGTGATTTGCACATCTTGGTCAACAATGCGGGTATCACGCGCGACATGCTGATCATCAAGATGAAGGATGAGGACTGGAGGAAAGTGATTGACGTGAATCTGACCAGCGCTTTCCTCTGCTCCCGCGCAGCAGTGAAGCATATGGTGCGCAAACGCTACGGGCGTATTGTGAATATCTCCTCGGTGGTGGGCTTGGCAGGCCAGGCAGGTCAGACCAATTACGCGGCGTCCAAAGCAGGGCTTATTGGTTTCACCAAGTCGCTCGCCAAAGAGGTAGGGTCACGTGGTATCACCGTCAATGCCGTGGCGCCCGGCTTCATCCCGACTGCGTTGACCGAAGTGCTCCCTGAAGAACAGCGCGCTGCCACGATTGCAGCAACTCCCTTGGGACGCTTGGGCACAGTGGACGATGTGGCGAATGCGGTGGCTTTCTTGGCCTCGGATGAAGCTAGCTTCATTACTGGGCAGGTGCTTTCAGTTGATGGCGGCCTGGTAATGCAATAAGCTCTGGGGATATTAACACTGCTCACACGGACGGTTTCGGGAAGTCTTTGAACAAGTTTCTCGAAGATTTGGAGCTGGGGGGTCTTGCAAATTGTTCTAAGATGTAGTATGATAGATGATGTAACATTATGTCGTGTACTCGAGAGATAGCAAGCGCCTGCGTTTCCGCCGATCACTCAAGGGTTCTGGTAACGCGGTTCATTAACAGCCATAAACATCGAGCCTCACCGAAAGAGTTGGGTTGTCTTGGTCTCTTTTCGCCAAGATTAGGAAACGCGCAGGATGAGAAGGTGTATCGATGCCCACGACAGCACCAGAGCACAGCACAGTGGAACAAACATTAGGGACAGTCACGGTTCACCCTTCTGTGGTTGCCACCGTAGCATGCCTGACAGCACTGGCCATACCGGGTGTGGTGCGTCTGGGCAGCAGCCAACGGTATAGGGTTGGACGTATGTTGCCACGATCGAGCATGGGACGTGGTGTGAATGTGAGTTTCTCTGATGGTGCTATTAAGGTAGAATTGCATGTCGTGGCGGAAGCACAGGTCAACTTGATCGAGCTGGGGCAGCGGCTACAGAGCGAAGTCAGTCGGGCGATTCGCAATCTGATCGGTATGGAGGTGCGAGCGGTCGATGTCTGCTTCCAAGACGTTGACATTCCGCTGGCAAGGGTGTCTTGAACTTTACAGTTCCTATTACGCAATTCTATCCTCTGTCTCAGAAAGGAGGATACGGCGATGATAAAAGGACGTCGCCACGCGCGCATAGTTGCGCTCCAAGCTTTGTATGAGCTGGATATGACCCGACATACCCCCGAATACGCGTTAGGATGCCGCCTTAAAGAACACCCTCTGCCACGTGCTGGAGTTACCTTCGCCTTCTACCTGGTCGAGGGAGTGCTGGATAACAAACAACGCATTGATCGGCTGATCGGTGAGCTGGCGCCGGAGTGGCCGGTAGAACAAATTGCCGTGATAGATCGCAACATCCTGCGTATCGCGATTTTGGAGATTTTGTACGCACCCGATACCCCTCCAAAAGTGGCTGTCAACGAGGCGGTAGAGCTGGCGAAGATGTTTGGCAGCGACAGCTCGCCTCCCTTTGTGAACGGTGTGTTGGGTACTCTCATCAACCGTCATAGGAAACTGATTGCTCCATCAAAACTTATGATGGATTCAAACTGGCAAAACTAGGTAGTTCTGAATGGATATCCTGGGCGTCGGCCCGCTTGAACTGCTTGTTATTTTGGCGCTTATCTTGATCTTTGTCGGGCCTGAGCGACTACCACAAGTGGCGCGTCAGATAGGTAAGGTATATCGGCAACTCCATGAGATGTCCCGTATGGTGGCCGCTCAATGGCAGGAAGAATTGAATGCAGCCGCTGATCTGGGGGGTGAGAAGACGGATTTACGCAAGGTTCTGTCTGAGCCCTTACAGGCAGCCAAAGAAGATGCCGAGCGGATGCTGACCGCTTCGTTGACCACCTCCTATGAGCAACCGGGCAACGCAAAACCATCCACAGCAAGTGTCCCGACGGTCCCAGTGTCGGCTATCGTCACTGAGTCGGATGGCCGCACTACGAACGAAGTTTCAACCACCGTGGTCCCAACTGAGGTGACTTCAGAGCAAAAAGCCCAAGAGGGGGGAGAAGTCACCCTGTCACCAGATGTCGTCGCGCCAGCTGCTGAAGCGGCAGAAGTGAGCCCTTCTACATCCGAAGATGTAACCGATGCAGTGCCACCCATGACCCCACCATCGGATGGTAACCCCGAGCATGACGACCAGTGAAGAGTTAATTACCTCGGAGAATACAGAGATCGCCGAAGCTGAGGATGAACTCGGTCCACGCATGACCCTGCTGGAACACCTCAGGGAGCTGCGCGATCGGCTAATCCGCATTGTCCTGGCCTTGGTGATTGCCACAGCAGTCGGGTTCATTTTCTCTGACTATCTTATTGACATTCTGGCGATCCCTATTGGTGGTCGCATGGCACTCGAAGCGATTGATGTCACCGAAAACATGGGGGTGTTCATGCGCGTTTCCTTGCTGGCTGGGTTGACCATAGCAATGCCCTTTGTGTTGTATCAGGTACTTGCTTTCATCGTCCCCGGACTGACCAAGAGCGAGCGACGTATGCTGTGGTACGTGCTGCCCGGAGCCACATTGCTTTTCATCGGGGGAGTACTGTTCTGCTATTTTCTGATGTTGCCCGTAGCCGTGCCCTTCCTGATCAACTTTCTGGATATCCCCACCAAACCGCGCCCCAGCACCTATTTTGGCTTTGTCACCCGTATGATGCTCTGGATCGGTGGTTCCTTCGAGATGCCACTGATCATCGCGTTCCTGTCACGCATTGGGATCGTCACCCCTCAGGCACTCAGCAAATTTCGCCGTTATGCTATTGTGCTGATTGCTGTTATCGCTGCCGTAATCACACCCACGGTGGACCCGGTGAACATGTCCTTGGTGATGGCTCCGTTGCTGGTGTTGTATGAAATGGGCGTCTTCCTCTCTCGCATCATGTACCGCAAACGACAGCCTCGGCCAATGACCTCGTGAGCTCAATCGAATGCCACCCTTTTCCGCCCCATTTGTCGCGTAGCATCACGCCACTTGTGTTTGTAGCAAGCTGGGCTCTTGAGAAAACGTGATCATCCCGTGGAGGGATGCCTCGTCTCAGTGATTGGAGGAAACGGAGCATGACACGACGCGTACGAATCATTATTATGGGCGCAGCCGGGCGCGATTTCCACAACTTCAACATGGTGTTTCGGGACAATGCACAGTATGAAGTGGTCGCTTTCACGGCAACCCAAATTCCCAACATTGAACATCGTATCTACCCTCCCGAGCTGGCCGGCTCCCTCTATCCGCATGGCATCCCCATCTATCCTGAGGAACAACTGACACAACTGGTGAGCGAACTCCACGCCGATCAGGTGATCTTTGCCTACTCGGACGTCTCGCATGAGTATGTGATGCACAAGGCATCATTGGTTCTGGCATTGGGTGCTGACTTTCGTTTGTTGGGTCCTCATGCCACCATGCTGCAAAGCGCTTGTCCGGTGGTGGCAGTGGGTGCTGTGCGCACCGGCAGCGGCAAGAGCCAGACCACCCGACGCGTATGTGACATTTTACGCCAGCTTGGCTGGCGCATCGTGGTGGTACGCCACCCGATGCCGTACGGTGACCTGGTGCATCAGGCAGTGCAGCGCTTTGCCGATTTTGCCGATCTGGATCGCCATCAATGTACCATTGAGGAGCGTGAGGAATACGAGCCTCACCTGGAACGTGGCACCGTCGTGTATGCCGGGGTGGATTATGCTGCCATTCTACGCCAGGCAGAGCGGGAAGCGAACATCATTGTCTGGGACGGGGGTAACAATGACTGGCCCTTCTTCAAGCCAGATCTGAGCATCGTGGTCACCGATCCGCACCGTGCCGGCCATGAGCTGAGCTATTACCCTGGCGAGACCAATCTGCGTATGGCGGATGTGGTGATCATCAACAAGATCGATACAGCTGATCTGGCGCAAACAGCTAGAGTGCGTGTCAACATTGAGCTTCTTGCTCCTCGAGCGATTGTCATCGATGCCGCTTCGCCCATCTATGTCGCTGATCCGACTGCCATTCGGGGCAGACGTGCGTTGGTGGTCGAGGATGGCCCAACACTCACACATGGTGAGATGAGCTATGGCGCCGGAGTAGTGGCTGCCAGGCGATTTGGCGCTGCCGAGCTGGTCGATCCGCGTCCTTACGCCGTGGGTAGCATTGCCGAAACATTCCGGAAGTATCCCCATATGGGGCCACTTCTGCCTGCTATGGGCTATGGGGAGCAACAGATCAAGGATCTAGAGGCGACGATCAACGCCACGCCTTGCGATGTGGTCATCGCTGCCACGCCGGTTAACCTATGCCGTGTGCTGCGCCATGTGAAACATCCGATGCAACGGGTGCATTACGAGCTCCAAGAGATTGGGCGCCCCACTTTGCTCGATGTGCTGAGCGAGCGCTTCGCGCCGCCTAAGGCCTAATGCACCAGGTATTGCGCTGCGATCTCCGCAGCGCGATAGACCTCGCGCAAGGGAACGTTATGTTGCTCGGCCAGACGGCGGCAATCCTCATACTCCGGCTTGACGCGTGTCTTTCCTTCAGTCCAGAGGGTCACTTTCACACGCACCGTGCCATAGGGTGTCTCCACCTCCTCCACAGAGCGCGGCAGACAATAGCGCGTGACATAATTCTGGCGCACGCCCAGTGTCGTGCTCTCAGCAAACAGGATTTGGGTCAGCTGGTTCGCTTCGTCCGGACGGCATAGCACACTGATCGTGCTGGCAGGGCGACCCTTTTTCATATGCACGGGGGTCAGAAAGACATCGAGAGCACCCGCATCCAGCAGACGCTGCATCAAATGCTCATAGAACTCTGGGTTCATATCGTCGATGTTGGTCTCAAGCATCACCAACGTTTCAATTGCGGCATTCAAGACATCCGGGGCACTGCCAACGAGCACACGCAGTACATTAGGGATCGGCAGGTCATGCGTGCCGGCGCCATAGCCAACCTGGTGCAACGTCATCGCGGGGATCGGCCCAAAGGATGTGGCCAACGTGGACAGGAGCGCCGCTGCGGTAGGTGTGACCAGCTCGACTTCCAGTGGGCTTCCTACAATAGGCACGTTGGTGAGCAACCCCAGTGTGGCCGGAGCCGGCAACGGTATCTTGCCGTGCGCGCCCTGCACCCAGCCGCGCCCCAAAGGTAATGGCGAAACGACCACCTGTTCAATGTCCAGGGCATCCAGACCGACCAACGTCCCGATCACATCCACAACGGTGTCCACACCGCCCAGCTCGTGCAGATGTACCTGCTCAAGCGGAACACCGTGAATGGAAGCTTCCACGCTCCCAATACGCCGGAAGATCTCCACCGCTCGCTCCTTTATGGAGGAAGCGAGCGTGCTTTCCATCACAATCCTTTCGATATCGGGCAGGTGACGTGAGGAAGCTTTATCCGTCACCAATACCTCTACCTTGGTGGCACTAAAGCCCAGCTTGGACACACGCTTCTGGGCAATTTTGAACTCATCGATCTGGAGCTTGGCCAGCTCAGCGTGCAGGACTTCCATGGGGAAGCCAGCATCCACTAGAGCGCCCAGGATCATGTCGCCGCTGGCGCCGGCAATACAGTCAAAGTAGGCGATACGCATCGTGCATACTCCCTGATCGAAACCCTGCTAGGTCGAGGGTGACATAGGCATAGCCCAGCTCGCGCAATGCCTGAATCACATCGGTGCGATGTTCTATGATGAGGGCAAAATCAGCCGGTTCTACCTCGATGCGCGCTAACACTCCGTGATGGCGCACCCGCAATTGTTTCACACCCAGCCGACGCACAAACGCTTCCGCCCGCTCGATACGTCGGAGCAGCTCAGCGGTGATGGGCGTCCCATAGGGCACGCGCGATGCCAGGCATGCCGCGGAAGGCTTATCCCAATTGGGCAATCCTAGTGTGTGTGCCACCATACGAATCTCATCCTTGGTGAAACCGACTTCCTGCAAAGGGCTGCGCACTCCCCATTCGCGGGCAGCGCGACTGCCCGGACGATGATCGTGCAGGTCGTCTGCGTTGGCACCATCCGCGACAGTGGCAAAACCCTCGCGGTGTGCATAGCGTGTCAACGACTCGAGTATAACCCGTTTACAAAAGTAACACCGCTCTGGCGTGTTCTCGACATAACGAGCATCATCCATCTCATGTGTCTCGATCATGACGTGACGCACCCCTATCTGCTGTGCGAGAGTGCAAGCTTCCTCGCGCTCGACGCTCGGCTGGCTGGGCGAGACGGCGGTCAATGCCATGACGTGCTCGCGTCCCAGCACGTCGCATGCTACCTTGAGCAGCAACGTGCTGTCCGTGCCCCCGGAGTAGGCCACTGCGACACATCCCATGGCGCGCAGCCACTCTTTCAGCTGCTCCAGCTTGGCGAGCGCAGCGGCGTGTATCCCTTCCATAGGTGATCCCCCTTCGGTAAAATATCTGACAAGAGGGCAAGGCAACCCATCTTGCGCCTGCTGTGAGGGGCAATTATGCCCCAGGAGAGTCATTCTGACAAAGCAGCGCGCCCAATTTGACACGCCGAGCCTTGTGCAATTATAATTTTGTTTGTGCTGTTAACTATTTGCAGCGGAAAATTTTAGCGTCGTAAAATTCCATAGTCTAATTCAATGTGATGACGTATATAAACTGAGGTTTTCTTCAATGGGCGATGCAACCGTTTACCGTGCAGAACGCCTACGTCGAATCAGTGCCACATTTGCGTTGTTGATGTGGATCGCGATGCGGCGTTTCTGGCAGTTGTTACAAACCTTTGGGCTGACTCCGCCGCAGTTCATGGTGCTCTTTGCCCTGGTGAAGGCGCGCGCGCCGCGTTCCATGAACGATCTCACCGACATCACCTTTCAAGATGCCTCTACAATGACTGGTATCATTGACCGCCTCGAGAAGGCTGGCTTGGTAGAGCGCACGCGCAGCACGATCGATCGTCGCGTGGTGTTGGTACAGGCGACAAATGCCGGTATAACGCTGCTCAATCAGGTGAGTGAGAAGTTGCTGGATGACGATATAGCCGGCTGCTCGGTTCTCACCGATGAGGAATTGGCCGACACGGAAGCTTTATTCCAGGAAATCTTTCGTATCCACCTGAAGCGTTTTCACATTGCCGTTGAAAACGTGCAAGACATCATCGACCAGTGGGATCTACCGCTGCACGACTTGATCCCATTGGACGAGGATTCCCAGGTAACCTATGGAGAGGACATCTCCCTTCGACCGTCATCAGTATCCCCAGCCTTATAACCTGGATGATAAGGAGAAGGAAAGGCTATGAAGAGATGGATTTTTATCATGCTGATCATGTTGATGCTGGCGGCATTGCTGACCACCAGCTGCACGCCAACCACGCAGCGCGTCGCACGCGCCGCTGAGCCGGTGAAAGCGTCTGCGGTGTCCGTGCTCGTCGCTCCGGCGCGCACCGGGACGATCTCGCGTGTTTACAACTATTCGGGTGATCTGCGTCCCAAGCATAGCGTCAACATCTTGCCTGTGGCAGCGGGACGCATCGAGTCACTCCTGGTTGAAGTGGGTGATCAGGTCAAGGCAGGTGACCCGATCGCCATCGTCGAGAGCAAAACGTATGCTGCCCAGCTGAAGCAGGCGGAAGCGAACCTGGAGCTGGCACGTTTGAGCTTGGCCAAGATGGAAGAGGGCACGCGGCCGGAACAGATTGCAGCTGCCGAAGCGGCGGTGCGTTTCGCGCGTAGCGCGGTCAATGACTTGCTCAACGTGAGCGATGAAGAACGCACTGCCGCCGCAGCAACGCTAGCACAGGCGGAGGCCGCCCTGAAATTGGCACAGGCAGAGTACGACAAAGTGGCATGGGCCGGCCAGGTGGGTATGCTGCCCCAATCCTTGAAGCTGGAACAAGCCACCATCGCTTACGAAGCCGCCCGTGCCGCCTATAACCTGCAGACTCATCCCAGCGATGTGCAGCTGTCGCCCCTGATGGTGCAGCTGGCACAAGCGGAGCTGGCGCTCGCTTTGGCCAAGAACCCCTATACCCAGACCGATTTCGAGCTGGCGCGCGTTAAGATCAAGCAGGCGGAAGCGGCTGTCGAATTGGCGCGCATCCAAATGGATGAGACCACCATCCGTGCCCCATTCGATGGCATTGTAGCGGAACTGTATGTCACCGAGGGCAGTATGGTTGGGCCAAGTACGCCGGTTGCTTTGTTCGTCTCGCGGGAGCTGGAGGCGGTCATTAACGTGGAAGAGAGCCGCATTCAGGACGTAAAGCCCGGGCAGTATGCTGCTATCAAGGTCAAGGCATATCCCGATGAAGACTTTCCTGCCGTAGTCACCAGTATCGCACCGGTGGCCGATTCGGCCACACGCACATTCGTGGTCAAGGTCACCCTCGTGGACGAGGCCGGCAAATTGCGCGGCGGCATGTATGCCGACCTAGCACTCCTGGTTGAAGAGAAGCGGGCGGCGTTGCTCGTGCCGCGCGCAGCGGTGACGTTGATCAATAATAAGGAAGCTGTTTACGTGGTGCAGGATGACATTGCCCATGTGCGCCCCGTGACCATCGGGCTCACGGACAGCGAAAATGTCGAAATCCTAAGCGGATTACGACCCGGCGAAATGGTCGTTACCGCCGGTCAGACCAGTTTGAGCGATGGCGCGCAGGTGCGGATCGCCTCTGAAACCGAGCCACTGACTAAAGCAGCACGCTGAGGACAAGAGATCCTATGGGACTCACACGACTTGCCATCCGCAGACCATTAACGATGTTGATGATCATCCTGGCACTGGTGGTGCTGGGCTATCGCTCGCTCACCCTGATGCAGGTTGATCGTTATCCCAAGGTAGACTTTCCCTACGTCAGCGTGGTGACCGTCTTTCCGGGTGCTGGCCCGGAGGACGTGGAGGATTTGATCGTCAAACCGATTGAGGATGCTGTCGCGGGCATCTCGGGCATCGACCAGATCATGTCCACCGCGCGTGAGGGAGTAGGCATTGTGATCATCGGCTTTGTCGAGGGTACCAATGGTGATCAAGCTGCCATCGATGTGGAGCGCCAGGTTGCCACGGTGCGAGGCAGCTTGCCCACGGAGGCTTATGCTCCCACCATTATCAAGGCGGATATCAACGCCATCCCCATTATGGAAATTGTGCTCAGTGGTCCGCAGGGTCAGGACGAGCTGTTTGACATTGCCAAGAATGACGTCAGGCCTCACTTGCAGGCGATCAAAGGCGTGGCGTCGGTGAACATCTCTGGCGGGCGCGAGCGCGAGATCCAGGTGGAAGTCGATCCTGCCAAGCTGGCTGCCTATCGTGTCCCGCTGGAGAATGTGCAGCGCGCTCTGCAAGCGAACAATCTCACTTTCCCGGTGGGTTCCATTGATATCGGACGCCAGCGAACGGCAGTGCGCTCGGTGGGAGAATTCACCTCGTTGGAGCAAATTGGGGACGTGGTCGTCTCCACTGGCGGAGGCCAAAGTGGTGTCCCGGTCCGACCGGGTCAAGACGTTGGTGGATACGTTTACCTGCGCGACATCGCCACGGTTAAGGAGGGCTACAAGGACAAGACACAAATCCTGCGCTACAATGGCGTTGAAGCGGTCAGCATCAGCGTGCTCAAGACCTCCGACGCCAATACCATCCAGGTGGCCGACGCTATCCGTGAGGTGATTGAGGAGCTGAACGGCAAGCTACCCACGGGCGCGCAGATGACCGTCGTGATTGACGACTCAAAGTTCACGCGCGAAGCCGTAGAGGCAGTGCAGGAGGAGCTGATCCTGGCCATTCTGATCACTGGCCTGGTGATGCTCCTTTTCCTGCACACGATCCGCAGCACGTTTATCGTGGTGTTGGCCATCCCAACTTCCATTATGTCCACGTTCATTGTGATGTGGGCACTCGGCTTCACGCTCAACACGCTCACCCTCCTGGCATTGACGCTGACCATCGGTATCCTGGTGGATGATTCGATTGTGGTGCTGGAGAACATCGAGCGTCACCTGAAGATGGGCAAACCCCCTCGTCAGGCTGCTCTGGACGGTCGCTCTGAGATCGGGCTGGCTGCCATCACTATCACCTTGGTAGACGTGGTTGTATATGTACCGGTGGCATTCTCGAGTGGGATCGTGGGACAGTTCTTCCGCTCGTATGGTATCACCATTGCCACCACAACGCTCTTCTCACTGTTTGTATCCTTCACGCTGACCCCAATGCTGGCGGCGTTATGGATGCGCGACGAGAGTCAGCCTCAG
>JBMFPH010000091.1:0-12728 GCA_049969215.1 Anaerolineae bacterium | reverse complement strand
CTACAAGAGCAACTGTCCAACGTGCGTTTCCTACCTTTCCAGCCTCGCTCGGTGCTGCCTGACCTATATGCAACCTCTGACGTCTGCCTTGTGCCGCTCAAACATGGCCTTGCGAGCAGCTCGGTTCCAAGTAAAGTGTACACTGTCATGAGTGCAGCGAGGCCTCTAATTGCAGCTGTCGACGAGGGAAGTGACGTTTGGCAGTTTGTGGAGAGCACAGATTGTGGACTTGTCGTGCCACCAGAAGATTCTGCAGCCCTAGCGGATGCGATCCTGACACTATATCACCATCGCTCGCGAGGTCGGGAAATGGGGCTCAGGGCACGTGATGAGGTGGAAAGGGGCTATACACCTCAGATCATTGCTGAGAAATATTTGAATCTACTGCAGCGCTTATGCCATACGTGAGCGGGTAGCTTTGGCAACTGGGATCATCGGCCGCAGATATCAACCTCGCAATGGCAGCCGGGGCGCATCTATATGGATGTGTATCGCGTCCAGGCGATGCCAGGCGAATATCGGTTGCGTTTTGGCTTCTGGGAACCGCGTAGCAAGGAACGCTTAGTAGTGCAGGGTAGCGGCGCGCAGGCAATCGATCTGGGGTGGCATTTCTTGCGCTGAGACAGGCTGCTGCAAGTGGTCGCGCTGCGTGATTCGACTGCGCCCGGTTTGCAGAGTAGAATACGTAGTAACATAGGCTAGCGCCGGTCGTCTTCCTACCCATAGCACAGCAAAACCGAGATGTCCACTGCGATTGACCATCCGTCTGCTGGTGTGCTACATCAAGCGGTTCGAACACGCTTAGGCGTGCGCTTCACCCGTGCGGAGCGTCGCGGGATGCTCTGGCTGGGCGATATGGCTGTCTGTGCCATTGCCGGGATCCTGGCATTATGGCTGTGGAGCTTCACCCGCAACAGGCCCCTGGGAACCATCCTGAGCGAAGATGGCCATCTGATGCTCATCATGTCAGTCGCTTGGTTGTTCCTCGCCTGGGCACTCGAGCTGTATGCGTTGCCGACCGCTGCCGACATACGCGCTGTGTTGCCGCGCCTGAGCGGTGTGGCTGGCATAATCTTGCTGAGCTATCTGGTGATATTCTTCGTTGTCGCGCCGCACAACCGGCTGATCCGCTTGCCCCTCGTTTACTTCCTCATTCTCGTCACGCTGCTGACCAGCCTTTGGCGCTGGGCATTGATGCTGCTGCTGACGCGCGGCGTCCTGCGCCAAAGGGCGCTCATCGTTGGCGCAGGATGGGCTGGGCGGACCATCGCCCGTCTGTTGCGTGCACAGGTCAGCCCGGAATTCGAAGTGCTTGGTTTCATCGACGATGATGAAACCAAGCTGGGGAGCAAAGTTGAAGATCTGCCCGTGCTCGGACAGGGGGACGATCTGCTGTCAGTAGCGCATCGCGTCGGTGCTGACACGATCATCTATGCCATTACCCATCAGCTTAGTGGGCCGATGTTTCGGACGCTGCTGGATTGCCAGGCGGCTGGGCTGGCGGTTGTGCGCATGCCTGCTTTGTATGAAGCTTTGACCGGCCGCGTGCCGGTCGAGCACGTGCGCGGCGAATGGTTATTGCCCGATGCGATCGAGGGTGGCCAAACCTCACTCTTCTATCGGCTGAGTGTGCGTATGATAGATTTGGCGTTCGCTTTGTTAGCCGGGGTGATTTTGGTTGTGTTGGGGCCGCTCATTGCATTGCTGATCAAGCTGGATTCGCCCGGTCCCGTGTTCTACCGTCAGGTACGTTCCGGTCGTGGCGGGGTACCGTTTGAGCTGGTCAAGTTTCGCTCGATGCATGCCGATGCCGAAGCGACCACCGGTGCCCAATGGGCTACTGAGGATGATCCGCGCATTACCCGTGTTGGCCGTTGGCTGCGACGCACGCGCTTGGACGAGCTGCCGCAGGTGCTGAACATTCTGCACGGTGATATCCATCTCATCGGGCCGCGACCGGAGCGGCCGGAATTTATCGCTCAGCTGGAGAGGGAGATCCCCTTCTATCGTGCACGCTTGGCGGTGAAACCCGGTCTCACCGGTTGGGCACAGGTGAAGTATCGCTACGGCAGCACGGTTGAAGATGCGCGCATCAAGCTCGAGTATGATCTCTATTATATTAAACATCGCTCGCTCGGGCTCGATCTACGGATACTGATGCAAACTATTGGGGTGATGCTGGCGCTGAAAGGCACGTGAAGCAAGCCCAACGACCGTTATAGGCATCCTGCAGGAAATGATCCCCGAGTATCAACCGGCCAGTCAGAACCGCTGACGGGCTCTCGGCCTACCCGACAGAACCGAACCACGCGCACTCATCCGAAGTCCTCATAAAATAAAGACCTTGGCGGATTCTAATAAATATCATGCACGGCCATTAACGCAGAATTAACCATTGTGTGCCAAGCTGTATTAGAAGCATGTCTCTGGATCGAAAGCTCAGACCAAGCCGAGGGTTCAGAGGATCGGAGCTCGGTGCGATTGAGCTTTAAGATATGCTATGGTATAATCACATCGACGAGTTGGTTTTGGTGAGACTAGAAGGTGGAGTAACAGATGATGCGTTTTGATCGTTTTACCGAGCGCGCTCAGGATGCGGCGATGCGCGCTTATGAGATATTGCGCCGTTTCCAGCACAATCAGGCGGATACGGAGCATATGTTGTTGGCTATGCTGGAACAGCCCGAGGGGTTGGTGGGTGAGATCATCCGTTCATTGGGTGGCGACCCTGACCAGGTGCGCAGTCGGGTGGAGGGCGTCCTGCAGAGCAGCCCCCGCGCCCGTGGGCCGGAGATCGCCTCGATGGCGGTGGGACAGGTGTTCATCACACCGCGCCTGAAACGCGTGCTCGATCTCTCCGGAGAGGAAGCTAATCAGCTGGGCGATGAGTATATCTCCACGGAACATATCTTTCTGGCGATGTGCGCCGAACGCGGCACCCCGACGGCGCGCATCCTGCAAGAAGTGGGCATCGACCGAGAGCGCGCTTTGGAGGCAATCAAGCGCCTGCGCGGCGGACAACGCGTCAACAGCCCGCACGCCGAAAGCCACTATCGTACCTTGGAGAAGTACGGGCGTGACCTGACCCGGATGGCTATGGAAGGCAAGCTCGATCCAGTGATCGGACGCGATGAGGAAATCCTGCGTGTCATCCAGGTGTTGTGCCGCCGCACCAAGAATAATCCCGTCCTCATCGGCGAAGCAGGTGTGGGTAAAACAGCCATCGTGGAAGGCCTGGCACAGAAGATCGCCAACGACGATGTGCCCGAGCTGCTAATGGGCAAGCGCGTGATCAGCCTCGACCTGGGTGCGATGATCGCGGGCACGCGCTTCCGTGGCGAATTTGAGGAGCGCCTCAAGTCTGCCTTGGAGGAGATCCAGCGCTCGAAAGGGGAAATCATTCTGTTCATCGACGAGCTGCATACGGTGGTGGGTGCTGGCGCCGCTCAGGGGGCGGTGGATGCCAGCAACATGATGAAACCAGCACTGGCACGTGGCGAGCTCCAATGTGTCGGAGCCACTACGCTGGACGAGTATCGTCAGTATATCGAGCGCGATGCGGCTCTTGAACGACGGTTTGCACCGGTGTTTGTGGACGAGCCCACCGTTGAGGAAGCCATCGAGATGCTCAAAGGGCTACGCGATCGCTACGAGGCGCATCACCGCGTTAAGTTCACCGACGAAGCACTGGTGGCGGCGGTGAGGCTGACGCATCGCTATGTGACCGACCGGCGATTGCCCGACAAGGCCATCGATGCGATGGACGAAGCAGCGAGCAAGCTGCGTGTCGCTATCTACTCGATGCCGGAAGATCTGCGGGCGAAGAAAAAGCGGCTGGGTCAGCTACAGGCCGAGGAAGAGGCGGCATGGCAACAGCGCGACTATGAGCGTGCCGCTCAGATCCGGGCCGAACGTCTGAGGCTGGACTCGGAATTTCAGGCAGAACGCGACCTCTGGTGGCGTGAGAAAAACCTGGATGAGGTGGTGGAGGCGAATGACATCGCCCAAATCGTCTCCAGCTGGACCGGCATTCCCTTGCATGAGATGATGGAGACCGAGGCCGAGAAGCTGCTCCGTATGGAAGAGAAGCTGCACGAGCGCATCGTCGGACAGGATGAGGCCATCACGGTGGTCTCCGATGCTATCCGACGTGCCCGCTCCGGCCTAAAGGACCCGAAGCGCCCGATGGGCAGTTTCCTCTTCCTGGGTTCGAGCGGTGTGGGCAAGACCGAGCTGGCTAAGGCGCTCGCCTGGTTCCTGTTTGACGATGAGGATGCGTTGCTGCGCATTGACATGAGTGAGTATCACGAAAGCCACACAGTCAGCCGACTCTTCGGTGCGCCGCCCGGTTACATCGGCTATGACCAGGGCGGTCAGCTGACGGAGGCGGTACGGCGGCGCCCCTATCAGGTCATCCTGTTCGATGAGGTGGAGAAGGCCCATCCCGATGTCTGGAATGCTCTGCTCCAAATCCTAGAGGATGGGCGGCTCACCGACGGACAAGGGCGTGTGGTCGACTTCCGCAACACAGTTGTGATTATGACCAGCAATGTCGGCACCCAATTCGGTGCCAAGGGTGGCGCGATCGGGTTTACCCGTGGCGATACTTCGGCCGAGGTGGATCAGCGCAAGATGCGTAGCGAGATCCAGGACGCCTTACGACGCACGTTCCGTCCTGAGTTTCTGAATCGCATTGACGAGATTGTCATCTTCCACAACCTGACCCGTGAGCAGGTCAAGCAGATTGTGGACTTGCAGATGAGGGAGATCGCTGCTCGGCTGGCCGAGCATGGCATCACCATCGAGCTGACCGATGCGGCACGCGAGTGGCTCTCCATTGAGGGTTATGACCCGCAGTTTGGAGCGCGCCCGCTGCGCCGTACCCTCCAGAAATATGTGGAGAGCCCACTCTCGGTGCGATTGCTGCGCGGTGAGTTCCGCAGCGGTGACACCGTGGTGGTGGATGTCGCGGGTGATGAGGGGCTCTCCTTCCAAAGGAAGGAAACGCCTGCAGCTATGGTGGAGATCCCGCTGGCCAATACCAGCTCCGAAGTCGCATAGGGCGTCTCCAAAGATCAAGGGGAATGCATCATCCCTGAGGCCTGTGCCCTATCCCCGGAACGACTGCCGGCACAGGCCTCTTCTTGTTCTATCTTTGCAGTGATCAGGGAGATACTATATGAAGATACCCTACTTCCAGATTGATGCGTTCACGAGTAGGCAATTTGCGGGTAACCCGGCCGGCGTCTGCCTGTTGGAGGGGACATGGCCATCGGACGAGCTGCTGCAGCGGATCGCTGCTGAGAATAACCTGTCCGAAACCGCTTTCGTGCTTCCGCGCGAGCGTGACTTTGCGCTGCGCTGGTTCACGCCGAAGGTCGAGGTAGACTTGTGCGGTCACGCGACGCTGGCGGCAGCATTTGTGCTGTTCCGCTACCTCGGTTATGTGGGGACGACTATTCCCTTCACGACGGTCAGCGGGCCGCTCGCCGTCGAGCGTCAGGGCGATATGCTGGTACTCGACTTTCCGTCCCGACCATTGCAGCCCTGCGCAACGCCTGAGGCGTTGGTGCGTGGCCTGGGTCTCAGACCGGTTGAGGTGTTGCGTTCGCGTGACTATTGTGCCGTCTTTGCCACCCCGGAAGAGGTTATCGGATTGACCCCGGATATGGTGGAGCTGAGCCGATTGGATGATTGCCTGGGTATCATCGTGACCGCACCGGGCCGGGAAGTGGATTTTGTCTCGCGCTTCTTTGCGCCGCGCACTGGCGTTGCTGAAGACCCTGTTACCGGATCGGCGCATTGTTCGCTGGTGCCCTATTGGTCACAGCGGTTGGGCAAACGGCATCTGACCGCGCATCAGCTCTCGGCGCGTGGTGGGGAGCTCTTCTGCGAAGACTGCGGCGAGCGCGTCAAGATAGGCGGCTATGCCGTTGCCTATTTGCGCGGCGAGATCGAAATTGATCTCTAGCTCACTTCCACATCAGGATTGCCTGCAAGCCGATACTGGTGGGATCGCGGTGGATCTGTTCGTAGACCTTTTGGATGTCCCGATATGAAAACCGAGCTGGCTCGAAGAAGCCGGTCTTAAGGCGTCCGTCAGCGATCATCTGCACCGCCAGCCGCAGACTTTGATCATAGCCCCAGCGCACGTAGGCATAAGGCAGCCCTGGTTCAGGACCTATGGCACGCGTGGCGATGATGGTCCCCTCTTTGAAATACAGATCACCAAACATGAAGGTGGGATCGGTTGTCTGCCAGCCGAGCAGCTCCACCGTACCGCGGTCGCGCATCAGCTCAAGTGCCAGCTGGGGCGTGCCCGGCGCGCCACTCGCTTCGACCACGGCATCTGCCCCCATGCCGTTGGTATAGCGCATGACCGCTGCCACAGGGTCTTCCTTGCCGACTTGGACGGTATGGTCGGCACCAACGGCGCGCGCCAATTCCAGGCGGTGTGCATCCAAGTCCAGTGCGATCGTGCGTGCGGCGCCGGCCAGGCGTACATGTTGGAGAGCCAGGTTGCCCACGACCCCCATGCCGATGACTGCCACTGGGGCGCCGTATTCCAGACTCAATCGCCGCGTGGAGTGCATCGTGGTAGTGCTCAGCACAGCCAGTGTGGCCTGTTCATCGCTCACCGTGTCAGGTAGCTTAGCTGCCAGCGTGGCCGGCACCTTGACGTACTGGCTATGAGTCCCCAGGCACACGACCCGGTCGCCCACTTGAAACTCACTACTATCGGCGACTACCACACCGGCTGCCGGCTGGAGCGATTCGAGTGCTTGAGCGGATCGCTTGCTGCACAGTGGCTCACCCACCTCGACCACCCGCCCAACCAGCTCGTAACCGGGGCGCACTGGATAATCGTGCCACTGCGGCCACTTCTTGAGCTTGAAATTTGGATAGGTGCCGCGGTAGAGGAACATTTCGGTTCCACTGCTGATGCCGGATACACTCGCTTCCACCACAATCTCACCCGGCCCGGCGGTGGGGATGGGTTCGTCAAGGATGACCACTTCGAACGGGGCATTGATCTGGATGGATTTCATAGAGCTCTTCCTTGTCGCTGCTCTTCGTCTCGTTTGATATGAATTGTTGCCTGTGCCGTGTCATTATAGGGTTTGGAGCAGATTCTCGACAAGAGGACGCAGCGGGGCGTCTGTGCCGCAGGGGCCCGCTTGCCACAGGGTGGTACTCAGGGTTGCCAACATGTGGTATAATACATGTGACATAAGTAAAGTGCTGATCTGCACCATTGGCTCATCCGGACCGCTGTTGCCGAAGGAGGGAAAGATGCGATGAAGGCAGCTCCAGACTCCCCGAGCGAAGGAAAGCGTGGCTTTGTCCCCCCTCGTCCCGCGCGGTTGCTCCTTGTGATGGTGTTGGCATCCTTATTGGGGTTGACTGTGGCGGCGCCTGGGTTGGCTCGGATCATTGGTGGTCAGAGATGTTGGTGTCCCCCGTGATCGCTGCACCGGTATGGCCGGCGGCGCCCCAGGATACTTTGGCACTCTTGCCTCTGCGCTTCGTGGCCAATCAAGGCCAGTGGGAAGAATCTGTCCGATTTGCAGTGCCAGGGACAGGGCACGCCCTGTACTTCACGCCTCGCCAGGTGATTTTCAGCATGGCCGGGAAAGAGGAAACTACGACATATGTACGTTTGACCTTTCCAGGTGCGCGGGCACATCCCCAGGTGGAAGGTGTAGCGCCGTTGCCGGGCAGCGTCAACTTCTTCCTCGGCAATAATCCAATAGGCTGGCGAGTGGATGTCCCCACTTATGCTGTCCTCGTATACCGCAACCTCTATCCCGGTGTGGATTTGGTTTACAGCGGGTCGTATGGCCAGCTGAAGAGTGAGTTCCGCCTGGCGCCGGGCGCTCATCCGGCGCTGATCCATCTGGCATACGATGGCGCCGAAGCCGTGCGCGTGCTGCCGGATGGATCGCTCTTGTTGCGCACGGCAGATGGGGAGCTGGTTGAGGCGGCGCCACTGGCATACCAGGAGATCCATGGCGTACGTCAAATGGTGACGGCACGCTATGTGTTGCTCACGGCACCGCTGCGGATACCCTTCTTCACGGTGCACTTGCCTGCTTTGGTACACTTTGAGGTGCGCGGGTATAACCCGAGATGGCCACTGGTGATCGACCCAGTGTTGCGCTACGCCAGCTTCCTGGGTGGTGGCCAGAATGAGTCGGGCAATGCCATCGCAGTGGATGGTGCCGGCAATGTGTACATCGCGGGAGGCACCAGCTCAGGGAACTTTCCCACCTATGCCCCCATCCAGACGCAACGCCGTGGGGGTTCAGATGCCTTCGTGACCCAGCTGCTGCGCGTGGACGACGTGTACACCTATGGCTTCTCCACATATCTGGGCGGCAACAGTTCCGACATCGCGTATGGTATTGCGGTGGATAGTACGGGCAGCGCAGTGACCATCGTGGGCGAGACCGCTTCGGGCGATTTCCCCACCTTCAACGCACCCCAGGCAACCAAGGGGATAAGCACTGATGCCTTTGTAACGCGCCTCGTCACCCAGAGCGGGGTGATCACCTTTGCCTATTCTACCTACTTGGGCGGCAATGGGGTCGATAGGGGACGTGGTGTGGCGTTGGACAGCGCTGGCGATGCCGTGGTCGTCGGCGAGACCACTTCGAGCAACTTGTTCACCACTTCGACGGCCATCCAGCTAGCCTGTGGTGGATCACCCAGCCCATGCTACTGGGATGCTTTCGTCACGCGCATTGCGAACAGCGGTGGTTACACCTTCACCTATTCCAGTTATTTGGGTGGCGGTGGTGCCGACCGTGCCCTGGCGGTCGCTGTGGACCCGGCCAGCGACAGCATCTTCGTGACAGGTGAGACCGGTTCGCCGGATTTCCCCCTACGCAACGCGCCGCAGCCGGTCTGGGGCGTGGCGGGCTTACACCTGCCCACTGCCGAGTTGGAAGCCACGGCAGCGAGCACCTATCCGGATGGCTTTGTTTCCCAGATCACCACCAGCGGCAGCTACACCTATGCTTACTCCACCTACCTGGGTGGCAAATTTGTGGACGCCGGGCGTGGCATTGCGGTGGACAGCAGTGGCAATGCCTGGGTGACTGGCAATACAGGCTCAACTGACTTCCCGCGCACTCCGAATGCGGTACAACCCACGTACGGCGGCGGTGCCTCGATCGGTGTGGGAGGGGATGCCTTCCTGACCCACATTGTGGATGCTGGAGGTGTGTACACCTTTGCCTACTCCACCTTCTTGGGGGGCAGTAGCGACGATGTAGGGTATGGCCTGACGCTGGACGGCAATGACGTTCCAGTGATTGTCGGGCAGACCTTTTCCAAGAACTTCCCCACTCGCTACGCGTTGCAGGGCAGCTTGCGCGGCGCAACCGATGCCTTTGTGACCCAGCTGGTCAACACCACCACGGCGTATACCCTGGGCCTGTCCACCTACCTGGGTGGCGATGAAACTGACGCCGCATATGGTGTGGCAGTGGATGCGGCAGGTGACATCTACGTGACTGGTCAGACATATTCCGGCGATTTCCCGACCGTGCAAGCATTGGACGCCAGCCGTTCGGGGACGACGGACGCCTTTGTGGCGCGCATCGGATGGGGCGGGCTAATGATCAGCAAGACAGCGACTCCTACCGTGGTTGCGCCTGGGCGCACGGTCACCTATACGCTTATCTTCACCAACGATAGCCCCACCATGGCGCAGAATGTGGTTATCAGCGATTACCTGGCGATGCCGGACAATTTCAGCGATGCCAGCTATGTCAGCAGCGGTGCCGCAGTCACGCCGACGGGGAGCTTCAGCTACACCTGGCAGGTTGCCGATCTGGCACAGGGCGAAGGTGGGACGATCCAGGTGCTGGCCGTGCTGAGCGATGTGCTGACACCTGGCACGCTTGTCACCAACACGGTTGCCATCACTGGGGATGGCGTCTACACGTCGGTCTACAATACATCCACGGCGGTCATCACCGTGGGATATGGGGTGTACTTGCCTATCATCAGTAAGCAGCCGTGAACCATGTGATCGTTTTAGCCTCTCTGCGCCGCCTGTTGTGGGTGGCAGTAAGCGATGCGGAGCGCTCGGGCGTGGCAACAACCGACCTGTGGCACTCATCCCGCATAGCGCGGTGGGCTGGCTGGGGCGTGGTGGTGCTTGCCGGGGTGCTCTACCTGCTCACGCTGGACACGGGCCTGCGCCCGGACGAGCTGCAAGGCGGCGATCTGATCACCCACCAGTACGCCCAGGTGCAAGCGCGCCCCAGCAACGCGCCTGGCTACCCGCTCTACACGATGGGGGGCTGGCTGTGGTTTCGCCTGACCGGTTTGTTGTTTGGTTGGGCGCTCAACCCGGTGCAGAGGCTGTCCAGCTACTCGACCCTCTGGGCGCTGTGTGCCTTGGTGGTGCTCTACCGACTGTGTTTGCGCGCCGCGCGCGATCACTGGCCGGTGGCTACGCTGACGACGCTCTTCTACGCCGTCACCTACTTTTTCTGGTACTATAGCGTCACCACGGAGCAGTATACCTCGGCGGTGCTGCAGACGCTGTTGATCGTCTGGCTGGCATGGCGCTGGGAAGAGGAGCTCGCTGCCGATCCAGCTAAGGCGAATCCCATACTCCTGTGGCTGGCATTGGTGTGCGGCACATGTCTGGCCAACTTGGTGACCGTGTTACTCATCCTGCCGCCGCTGCTGTGGTTCATCCTGGCCCGTCAACCTAACCTGCTGCGCCGACCGTACCTATGGGGACAAGCAGCCGGGTTGGTGCTGTTGCCTGTGTTGTCCTATGCCTACGTGTACTGGCGCGGCGCGGTGCATCCGGAGTGGCGAGGGCAGGGTAGCTGGCCGGATACGACCGCTTGGTTCCTTGATTTTCTGACCACGCACCAAGGGCGAGATGAACTGGCGCCTGGTTTGACGTTGACCCCCCTGTTCACGGATGAGTTTCCTGCGCTGATCTGGGGTGAGCTTACCCCTGTGGTGCTGCTTGGCGGACTGGTGGGCCTGAGGTGGCTGGGGCGTCGACGTGCCCTGTTTATTGGTAGTACCCTGTTCCTCTACGCTGCCTTCTGCTGGGTGGATCGCTTCGGCAACTGGTATCAGGTGATCATGCCTGCCTATCCGCTGGTGGTGTTGAGCTTTGCCGCCGGGGTGGGCGCCCTGATGGAAGGACTATCTCATCCGAACGGATTGCCTGAGCGCCGATCCTTCGCGATTTGGCAGAGGATAGCTTCCGCACATCGCATCCTGCGCGCGACAGTGCTCACCCTGCTGCTGGTCTTGGTGCTCTATCGCTTTGCCGTGAGCTGGCCGCGTGCCGATCAGAGCTGGCGGCCGGAAGACACCGGGCTTGATCCAGGATGGGCGATTCTAGCGGATGCGCCCCCTGCGGATGCCGTGATCCTGGCACGGCACGATGAGTGGCTGGCGCTGAGCTATCTGACCATTATCTGGGGCGCCACTCCGATGCTCCAACCGTTGCCCGTGTGCCAGTTGCCCGATGCGTTGGATGGGCAGCTGTCGGAGCACCTCTACCTCACCCGGCGCGCCGTCGCCGCGCAGCCTGATTGCCTGGCAGAACGGCGTCGTTACGCTGCCGGTGCCGAGCTGATTCGGACGCAGTCGAGCCCGGAGTATGCGCTGCCCGAATCGGCACGCGTTGCGAGGTGGCAGCTGGGTGCAGGATTGCACGTGGTAGGTTATGAGACCGCTCTACTGCCTCAGCCACTTACCGGCAGCACGGGGCAGCCCGTCTCGGATATGCCACGTTGGCGCCTGTCGCTCTATTGGCAGGCGGATGTCCCCTTGACGGATGCCTACACAGCATCGGTGCGTCCTCGGCTAGGCAGCGAACCACTGCGCGGCGCGGATGGGCAGCCGCTCATTCAGGATCACCAGCCGGTGTGGAACAGCTTCCCTACCAGCCGCTGGTTGCCCGGCGAGGTGGTGCGCGATGATTATGTCTTCACTTTGCCTGCGGAAGCTTTGCCCGACCGAGTGCACCTGGTGGTCTATCGCACTCAGACGGATGAAAGCGGTACCTTGCGCTTTGAGACCGTAGGGGAAATCGAGACAGACTTAGGTGGCTGATAGAATTTGACACAGTATCAGCGCGCGTGCTATAATGGCCCTTGTCAGGGCGACGTAGCCAAGTGGCAAGGCAGGGGTCTGCAAAACCCCGACCGTGGGTTCGAATCCCACCGTCGCCTCCTCCCTACCTGTGTGAGTCTGCTATTTCCTTGTGCGCCTGACACAGATTTGCACCGTTTCTTGACCTTGCCAGCGGTACGTCGGTGCTTCTGATGGCCGCTGGCAGACTGTTGTAAAACTGTTGTACGCCCCACCAAAACAAAGCCCGCTCCCGATGGCTTGCATCTTGAGCGGGCTGGACTATCATACCCACCGCCCTAGGTGCTTCCACCACCTGGGCCACGGGTGGGACGTTTCGGCGTCGCCACCCACTTTCTTTTATTATACCACAGGTTGGCAAGCGTCGCCACGAGGCGGCCTTGTTGCACTTCCTATAAGTTGCATAAAACGCCGCTACGGGCGTCTGCGGCGCTGGCGTGACTATATGGCCACGCACCTCCCTAGGCCCTCCCGCCGGTCATTCCTTGCCCCAGCAGTAGACCGGCAAGGGCAGACCGCAGCGGTCGCAGACTTTCACCGTCGGACACAGCCGGGCTAGTTCGTCTGGCGATAGCCGTTGCTTCAGG
>JBMFPH010000090.1:0-12800 GCA_049969215.1 Anaerolineae bacterium | reverse complement strand
GTCACCGAGAGCGTATTGCTGCTTGTCGAAGATGATGTCGGCAATACGGCATGTTGCCTGAGCGCAGGTGGCACGCTGAGCGACCTGTTCGCGCAGCCAAGGGAGCATCCCGTACAAGTAATCACCTGGTGAGAAGGTAGCCGTCACATCCCGACCGCCCGCAATGGTAGGGACAATACCCGCTCCATCATATTGGGTGGCTGCTCGCGGGTCGAGCCCTTTCTGGCTCACCTTCCAGGCACTCAGTTGGATGCCCGCCTCGAGCATCGCGGGGCTGGGCTGGGCGTCCATCAATCCGAGATAGCCACAGTTGCCATAGCAACCGATGAAGCCAATCGCCATCGAGCCACGATTGAAGTTGTCATGGATGCCCACCACATCGTCACCACCCGCACGCCCTTCGTAGATAACGCCGTTGGGATCGATGAGATAGTTGTAGCCGATGTCACCCCACCACAGCGTGTTGGCGTGGTAGTTCCAGATAGAGCGCACCACCTGGGCCCAGTTCTGAGGATTGTTGGGTGTGGCGGTGTGATGGATGATGATGTGCGTCACCGACTGATATTCGGGTGGCCGGCGTGGGCTGAGCTGACCATCTGGACAACCCCACATTGTGCGCGGCACCACTGGCGGCTTGGGCACAGGACAGACACCAGCTTGAGGAGCCTCCGCAGAACCCATCTGACCGGCAATAGCGTTGTCATTGGGGCCACTTTGTGTATCACTAAACGTTAGGGTAACGCTGCGCAGCAGAGGTGAAGTGCCGTCAGGTGCCGCCTGCATTGTCACGCGGAACTGGACACTGGCTTGACCGCCACCCACCCAGATCAGGCTGCCGCCATACTGGTTATCGCGCACCGGGTAGTACGCCACCGGGTTCTCCACCCAATTGCTCCAGTTGCTGCCGTCCTGACTGAGACGTGTTTCCATCTTGAGCGCGCCACCCGCTGGCACCTCCGCGCTCCATATGGGCACGATGTCCGACACCGAGGCCAGTGGTGCATTGATCACCCCCGAGGTGAAAATTCCACTTGACTGACCTGCTGCTAACGCGATGCCGCCTGCTGTGAGCGCCACCCCCTCCATGCTGCCCGAAGCGGCCAGGAAATCGGCCGTCATCTGAGCTTCCTGAGATTGGATGGTGGAGCTGCCGTCCGCCGCGGCATATACTGCAGATTGGAATGTCGGCTGGCCTCCTTGCGCCTGAACAACTGAGGGCAACCCGCTCATCAGCAGCAACACAATACTGAGCAAGCCTATGATACATCGCCAAGGATGGACTGTGTTTCGCTTCATCATGACCTCCTTAATCCGATCCCGAACGGCAATCAGAACGCCACAGGCACACACTACCACTTTCATCTTACAACAGTGCTTGGGTGTGCTCAAGAGAGTTACTGCGGAACTCTCACCCGTGACAACTATGGCATCCTGGTACGTGTTAATGCGGAACAAAGAAGGGCCAGCTCAAGCAAGTGCTGGCCCTTCTGGATCAGTGGTACATCAAGGTCACGGCACCGGGCCGAAGGGGCGCGGGCCGGTCAGGCCATAGTTCTTGGCAATGAGTGCCAGGTCGGCGATGGTCACAGTGCCGTCCGCATTGAAGTCCATCATCTCCAGTGCGGTGCTGGTGCCCACCGGCGCGCCCAAACTGCCTGCGACCACCGTCAGGTCGAAGATGTTGATTGCGTTGTCACCCGTCACATCGCCAGCTAGCAAGGTCACCAGGCCCAGGTCGGTGCCGGGTAGCACATTGGTAGCACGCGCACTCAGATAGCCCGGTCGGCTGACTGTCACCGTTGGATAGGCAGCCGCAAAGGGGATGCTAACGATACCGGTAGGATCCGCTACATCCACGAACACACCTGCCACCACTGACACGTCTGTCACAAAGCCAGGGGTAGGGAAGTTGTTATTGGGATCGTCGTCACCGGGTATCTTACCGCCTTCTAGGGCAACCTGGAACTGCAGACCAGCGGTGGTGGGACTACCCACTACCAGGTTGGCTACCGGCGCCTGGTTGGCAACCAATACAGGCATGGGTGCTGGCTTGCAATAGAGGTTCGGCGGAGGATCGGGTAGACAAGGATAGATCGAGCTGCCGCTCTTGTTCGCCAAACTGAGGATGGGGAACGTCACGATGGAGGTGGCACCGACAGGGGCCGGCTGTACCTGCCAGTAGATGCGGATCAGCGAACCGTTGCCGCCCAAAGGCACCTTAGGTGTGCTCCAGTTGTACACCGTGATGTAGATATAGCTGCGCCAACAGGTGCCACCTGCGCCACAACCACCCGGGCCAGGGATGGCGGGTTCGTTGGCCGGATCCAGAGGTGCCGCATAACCTCCGATCTTGGATTTGTCAATGACGTAGTCCACCCCTGGTGTCAGCCCGTCGAACAGGGAGCCGGGGCGGATATCCTTGATGCGGACCACATCCTTGTTATAATCTATGGCAATTTGCACCGAAGCCAGATTGTCCACATCGGCCACTGTCAGCTCGGTAGCGGCGACCCCACCAGAGGGCACTGTTTGGGGTCCACTCACCGGACAAACCGGGCCGACTGCAGCGTTGCTATTGCTGTTGGGGATGAGGCAGAAACCGGCGTGGACCGTCTGGGCTGCCTCGACCTGTCCTTCTCCCTCAGGCTGTTGGGCCGCTGCGGGTGTGATCATCATCGCGACCAGCACCAGCGCAAGCCCTAACGCTCCCACGCGTTTGAACCAAGTAGACACGTTCATATCCTTCCTCCTTATTGAATGAAGAAACTTTCTGCTCTCCAGCTAGCCGCCGGGAGTCCTGCTGTGCGCACCTGTTAGCGTTCTCATTACCCGTCTGTGCCGAGTAGAAACAAGCTCGGCCTACTTATCTACATCTGGATTGTAACAAGATCAGAGGGATGCTGCAACGGTAACAGCGCGCAACGCTGTTAGGTGTTATCACGGAATACAATAGGATTGCCCGAGGGGTAGATTTTTGTCTTCACACCCCTGCAGTTATAATCCTCGGTGATTTAAGAATTATAGGAGGTGAAGAATCTTTGGAGAATCCTATCACTTATCAGACATTCTCAGCACAGGCGATGGAGGACTTCCATCGCGCCCGTCGCCGTGCTGTGATCGAGCGCATCTTGGCCACTCTGTCCGGACGCTCAGCCGATCTGCTTTCCTATGAGGATGTGCTGAAGAGACTTAAGGAGCAAGGTCGTGCTTCGCGCGGACTCAAGGATATCCCACTGGATGCTATTGTGGGGAGCGTAGGGCGTTATAATGACTTCACACGCACTTTTCTGCCCCGTCACGATGAGGACATCCACCGCTGGACACGCGTTCAGATGGCTATGAGCAGCCTGACCAGTGTGCCACCCATCGAGGTCTATCAGATTGGCGACGCCTATTTCGTCTTGGACGGTAACCATCGCGTCTCGGTGGCGCGTCAGATGGGTGCCACCCACATTCAAGCATACGTGACTGAGATCAGGACTAAGGTGCCGCTCACCCCAGACGTGACCCCAGACGAGCTGATCCTGAAGGCGGAATACGCCGAGTTTCTTGAAAAGACCAAGCTGGATGAGCTGCGTCCGGGCTGTGATCTGACCGTGACTGTGCCGGGTCAGTATCGCGTGCTGCTGGAACACATCGATGTGCACCGCTACTTTATGGGGCTGGAGCAGCAGCGTGAAATCCCTTATCACGAGGCGGTCACGCATTGGTACGACACGGTTTACATGCCGGTCGTGCAAGAAATACGCGAGCATGGTATCCTGCGCGACTTCCCGGGCCGTACCGAAACTGACCTCTACATATGGGTCATGGAACATCGCGCCGCGCTGCAAGAAGAAATGGGGTGGAATGCCATTCCCTACGACGCGGCAGCGATGGACTTAGCGGAGCAGCGCAGTCCCACCGCGCGCCGACTGGTCAGCCGCATTGGGGGCAAATTGCTGGAAGCGGTTGTCCCGGATGAGCTCACGGATGGCCCCGCGCCCGGCCAGTGGCGCATCCAGCGTCAGGCCGATCAGTGGGAGCGTCCTTTGTTCAGCCATATCCTGGTGCCGGTCAGCGGCGAGGTGAATGGCTGGGTGGCACTGGACCAGGCTGCCGTCGTCGCACGCCGCGAGGGATCTCGACTGCTGGGGCTGCATGCCGTGCCAACCATTGAGGACCGGGATGGTGAACGCGCACGTCTAGTACAAGAAGAGTTCAATCGGCGTTGTCATGAGGCAGGGGTGCACGGCGAACTGGCCATAGCGGTTGGCAGCGTCTCCCAAGTGATCTGCGAACGCGCACGTTGGTGCGACCTGGTCGTGGCCAATCTGGCGCATCCACCCACGCCACAGCCTGTCGCACGACTGCGCTCAGGCTTCCGCACCCTGATCCGCCGCTGCCCCATTCCCATCATGGCCGTGCCGTATTACGCCACACCGCTCACGCGCGGATTGCTGGCCTATGATGGCAGCCCGAAAGGCCGCGAAGCACTCTTCATGGCCACTTACCTGGCCAGTCGCTGGAATCTGACACTGATCGTACTGACCGTGCTGGAGGACGAGCGCGCCACACCCGAAACACTCGAGCGCGCGCGGCAATATCTAGAAACCCACGGGGTGAACGCTGCCTATGAGACTCGCTCCGGCGATGTGGGTGCCGCTATCCTCGAAATGGCTGAAGCACACGAGAGCGAGGTCATCGTTATGGGGGGGTATGGCTTCAGCCCTGTCCTGGAACTGATGCTGGGCAGCTCGGTAGACCGTGTGCTGAACGAGGCGCGGGTGCCCATTCTGCTCTGCCGTTGAGTGCGCGTCCTCGAGTATGCACGTGTTCGCCTCTGAGACGGCAGAGATGCTCTGCCGAGCCGTTGTGGTGTTGTGCTACGAAGCGGTCTCATGGAAGGGAGCGCGTCCGTAGATCTCGGTCATGTCCGCCAGGCGACGGATGAGTTCTGCCCTTGTGAACGCGTCTGGAGGACAGCGCCATGCCCAGTTGCCGCTGTCACGTCCTGGATAGTTCATGCGTGCGTCCGAGTCTAGCCCCAAGATGTCCTGCATCGGGATAATGGCCATATCGGCCACCGAGCTCAATGCCAGGCGGATGAAATCCCAGTGGAATTCCCTCCCGTCGCTGCCCGTGTAGCGCAAGGCAAGCTCGCGCTCACCGGGCAGCGCGGAGCGTCTGAACCACCCCAACGTGGTGTCGTTGTCATGGGTGCCGGTGTAGACAACGCAATTGCGCGGATAGCGGTAAGGTGGGTCCATATGCTCGAGCAGACCACCTCCGAAGGCAAACTGCAATACCTTCATACCGGGCAGTTCGAATTGCTCGCGCAATGCCACGACTTCTGCCGTAATCACACCCAGGTCTTCGGCGATGATGGGCAAGCGCGGCACCTGGAGCGCTGAACGGATCGCGTAGAACAAGTCGGCGCCGGGCCCCTTCACCCAGCGACCATGAATGGCGGTTTTCTCACCTGCCGGTACCTCCCAATATGCTTCGAATCCGCGGAAGTGATCGAGCCGGACGCAATCCACCATGGTCAATGTGGCGCGCACACGGGCGACCCACCAGGCGTAGTCCTGCTCACGCAACACATCCCAGCGGTAGATGGGATTGCCCCATAGCTGTCCGGTGGCGCTGAAGTAATCCGGCGGCACGCCGGCAACCACGGTGGGTATGCCCCGTTCATCTAGCTGAAAGAGCTCGGGATGCGTCCAGACATCGGCGCTGTCGTGCGCGACGAAGATGGGCAGATCCCCCACAATACGGATACCGCGTCGATTCGCCTCTTGCTTGAGTGCCAGCCATTGGCGGAAGAACAAGAATTGGAGATATTTATGAAAAGCACACTCCCCGTGGAGCTTGCGCCGCCAACCTCCCAGTGCCTCTGGTTGTCTGGCCGCTATGTCTGCTTCCCATGCATACCAAGGAGCCCCCTCGTGTACATCTTTCAGCGCCATAAAGAGGGCGAAGTCCTCCAGCCAGCTGGCGTGCTCCCGACAGAAGCGTTCAAAGTTGGCATGCAACGTCGCTCCAGCCACTGCGTTAAACCGGGCAAAAGACTTGCGCAGCACCCCCTTCTTGAAAGGGATGAGTGCCCCATAATCCACACGCTCGATCGGAAAGGGGGGTATTTCCGAAAGATCGGCGGGCGAGAGCAGCCCCTCCTCCAGCAACCGCTCACAGCTGATGAGCAGGGGATTGCCGGCAAATGACGAAAGCACCTGATAGGGAGAGTCGCCGTAGCCAGTCGGGCCCAACGGGAGCACTTGCCAGATGCTCTGGCCGCTCTGGCTCAGAAAGTCAAGGAAAGCATAGGCACCTGGTCCTAGGTCACCGCACCCGAAGCGGCCCGGGAGGGAAGTGGGATGGAGCAGCACACCACTGGCACGTTTGAACTCCATTGCGTACCTCGTAAATCTGTATCTCGTTGTTTTGGTAAATCAGATGCAGGCTGGGCAAACTGGCTGGTGAAGCGTTGCCCAGCGCGTGCTCAGAAGGGCCGTAGAAGACATAGCGCACATGGTGCTCTCTTAACAGGGCCAAGCGCGCCTCTGTGCTCAGCGTGCCGCTGAAAAAAGCGCGTACCTGTTCGCGTCTTACATCGGAATGAACGCTCTGCGACCCATGCCCGACAAAAGAACGCACCAAGGCACGTGTCGGCAACAAGTTGCCGGTATCATAGGCGGCCAGCACCACGGCATCTGGCTCAGCATGTGCGGCCAGCCAGTCCATCGCCACCAGCACGGTACGCGCGTTGAAAACGGACGGCGGTCGCCCTATGACCAGGATGATAAAACCGCCGAGCAGCAGCAAATTGGAGAAAGTGCTGATCGTCTTGAAGCACAGCACTGCTCTTCTGCGCCACGCAGGCCGTATTCGGTGCAGCAGCCTTATCAATCCATAGACAGCCATCAAGGTGAGGGGCATTTGGTAACCGTCCAGGAAGCGACGTTGCAAGTTCGAGGGGAGGTAGAGCAATACTGGGATCACCAGCACCCATAGGATCAGAAAAGAGAAGTCCTGCCGATAGCGTAAGGGAAAATACCACAATAGCCCTACCAGCGCCAGCGGACACAGTAGCCCAAATCCGAGCAGGTAGAAAATGGGATGGGGTGACCGAACAAGATTCTGCTCCTGCCAGCTGCGCAGGACGGGATCGGTACAAAAGAGCACGAGCGAGTGGGCTAGAAGGGGCAACGAAGTGGAGCTGGCGATGCCAAGGTAGAGCAATGGCTTCCAGGCAAGCGAATGGAAGCGCCACCCTCGCCAGACCCAATATAGCACCAACAACCCTATCAAGAGAGGTGGAGTATAGGGATGGATCAGGCTCAAAAGCAAGCCGGATAGCGCTGCGCCGAGCAAGTCTCTCCCATTGGGATGACGCAATAACCGGAGCCCAGAGGTGACCAGCCACAGAATGGATGCCTGTGCCAGCACCAGATGGGGGAAGGTGAGCATCGTGAGGAAAGCAGAAGCATCCGGCACCCACAGGTCGGTGGGCATAACACCGGGTGCGAACGCCCCACCAGCTAGCACCCACAGCCAGCCCAACCCTCCGCCAACCGCTACCAGAAACCAGCTGATGCAACGCACTGCAGGCCATGAGGTGAAATAGGCGACGAAGCGATAGACGGCGATAAGCAAGAAGGGAATTGCAGCAGCCCGTGCCAGGTGGAGCACGAGTGCCGGGGGTAGGTTGGACAAGCGGGCCAGCTTGCCAAGCAGGAGATAGACAAAGTTAGCGAAGAGACCGGCATGGGGCTCAGGTGTATAGGGATTGTGAAACAACCAGCGTCCTGCTGCCCCTTGATACATTGCCGCCAAATAATTGTTGCCATCCTCGACCGCCACGAAGAAGCCGCTAAAAGCATGCTCGGGCGTCTCCATTAGCCACCCGACGCAGTATGGGATGCCGCTTAAGATGATGAGCGCTGCACTACCGAGCACCAACCATTTCCATTCCGCGCGGCTGATGGCACCCGTTGTCATCGGGGCGTTTCTCCTCCCATGAGACCCCAGTGGGCAACAAGGCGATGCGCTCCGGCGAGCGTCATGAAGAGCAGGAGACCGACGATGGCGACGGTCGAAATCCCCATGCCGATGCGAACGGCGAGCGGTTGGTATGCTAGAACAACGCGATGTCTCCCGGCTTCCAGCAGCACACCGCGCAACAGGCTAGTGACGGGCAACACCTCAGCCGGCATGCCGTCCACCCATGCCAGCCAACCAGGGTACCAGTTCTCGCTTAAGATCAGCACGCTTGGCTCATCCACCGTTACATCCAAAACGATGCGATCTGCCTGATACTCCTGGACAGCTACCGTGCTACGCATCGCACCGTGCCATTTCGAGGCTGCCGTGTACAATGCCCCCAGTTGTTGCGGCCAGTTGGCGTGGATATCTGAGGTGAGAAATGGCCTGGCAACCTCTGCCGGTAATGCCCAGGCACGTGGCAACGCGCGATGGTTGCGGTAGATATAGGCATGTTCTGTCCGCGTCAGCAACTCGAGATCATCAAGGGGCAATGGGAAGGCGGAGACCAGATAGGTCACATTCAACAGCCCCAGCAGAGAGAGATTGGGCCGCACATTCTGGAAGGCGCTCTCAAGCGGGCGATCCGGCGGAAAGGGGGGAATGGTGACGCTAAAGCGGCCAACCGGCACGTCTGGGAGATGGGCATAGTTGCCTGCCAGCTCCATGAAACGGTCGTAGTGTTCCAGATGCACCGGCTCGACCCCATCCACCGTTTGGATACCCCGTTGTGCGGCGACATGGGGCGGGATGCTATAGCTAGGAGAGTAGCTGCGCCAAAGGCCGGGTTGGTGACTGAGATACTCTGCTGCCGCGATGCCTGGCGCAAATGCCTCCTGAGACGGGATGAAGCGGATTAGCGTGAAGTCGAACGAGATGAGATCACCCCATGTCAGGCAAGCGAGAATCAGCCATGCAAGTGGCGGGCGCAAGCGTCGCTGCGCGGTTAGCCCGATTGTTAGCAACGTTGCAAGGGGCAGGCACGCTAGACCAAGTGTGGCACGGTCGACATGTCCAAGAACTGTCAGCCCGATGCCAGAAGCAGTCATAATAGCGGTAATGGCCAAACTAACGCCGCTGTACCACGGAATGTACCTTTGGGCGAGGCGCTGGGCACCCATGGCAGCCAGGATCGCCAGTGCCAATGCGGCGACAATCACAACACGGACCGGCGTGCGTACGTAACCCATCCCCGGTGCGAAACGATAGATTAGTTCGAAGAAGGGCGCAGCGTTGCCGAAGGCATAGAGCAGAGCAATTAGCACGACCAAAGCTAGGAACCAAGTACGTCGGTCACTGCGGCGCAGACCCCACCCGGCCAACACCAGAGGCACCAGACCGAGATACGCCACCGCCTCGTGTCCGGCATAGCTCTGAGGAAGGAAGAGCGCCACACTCAGTTGGAGTGGTGTCAGTGCATACTGGCCTGCCTCCTCGAGCGACAGAGCGCGATTGCTATAAGCACGGAGCTCGATCAGGGGCAACAGCTGCGCGGCGCCCAATGCGATTGTGCTGATTGGGATCACCAGCAAGGAGGGCAACAGCGTCCATAGGCGCATCACCCGTGAGCGCCCGGAAAAGATCACCTGCCACAGCACCCACGCGGCGAGCAGATAGACTGTGTAGAGCACTATGAGCGAATGGGTGCAGATTTCAGCCGCGAGCGCCAGGGCGGCCAACAATGCCCAACGCATGCGCTCCCTGACGGATTCAACAGAAATGAGCAGGCTCGTTGCACCGAACGCCCATGGCATCCACGCCGCCGCGGCGACCAAGCTGGCGTGCCCCCCTGCCATGTGCGCGATCAGCTTGCCGCTCAGTGCGAATACCCAGCTGCCGATCAACGCAGGAAGGGCATCCACCTGAAAGACGCGCCGCAACAACCACCAAGTACCTAACCCAGCCCAACACACATGCAGGAACAGGAAGAGATTGAACCCCATCCCGGATGGCATGAGGAGTAACAACCATGCAGGAGGATAGAAACGCATGGCAAGTTGATTAGCTGCCAGCGGCATGCCACTCAGATTCGCAGGTGTCCACAGGGGCAATTCGCCCTCAGTGCGCCAGCTGGTGGCCATCAGGTGCACCTTGGGCCAATGAATAACGGTCAGGTCGGAGTGGGAGCTATAGGTAGGGTAGAGCCATACGTCGGGTTGTGGGAACGCGGGCAGAAACAACGCCAAAATGCCCATCACCAGCACACCGCCGATAGCCCATTCCCTTTCACACCAGCTCATACCGGCCACCGTCACAGATGTCAGAGAGTTATGATCTCCCACTGCGCACGACAAAAAACAAGCCCGCGACGATCAGCAAAACACCTGCTACGCGCTGCCAGCTGACCGTCTCATGAAACACGAAGCGCCCGATGAGCAGTGAGAAGATGTAAGTTAAGCTCACCATCGGATACGCCATGCTGAAATCGAGCTTGGAGAGCACATCCAGCCAAAGGACAGCGCTCACGGCGTAGAAGGCAAAGCCGAGAATCACCCACGGTGTGTGAAACAGGTTGGCAAAGCTGCCGACAGGGTTGCCGCCGAATAAGCTCACCCCACCGATCTCGTTCAGGCCCAGCTTGAGGAGGGTCTGACCACCCACCAATAACAGGATGGCCACCAGTGCAGTTAGAAGGATAAACATCATAGTTGATCTGGCCTCCGAGTTGAAAATCTTCTGCATTTCCTTATCTGCCTCTTGTGTGGATCTCAGAGCACACGATAGATGGTCACAGTGCCCTGCTGGAAGACGGGCACAAGGTCGTCCGGCAGGCGACGCGCGCCCAGCTGGCGTTCATAAGGGCCAACAAACACAAAACGGATGGCATGGCGCTCACGCAACATGCGCCACGTTTCGTCGGGCATCTCCCCCCTGAAAAACGCCTCCGCCTGAGCTGCCTTTGTCGCGGCATCGATTGTCTCGAAAGGGTGCCCGCAAAAACTGCGTACTCCAGCTTGGCCGGGCAGCACATTGCCGGTGCGCGGGGCAGCCAGCACGACAGCGCCCTCGCCATGGCTCAGCAGCCAGTGCATCGCGGCGGCCTCATCCATCGAGATGTATAAGGGAGCTGCCTGATCCATGCCCTGTGCCGCGCCGAGTGCCCCTGCCGTGAACACAAACAGCTGAAACCCAATGCCCAGCCAGCTGAACGCCACTGTCAAGATCGTGACCAAGCGTGGCAAGCGACTCAAACCGATCCCGGCCAGCATGGCGAGTGCCACTCCCAGCCCGGTGAGCAGACGGCGTTGCAATGCGATGGGAACGTAGATCAATACCAACGTGAAACCGCTCCAGACTGCCAACATCCGTGCAGGATGGTCGTGTCTCCCCACGGCGACCAATGTCCCTACCACGGCCAGCGGCGCCAGAAGGCCAAATCCTAAAAGAAGATCAGCAGGGGCAGGGGTAGGGGTCACGTTTTGGTGCGACCAGGCAGCCAGTGCCGGATTGGTCGTGTAGACGAGCAAATCGTACATCAACCAGGGAAGCGATGCAACCACTACGCTCAACGCCGCCACGAACGCCCCACGCCATAGTGCGCCATCGCTCACCGACGAACGCCGCGAACGCCCCAGCCACATTTGCGGCAGCAGATGGGCCGCAAATACGGCATAGAGGACAGGTAACGCGAAAGGAGCAACGATCGCCAGGGCCATTCCTGCCAGCCCGGACAGCAGCCAGCTGCGCATCCCACCCATCGGCCAGAGCACGCTCTGCAGCAGGAAAAGCATCAGAGCGATTGCCAGTGGGAAATGCGGATTGGTCAGCACACTGAAGAAGGCGAATGCTTCCGGCACCCACAAATCGATAGGAAATAATCCCACTATGATCCCTAACCAGCCCAATCCGGCGCTGCTGCCGGCCAACAGAAAGAGCAGCCGTCGCTCGCGCCGTTCCTGAGTTAGCTGTCCGACAAAAGTGTATATCGCGAAGAGCAATGCCAGGCCGGCCAGCATGCGCGCCACATGATATACCGCGATGAGGGGCAATCCCGTCCAACGTGCCAAGTGCCCCAGGGCGAGATAGAAGAGGAAGATCGCAGCCCCAGCGTGAGGTTCCGACGTATAGCTCAGGTGAAACAACCATGCCCCCTCCCACCCCTGTCGCATTTTGGCCAAGTAGGAATGTCCGTCCAGCGGATTGACCAAGATGCCGGTGAATTGATACCCAGCAGGTGTGGCGATCCAGGCGACCAAGTAGGGCAGACAGCTGACCACGATGATGATCAGCGAACACACCCACACCCAACGTCGTTCGTGTCCTATGCGTACGTCGGCACGGGCTGCCATAGGTGTCTGCTTACCGACAACAAGCTTAGAAGTTCGAGAGACAATGCACTCCCTCGAGGTGGCATAACAAGGCTTCACGATATTCTACACAGGGCGAGAAGGTTGGGAAAATCGCTCAGCTTCCGTTGAGATTATAGCGATGCCGCAGGTGGTGGGAAGACGCACGCGAGTTGAGTACAAAAACAGCATTGGAGCTCTCTGTCGGTCCCGGGCTGAGCGGTGTGTGAGGCAGTTCGAGCGGAGAAACGGGGGTGTTCCTGTCCGGGGAACGCCCCCGTTCTCCTTCATGCGTGTTTGTGCGTGATCGGGTGACGCGCTGTGGACAACCACTCTGGTTCATAGTATACTTATGTTATGCAGAGGAGGTGTCCATGGACGACGAACCCTTTGGCACGCGCTATGACGTCCCGATGGCCTTTCCCGAAGGCGAGTTGGAAGTGCCGCGTCGTACCCGCCGTCTGCGCGGTCACAGTGGTCTGCCGGCGCGGC
>JBMFPH010000089.1:0-12903 GCA_049969215.1 Anaerolineae bacterium | reverse complement strand
GTTCGCCCACCACGGTGTCGTAACCGTCGGGCAGACCGACGATGAAGTCGTGGATGTTGGCGGCACGACAAGCTTCCTCAAGTTCCGTTTGGGTGGCATGCGGCCGGGCATATAGCAGGTTGGCCCGGATCGTGTCGTGAAAGAGGAAGGTCTCCTGAGTCACCATGCCGATCTGCGCGGTGAGCGAAGCAAGCGTCACCTGGCGCAGATCATACCCGTCCAGCAGGATGCGCCCCTCGGTGGGGTCATATAGGCGGGGCAGCAGATACGTGACGGTGGTCTTGCCGGCGCCGCTGGGCCCCACCAGCGCGGCCAGCTGACCGGGTTGGATCTCGAAGTTCAGATCGCGCACTGCCCACTGCCGTTCTGCGGCGCGCGTCTCCACGAAGAGGGCATGTTCGTCCTCCTTCGATCTGCCATCACCCGCGGCGTCGCGTATGTCGTCAGAATCCGAGATCACCTTTGGCAGGCGTGCTCCAAAGCGGTCCGCAGCGGCATAGCTGAAAGAGACGTTCTCGAACCGCACATGCCCGTGCACCCGCTCCAGCGCGATTGCGCCGGGTGCGTCCTCAATCTCGACGGGCAAGTCGAGCACCTCGAACACGCGCTCGAAGCTGACCAATGACTGGGCAAAGTCCACGCGGGCATTGCTCAAGGCTCCGAGGGGTCCATAAAGCTGGGCCAGGTAGCTGGTGAAGGCGACCAGCGTGCCCAACGTGAGCGCTTCTCCGATGACCAGGTGTCCGCCGGACCAGAAGACGAGCGCGGTGCCCACCGCACTTACCGCGCTGAGCATCATGAAGAACCACCGCCCCACCACCGCCCTGCGTACTCCAATGTCGCGCACCGCGTTGCTCAGGCGGATGAAACGAGCCACCTCATCGGCCTGGCGGCCAAACAGCTTGGTCAACATCGCGCCGCTGACGTTGAGCGTCTCGTGCATCATAGCGTTCATCGCTGCGTTGCGGTCCATCGCCTCGCGTACGATGCGGCGCAGCATCCGACCGATGCGGCGCGCGGGCAGGAAGAAGAGTGGGAAGATAATGATGCTCAAGAGCGTCAGGCGCCATTCCAACGAGAACATGATGGCGAGGGTGGTCACCACGGTCACAGTGTTGGTGATGATCTCGATAAACGTGCTGGTCACCGCGCGCTGCGCTTCGACGACGTCGTTGTTCAGACGGCTCATCAGCTCGCCGGTTTTGGTGTGGGTGAAGAAGCGCAAGCTCATACGCTGCATGTGCGCGTAGAGGGCTTGGCGCAGATCGCTGATGATCCCCTCGCCGATGCGTGCGTTCAGATAGCGCTGTCCTACCCCAATGACGCCACTAAGCAAGGGGATGAGCACCATGCCCAACGCCAGCAGGTTAAGCGCCCGGATGTCACGCCGAGGAATAGCTTCATCGATCATCTGGCGGATGAGCAGGGGCGGCACCAGGCCCAAGAGCGAGATGACCAGGATGGCAGCCAGTGTGAACAATGCCGGTACCAGGTACGGACGTGCAATCCGCGCCACGCGCCGCAGCAAGTCGCGATTGACGTGTGGCCGATCTGTCCGTTCGTCATAGGTGATGTACTGCCACCATCCCCCGCCGTGCATCAAATCTCCTTGTTTGCGGTAGCCTCTCATGAATAACTTCTTCCATGATATTGAGAATGTTCCAGGTATGCCAGCCGGGTTGCGCCTCAAAATCTAAGAAAAACTTACTCTGAACACATCTCTAATTATCTCTTAACAAGTTCTGAACAATTCTCCTGTATACTGTCTTTCTAGGATTGAGAGATGCTGAAGGAAGCCCTATGACCACCGACGCATTGTTAATCGAGCTGGAGAACGTCACCCGGGTGTATCGAATGGGCGATGTGCACGTCCGCGCGTTGCAGGGCGTCTCGTTGACCGTACGTCAGGGTGAGTACCTTGCCATCATGGGTGCCAGTGGGTCGGGCAAGAGCACGTTGATGAATGTGATCGGGTTGCTTGATCGCCCTACCGGTGGGTGCTATCGCATCCGAGGGACAGAGGTCAGCCAGCTCAGCCGGGGCAAGCTGGCCGACCTGCGCAATCGCGAGTTTGGCTTCGTGTTCCAGCAGTTTAATTTGCTCCCCCGGATAAGTGCCCGTCGCCAGGTTGAGCTGCCGTTGTTGTACGCTGGTGTCACCGGGCGCCGTAGCCGGGAAATGGCCGAAGCTGCGCTGGCACGGGTAGGTCTGGCGGAGCGCTCCCATCATCGTCCAGATGAGCTGTCGGGCGGGGAGCAACAACGGGTCGCGATTGCGCGTGCATTGGTGAATCATCCCAGCGTCTTGTTGGCCGACGAGCCAACCGGCGCGCTCGACAGCAAGACAGGTGCCGAAATCCTGGACTTGATCGACGATCTGCACGCCAAGGGTCTCACCGTGATTATGGTGACACACGATCCGCGCGTGGCACAACGTGCCCAACGGCTGATCATCCTCCGTGATGGTCAGATTATCTCGGACGAAGAAAACGGTCGCAAAGCGGTTCAGTGGATACTGGGGGATGCCCATGAAGATTATTAGGTATCTACAGGTCGCCTTGGAAAGCATTGCGGCGCACAAGTTGCGTGCGATGCTCACCATGTTGGGCATCATCATCGGAGTGGCAGCGGTACTCACGACAATGGGCATCGGGCGCGGCGCTGCTGCCAACATCACGCAGCGCATTGAGAGCCAGGGGACTAATTTGCTCACGATTTCCCCTGGTGCACGCCGTGAGGGTGGGCTTAGTCAGGGAGGTGGCACCGCCGGCACATTGACGATGGGCGATGTGAGCGCTTTGCAGGACAAGTCTGTGCATCCCAGCTTAGTGTTTGTGGTGCCCTCGTATAGCGCTAACGCACGCCTGGCGGCAGGGAGCCAGAATGCACAGGAAATGGTCAACGGTGTCACAGCTGAGTACGCCATCGTGCGCAATCTGACTGTTGCTTCCGGGCGTTTTCTGGAAGCAGATGAAGTGGTACAACAAGCGCGCGTTGTGGTATTGGGGGCACAGCTGGCCAGTGACCTCTTTGGCAATGAGAATCCCATTGGCCTGACGGTGCGCATCAATGGTGAGCCATTTCGGGTGATAGGGGTGCTGAAAAAGATGGGTGGGTTTGGCCCCAATAACCCCGATAGGCAAGCTTACGTCCCCATATCCGTTGCCCAGGGCCGCCTGTTCAATGCCCCCCGCCATCGCGGTGCGTACACGGTGAACGCCATCTATGTCCAGGTCGCCTCGCAAGAGCTGATGGATTCCTCACAGCGGCAGATTGAGGCGACTTTGCGCCTGCGTCACAACCTGCGGGCGGATCAGGACAACGATTTTTGGATCTTTAATCAGGCCAGCTTGCTGGAGACCGCGCAGAGCATCTCGCAGACGATGACCATCTTCCTCGGTGCCATCGGCGCGGTGAGCTTGTTGGTGGGAGGTATTGGCATTATGAACATTATGCTCGTTTCGGTGACCGAACGCACGCGCGAGATCGGGCTGCGTAAGGCGGTGGGTGCTCATGACGGTGATATCTTGTTGCAGTTCTTGATCGAAGCACTGGTGCTTTGTCTTTTCGGAGGGATGATCGGTGTTGTCCTGGCGTATGGTGTAGCGTTTGTCTTCGGCGAAATGCCAGCGGTTGGGTTTAAGGTTGTCATCCAGCCCGATTCGCTGGTGCTGGCGCTCGGGTTCAGCCTGTTGTCGGGCCTGATCTTTGGCATCTATCCTGCTATGCGCGCGACCCAGCTCGACCCGATCGTGGCGCTGCGTTCCGAATAGCGAACGCGGCGGGCGCATCACCACAGCAAGTACCAGGGTATGTCGTAGGAGCTCCTTATGAGAATCGGAAAGATTTTGATCACCTTCTTTGTGATCCTGGTAGTGGCAGGCTTGATCTATCGCTACCACTCCATTGTATTAAGTTTCTTCGGGCTATCGGTAAGCGGTCAGACGGGAGGAATCTCTCCCGGTATTGCCATCACTCCCGCAAGGGACACGTCTGCCACTGCGAAATTGGCTACCTTGACCACCACTCCCATTCGTCGTGCGACTGACACCAACAGTGTCAGCGCTGCCGGAAACATCGAGCTGGCAGCCGAGTATCCCGTGGTGTTGCAGGTGGGCGGCATCGTCTCTCAAGTTGCTGTGCAAGTGGGTGATGTGGTCGCAGCTGGTGATCTGTTGATCGCTCTGGACACAACTGACCTCGAGCGGGCTGTCACCAGGGCCGAGCTGAACCTAAGCAGTGCGCAGGCCCAGCTGGACAAGTTGCGTGAACCTGCCGATCCGGCTGAGATTGCCGCTGCCGAGGCGTCCCTGGAGGCAGCTCGCCAGAAGCTGGCCGATCTCGAGGCAGGTCCTAGTAAGGCAGAACTGGCCGCCGCGCAGGCGAATCTGGCCGCCGCTAAGGCCAAATATGAGGAACTGAAGGCGGGCCCCAGCGAAGCGGAGCTGACCAAGCTGAAAGCGACCCTGGAGCAAGCGACGATAGACCTGCAACAGGCGCAATGGGCTTACGACCAGGTCTCCTACAAGGGGGATGTTGGCGCATCTTCTCAGGCGGCAGCACTCCAAAAAGCGACCATCGCCTTCAATGCTGCCAAAGCGGAATACGAAATCGCCGCTGCACCACCCACCGAGTCCGAGCTGCAGAGCGCGCTGAATGCCATCTATGCGGCGCAGGAACAGCTGGACGCGTTGCGCAAGCAGCCCACCCAGGCGGAACTGGCAACAGCGCGTGCTGAGGTGGCCAGCGCCCAGTACCAGTTGGATCAGCTGACCAAGGGGCCGGATGAAGCGGAATTGCGAGCGGCGGAGATTGCTGTGGAGCAGGCACGTCTCGATCTGGAAGAGGCACAGGCCAATCTGGCGCGGGCAAAACTCCAGGCCCCTGTATCAGGGGTCGTGCTCTCGGTTGGGGTGGAAGTGGGCCAGCAAGTGCAGGCCGGGCTGACGGCGGTGACGCTGGCCAATCTGAGCCAGCTCCAGCTCACCGTGAACGTGGCGGAGGTCGATATCATCAAAGTCCATCCAGGCCAAAAGGCCGAGATCACGGTGGACGCACTTCCCAATAAAGTGTTGGCGGGTGAAGTGAGCCGTGTCGCACCGGCCAGCACTTCGACCTCCGGCGTGGTCAACTATCCAGTCACAATCCGCCTGACCGATGCCGCGCTGGAGGATGTGCGCCCTGGTATGACCGCAGTCGCTACGTTGTTGGGAGAGCAGATGGCGAACACCTGGCTGGTGCCGACCAACGCTTTGACTCAGTATCAGGGTCAGACGGTGGCGATGATCGTGCGCGATGGCAAACCCGTGCCCATTGCGGTGGTGCCACATGGAACGCAAGGAGAGTGGACGATCGTCCAATCTCCGGAGCTGCGTGAAGGCGATCAAGCGTTGGGTAGTGTGAGCTCACACCTGGAGTCGGAGGGCACTTCCGGGAGCCGTGGCACGCGTGGCGGTATTATAATGGGGCCTCCTCCGCCTGGCCCGTGATCCGTCGACGTCCACCGCGGCCTGACGAGCAAGGCAAGCGGATGGGAGGGTCACTATGAGGCAGAGCATCTGGAAATCACTTGTGGCGGGTCGCTGTGGGTGGATTGCCACCCTGGCGACCGTATTGTGTGTTATGGTGTTGGCGCCCGTTGCGGCAGCGCAGTCACCCACAGACATAGGGAAGCTGGTCATTCAGACGGTCAGCGGGGGCCCCATTTACGTGGTCAACGAAGATGGCAGCGGGTTGCGCTATTTGACCGATGGCATGGATCCGGCGCTCTCACCCGACGGGCAATGGGTCGCGTTTACCCGTTGGGATGACGTTCAGAACGGGGCGACGGGGAGCCTGTGGGTCATCCGCGTGGATGGTAGCGAGGCCCATGCTCTCTTGGGAGATATCCCACAGCCCAAATCCCCTGTTTGGTCGCCCGACGGTTCCCGAATTGTTGTGACCGTTCTAAAAGGTGGTCGTCTACAGCCTGAACGCAAGTGTAGCAGTGAGCGGCCACCCCGCGGAGCCTATGATGTGGAAGTCAAGCGCGAGACAGATGACAGTGGACGCCCCAAGATACGTTTTTGCTACACGTTGCCGGCTCACACGTACTGGGGACTGCGCGCTGTGGAGGTCGCGACCGGCAGCTTTGAAGACCTACCTGCCAACCTCTTCTCCAATTCGGCGAGCTGGGATCCGGCCAACCCATGGCACCTCGTGCACCGTGGGGAACGGGGATTGGAGAACGTTGACCTCAACCGCGGTGTCAACTGGCCGCTGACGGACGACGTAAACGACCATTCGCCCACCTTTTCACCGGACGGGAGCAAAATTGCTGTCAGTTACTGGCAGCATGATCACTGGGAAATTCATGTACTCAATGCAGACGGCAGTGGGCGCGTCCGGCTGACCGAGACCTCGGCGCGTGCAGCTATCGAGCAGATGATTCAAAATAAGCAGCTCCCCCGCTCCTGGAATAATGCGGCGCCATGCTGGTCTCCAGACGGCTCACGGATCGCCTTCGTGACGGATCGGAGCGGCCGTTGGGAAGTATGGGTGATGAACGCCGATGGCAGCGATCAGCGCCCGCTATTGCCACCCGAAGTGCAGGCCCAGCTCGAGCTCCAGTATTATGGGATGGGCGAGCGCATGCTCTCGTGGCGTTGAGATCCGTCTGTAGAGACGTATTTACTTTGACAATAACTTGACGCCCGCGTTTGCTGCCCCTATCATGAGATATATTCGTTCCGCTTTGCAGCGCGTGAGACTCTGGCAGGGGTACAGCTTACGCAGGGGGATGATTCCATGAGCCTGCGCGTCAAGGTGTTAGCGGCCATCGGCGCGATTTTGATCGCGTTGATGGCATTGTTGTTTCATCTCTCGTTCGTCATTGTCGTTCGGGGTTTCAACCAGCTGGAGACCCGGTACGCTGTCCGGGATGTTGAGCGTGCTCGCGAAGCGCTGGCCGATGAACTCGCCGGTCTAGACAGCACGACGGCTGACTACGCTTTCTGGGATGACACCTACGCCTACATGGAATCACGCAACCCTGGCTATGTCATCTCCAACTTTGTCGACCAGACCTTCGTGAACAATCACCTGAACGTCATTCTGCTCACAGACACGGCCGGACACTTGGTATATGGTAAAGCTTTTGACCTTGGCCAAGAGACCGAAATGCCCCTGCCGGACGACCTGTTAGAGCAGATCGCCCCGCTGCTACCATTGGCCGACCCGCAGAGCTATCGGCGCGGCATCCTCCCTCTGGCCGAAGGACCCATGCTGCTGACCGCGCGCCCGATCCTCACCAGTGATGCGCTCGGACCGCCGCGCGGGACACTGATTATGGGACGGACGCTGAACGCTGCTCTGCTCCAACGCTTAGGCGACATGCTGCACTTGCCCTTCACTGTGCACCATCGCGAGGATGCCGATCTGCCCTCTGACGTCAAGGAAGTGGCGGACAATCTGCGTGATACGGTGGTGGTGCGCGCGCTGAATGAAGAGACTCTCGCTGGTTATGGGCAAGTATCGGACATTTTTGGCCAGCCCAGCTATATCGTGCGCGTGGGACAACCGCGGGATATCTACGCCCAGGGCATGGCCACCGCGCGCTATTTTGCGGCGGCCGTCTTGCTGGCCGCCGTGGCCTTTTCCACACTTGGACTCGTTGCGCTGGACCGGTGGGTCTTGCGCCGTGTGCTGGAGTTGAGCGCTGCCCTGAAGGGCATTGCGGCCAACGGTGTGCTTTCGCGGCGAGTGGAGGCGCAGGGGAGGGATGAGATTGCACATCTGGCTGCCTCGATCAATCACCTGCTCAAGACAGTCGAAGCGACCAATGAACGTCTGCGGGAGACGAGCGAGGAGGCCAGACGCCATCGCGATGTGTTAGAGACGCTGCTGGAGGAGCTGCCGGTTGCGGTCTTTTGTAAAGATCGGGATGGGCGCTTTGTAATCTGGAATAGGAAGTGCGAACAGCTCTTCGGATTGACACGTGACCAGGTGCTCGGCAAGACGGATTACGATTTCTTCCCCAAAGAACAGGCGGATTGGTTCCGCCAAAAGGACATGGAAGTGTTTGCCCAGCGTTCCACCGTGGTGATCCCCGAAGAACCGGTGGACAGTCCCACCTTGGGGCGACGCATCCTATGCACCCACAAATCGGCCGTGTGGGACCGTAATGGAGAACCTTTGTATCTGATCGGGGTCTCAGAGGATATCGCTGAACGCAAAGAGGCCGAGGAGCGCCTGGCGGCAGCCCACGCGGAGCTTCAGGCTGCTCTGGTGCGTGCCAATCAGATGACTATGGTGGCCGAGGCGGCCAGCCGAGCTAAGTCGGAGTTTCTGGCCAACATGAGCCACGAGATCCGCACCCCGATGAATGGGATCATAGGGATGATCGAGCTGGCACTGCAGACCGATCTGACACCGGCCCAACGCGAATACCTAACGATGGCCCAGGCATCCGCCGATATGCTGTTGGCGCTCTTGAACGACATCCTGGACCTGTCTAAGATCGAGGCCGGCAAGCTGGAGCTGGACGAAATTGATTTCGACTTACGTCAGGTTGTGGAGCAGGTCATCGACATCATTGCGCCGCGCGCGACGCAGCGGGGTCTGGAGTTGAACTGCCGCGTGGATCCCGCTATACCTTCACATGTGCGCGGCGACCCTTTGCGGTTGCGCCAGATATTGGTCAACCTGGCGGGCAACAGCGTCAAGTTCACCGAGCAGGGAGAGATTTTCATCGAGGTCGCGTTGGCGGGAGAGGATGCCGGGTGGGTGGAACTGCTGTGTTCGGTGTCAGACACCGGCATCGGCATCCCGCCCGACAGGCTGGAAGCCATCTTCGAGAGCTTCGTGCAGGTGGACACGGGTACCACACGTCGCTACGGCGGCAGTGGACTTGGTCTGGCAATTTCCCGGCAGCTGGTGCAAATGATGGGCGGACGTATTTGGGCTGAGAGCAAAGGCATCCCCGGAGAAGGCAGCACCTTCCGCTTCACCGTGCGCCTCCAGCGCGCGGGGGGAACCCCCAAGGAGCCGCATATCTCTGCCAAACCCGTGCTGGAAGGTTTGCGCGTATTGGTGGTGGACGACAACGCCACGAATCGGCGCATTATGCAGGAAATGTTGTTGACCTTCGGATGTGTGCCCTCCGTTGCCAGCTGTGGGGAAGAAGCGTTGATGGTTTTCAAGCGCGCCGCCAATGCGGGCGTGCCTTTTGAGCTGGTTTTGCTCGATGCCCATATGCCGGACATGGAAGGATCAGATGTTCTGCAAGCGATCCGCAACAGTGGAGTGCCGGATGCGGAAACGTTGCCGGTCATCTTGCTCACCTCGATGGGCAGCTCGCTGATGCAGCAGCGGCAGCAGGGTTGGTCCGCTTATATCACAAAGCCGGTCAAGCAATCGACATTATTAGACACTCTCATGGAAGTTGTGGGGCGGCACCAACTGGTGGAGGTTGGCTTGGCAGGGACAGCCGAGTCTACGTCGCCTCCCTCTGTTTCGGTCGGTCCATTGCGTGTCCTGCTGGCCGAGGATAACGAGATCAACCGGCGCCTGGCGGTCGCGCTGCTGGAGAAGGCAGGTCACCAGGTCACCTGCGCCCGGGATGGGCGAGAGGTATTGGACAAGCTGCGCCAGGGCGCCTTCGACGTCATCCTCATGGATGTGCAAATGCCGGGTATGGATGGCATTGAAGCGACCGCGGCGATCCGGGCCAATCCGGCTTGGGCGGACATCCCGATCATTGCGATGACGGCGCATGCGATGAAGGGAGATCGGGAGCGACTACTCGAAGCCGGTATGGACGATTACATCAGCAAACCAGTACGGCGCGATGCCCTATTGGCCGCACTTGAGCGGCGGGCGAGACGCTATGCCGAACGGGTCACCGATGAAGAGCCTGCTGCAGCTGCCGAGGCTTCAAAGCAGCCATCCGCTGAGTCACAGGAGAAGCCATAGATGGAGCAAAAAGCGAAGGGACATCACCCGTCACATTATACGGGGCAGGGGATAATCGAGTATGCCCTCATACTGGCGTTATTGGCGGCAGTGGCTGTATTGGCCCTGAGCGCCATGGGTGTCTCGCTTCAAAACGTCTTGAGTGAGGTGGTTTCTGCGCTCGGCGGCCTTGGTGTGGAGCAACCGCCATCTTGCGAAGTGTTCTACCAAAGTCAGTTCGATCGAGGCATCAACGAGTGGTATCAACTCAAGAAAGGCCTATGGAGTGGCAAATGGCACAACATTGCCGGGAAGATGGTGGGGGATCCCTTGGCGGCCGCGCTCCTCAAGCCTGTCAATCAGGCCGATTATGTGGTCACGGCCGAGTCGATCGAACTGAAAAAGATCCGCGATTCGTACCAGGGCTTTGCTTTGATCTTCCGCGCGCCGGCTCTCGCAGGTGATCTGGAAGGTTATATGTTCGAATTCGAAAAGAAGAATGCGGCCGATGCGGGGCTGATGTACTTCAGCAAGTGGGTGCACGGATACCAGGTCTTTCCGCCGCTCGCTAGTGCAGCTGTGCCAGCTGATTTCAATTGGAACAACGTGCAGCAGATGCGCATAACCGTCCGGGGTGATGTGTTCACCGCATTTATCAACGGCCGGGAGGTGTTGCGCGTTCGCGACGCCACCTATACGCAAGGATATGTCGGGATGGCGGTCAACTACGGCTCGCGTGCCGCGGTCGGCAACTTTTCTGTCACCTCGATTGGCTGTCCTTGAGGAGGAACGCGATGCCCCTTGAAGATTCGCCTTCGTTGGAGGAATACCGGCAAGGCCTTCCACCACTATCTGAAGAGACGCGCGGCTTGGAAAAACCACCACGCCGAACCGGGCGTTTGGGTTGGTGGTTGGTCATCGCAGCGCTGGCGGTAGTCGCATTGGCTTTGGCGGTTTGGAATGTCCTGCAGATGGGCAATGTGCCGAATTCGGAGGCTGGCTTTGGAGAGGTGGTAGGCAGGGTGGTGGATGCGGCAGGGAATCCTGTCCGGGCAGAGATCCTGGTGGACGTGGGCGACATCCGCATACAGGCGGACGCGGATGGTCGTTTTCGCCTTACCAACGTGCCGGCCGGACGTCGGGCGCTGCTGATCGGTTACATGTACATGGCGCGCGAGCATTTCGTCACTGTTCGGGCGAATACCACATTGGATCTGGGCGAGATCGTCATGCCCTCCTCGGTGCGCGAAGGGGGTTATGGTCGCCTGGAATGGCGCTAGAGATTGGGCAGAGAGTGGGAAACCACTTGGGGAAAGAGAGACGTAGGCCATGCGCATCTTGGTGGTAGATGATGACCCAATAATGCTCAAAATGGTGGCGGCCACTCTGTCGCGTGCCGGTTATGAAGTGTTGACCGCCCGCGACGGGAAGGAAGCATTGATGCGCGTGGACAGCATCCAGCCTGATCTCATCATCCTGGATGTGATGATGCCGGAGATGGACGGCTATGAGCTCTGCCGGAGGTTGCGCAGCAAACCGAACACCGCTGCCATCCCCATCATGATGCTCACCGCTACCGGCACCCTAGAGAGTAAAATTGCCGGCTACGAAGCGGGTTCAGACGACTATATGGTCAAGCCGTTCGAACCGGCGGAATTGGAAGCACGCGTGAGAGCATTGTTGCGCCGTCGAGCGGTGCCACCGGAGGCAGTGGTGGCAAAACCGGAGATGACCTCGCGGGTCATTGCGGTTTTCTCGCTGCGCGGCGGTATGGGAGTATCCACACTGGCAACTAATCTGGCGGCCGGCCTGGCGCGCATTTGGAATGTCCCGACCGTGTTGGTGGATATGGTTTTCACGTGTGGCCAGTGTGCCCTGATGCTCAATCTGCCCTTACGGAACACGTGGGCCAATTTGACGCGCATCCCCTTCACCGACCGAGTCATTGCGCTCAGCGAGGTGGACGCAACGATGGTGAACCAAGTGTTACTGTCCCATCCTTGCGGTGTGCGTGTCCTGGCAGCACCCCCAACGCCCATGCAGGGCGAGGAGATCGATGCCGAACGCGTCACTCACGTGCTGAGCCTGCTGCGCCAACAAAATCACTACATGGTGCTCGATCTACCGCATGACTTCAGGGATACGACGCTGGCTGCCCTGGATGCTGCCCAACAGATTGTATATCTCACTGCGCCCGACATCGCTTCGGTGCACGCCGCTTCGCGCGCCCTGGAGGTGTTTGATGAATTGGGGTATGCCCGCAATAAGATCTTTCTCATCCTCAACTGGACATTCCAAAGCCATGGGTTGCCTCGCAAAGACATCGAAGCGGCACTGCGGCACCCCATTGATGTGGTGATCCCGTTTGCCTCCGAACCGTTGGTGGATGCCATCAACACCGGAGTGCCCCCTGTGATCAAGCCGTCCGAGGAACCTTTGACCGTCCTGTTTGAAGATTTAGCTTTCATGCTCAGCAAGGAGGAGCACAAAAGTCAGCCCCCAGCTTCGCCGACGGCTGTTTGGAAGCGGGTGTGGCGTCGCCAGCAAAGGCGCCAGTAGAAATGAAAGAGCGAGCGTTCCAGATGAAAAGGGGTGAGCGATGTACGGACAAAAGAGGCACTTGAGCCGATTGGGCAGCGACATCCAGCTTTGGCGTTATGGACGGACCATTCTGTCGGTGGGGATTGTGATCGGGTTTCTCGTGGCCTGCCAACCCACCCCGACGCCTGTATGGCGCGCCGTATGGGCGACCCTCACCCCGACCCCAACACCAACCCTTACCCCAACGCCCGAGAGCCTTACGGTGACTCCAGAGACTCCAGAGACCAGCGTTGCCCCACCTGCTATGGCTATTGAACCGACCTGGACACCCTATGTGCCGTCACAAGCATATTATCCACCTACACCGACTCCGATGCTCTGGTATCCGCCCACGCCGACACCGATGCCGTGGTATCCGCCCACACCGACGCCG
>JBMFPH010000088.1:0-12950 GCA_049969215.1 Anaerolineae bacterium | reverse complement strand
CTTCTGTCCCAATCAGGGCAGCCCGGAGGAGAATCTGGCTGCGTTGGAATTGGCCATCAAGCGCATCTATGCCAGCGTTTACAATCCAAATGCTCTGCTATACCGGCGGCAGAAGGGGTTGGTGGACTATGACGAACGCATGGCTATCCTCATTCAGAAAGTGGCAGGCTATGCACATGGACGCTATTTCTTCCCCGATATCGCCGGAGTGGGTTTCAGCCGCAATCCCTTCCGCTGGAATCGCATCATCCGGCGCGAGGATGGCTTCCTGCGACTGGTATGGGGAATGGGCACGCGTGCTGTGGACCGCGTGGCAGATGATTATCCGCGCATGGTGGCGCTCAGCCATCCTCAATTGCGTCCTGAACGCAATGTGGCCGAAATTCGACGCTACTCCCAACATTACATTGATGCAATAGACCTACAGGAAAATGTCTTCCGCGCCTTCCCAGTGGAAGAGGTCCTTACAGCTGATTACCCTGCCTTGCGATTGCTGGCTGCACTTGATCAGGGCGATTACGTACAACCCATCATCGCGTTAGGGATGGATCTGGACGTGCACAACCTGGTACTCACCTTTGATGGCCTGGTGAGCAATAGAGTATTTACCGGTGCTATGAAGGCGATCATGAAGACGCTGGAAAGTTACTATCAATATCCGGTTGACATCGAGTTCGCGGCGGATGTCACTAACCAGCATGGTAAAACCCAGTTCACAATCATTTTGTTGCAATGTCGACCGCTCACTGATCAGGCTTGGACGAGCGGTGGACGCATCCCACGCGATGTACCGGAAGAGGACAAGATCTTCTCGGCGCACAAGATGGTGCCACAGGGGGTTGTATCCAACATCCGCTACATCGTTTATGTTGATCCAGAGGTTTACGCTCGTATCCCGAGCTATGCCGAAAAGCTGCAGGTGGCGCGCGTCATCGGCCAGCTGAATAAACGGCTGGAAGGTGAGCGTTTCATCCTGATGGGCCCGGGGCGCTGGGGAAGCTCCAACATCGACCTGGGTGTCAAGGTCAGCTATGCCGATATTTATAATACTCGTATGCTGGTCGAGATCGCCATGGCCAAAGGAGGCGAAGCACCCGAGGTTTCGTATGGTACCCATTTCTTCCAAGATCTGGTCGAATCGCAAATCTATCCGTTAGCACTCTATCCAGATGAGCCAGGGACAGTTTTCAACCGGGCTTTCCTGGATGGAGCGCCTAATGTTCTAGCGGAGCTGTTGCCCGACGCTGCAGCATACGCTGCCTACGTAAAGGTCATCGATGTGCCTAAAGCGTCTGGCGGACGCTATTTAGAAGTGGTGATGAACGGGGAGCAAGAGGAGGCTTTGGCCTATCTGGTTGCCTCGCCACGTGCCGCAACCGACGAAGCGTGTTCGTAGGGGACGGGATCCAGAGCCAGTATTCGGGGCTGTGGAGAGGATATGGAGAAAGGGCGAATGTGCCCTCCCAATATGGACACGGTATCTGCAGCTGGGGCGCGAGGGAGTGTAACCTCCCATACACAACCCCATGTCCGCCGAGCTCTCGACAAGCTCACGTTTTTCGCGCTCAAGCATGTCAATCGTGCCCTATACGAATTCGATATGATCCGCGATGGCGACCGTGTGGCCGTGGCGGTGTCGGGGGGCAAGGACAGCTGTGCACTGTTACATCTTTTGCTGGCCCGACAAGCTACGGTGGCAGAGCGCTACCAGTTGGTGGCATTGCACGTCCAGATGGATCCGGCCGGCTTGCCCAATTTACGTCCCGTTTTAGAACCGTGGTTCGTGCAGCTGGGCGTGGAGTATGCTTTCGTGCCCCTGGAGCTGGAGGCACACGACACTTTGCCTCTCAACTGCCAACGTTGCGCATGGAACCGACGTAAGGCGCTTTTTCTGCAAGCTCATGCACTGGGCTGCAACAAGCTGGCATTCGCGCATCACGCCGACGATGCTGCCGAGACCACTTTGCTCAACTTGCTCTTCTCCGGACGCTTGCAGGCCCTGTCCCCACGGTTGGACTTCTTTGATCACACTATCAGTCTTATCCGTCCGCTCATTTACCTGGAGGAAAGTCGTTTGACCCGACTGGCGCGAGCGCTGCAACTCCCCTACAGTGATCTCCCATGTCCCAATGCTGACACCTCACGGCGCGCGTGGATTCGGCGTTGGTTGGCCGATGCCGGCCGCAACCGCAGGCAGATACGTGCCAATCTATGGCGCGCCGCATGGCGATCTTCTTATCCATCCTTGGAATAGATGGTCTGTGCAGCCGCTGGAATAGTGTCTCGAGATGCCATGCCAGTCGCTGCATCTTGGGATGCAGGTGTGAGCATGCCTTGTGGCCATGTCAATATCACCACGCCCATCACAATGGTCGCGGCGCCTACCACTTGCCAGGCGTCAAGGCGTTCCCCCAATGTAAAGAGCGAAAGGAAGGCAGCAAATGGCACCTCGGTCATCGCTACGATAGAGGCAATGCTAATCGGGAGGCGGCGCACTCCAGCCGTGTATAACAGAAAGCCCCCAATGGTGGGCAGGAATATCAGTGCACTGAAATAGCCAAGCGTTGGCCACGCCGGCGCAACAAAGAGAGCTCCATCGGGCTGCGTGAAGAGCAGCAAGAGAGCAGCAAAACCGAAGGTGTAGATCAGCACTGTGGCCGGATGATAGCAGCCCACTAGCTTCTTCGCCGACAGTGCCAATACTCCATAAGTCAAAGCAGCAGCCAGTCCAAGAAACAAACCCCAAAGGGTAATATGCACACCACCCCAACTATCCAACCTTCCGATGAGCAAAGTGCCCACGATTGAAAAGGCGATGGCAAATCCCTTACGTTTGGTGAGAGGCTCTCGCCACAGCCAACGTGCCATCACGGCCACGAATATCGGTGCATTCGCCTGTAGGGTGGTGGAAACAGCTACCCCATTGACAACAACAGAGGTATTCCACGCAATGTGCATCAATCCAACACCCACGGAGCCCATGAGGGCCAACCATGGGAGGTCGCGCCGTTCCACGTGCAGCAGAGTGGGTCTCACAATAACCAAGCCCATTGTGAGGCAAAGAAATGTGGCTAGATCGCGCCAGAAGGCCAGCCCCCACGGTGTCGTAGTGGCATAGCGCAGGATAAAGTGAATGAGCGTGCCCGACGTGCTCCAACATGCCGTGGCCAGCACAATCAAAATCACGCCTAAGACCCGCGAGAGTGCCATGTCAGCTTTCATGTGAGGATCTATCGATCTTCGCATGCGCCTACAGTGTTCCCTTGATCCATGAGACAACTTCCGGGATGGCCACCTTCATCACTTCCCCGCTCCCTCGCCACTTCACCTCGACCGTTCCCTCCGTGACACCGCGTTCCCCCACGGCAACACGCAGCGGCAGCCCTATCAGGTCGGCATCGTAGAACTTCACACCCGCTCTTTCATCCCGATCGTCGTACAACACACGTACACCTGCCTCGTTGAGCGCCATGTACAACGTGTCTGCTACCTCGCTCACCTGAGGGTTATATCGGCCCAAGCTCATCAGATAGACATCGTAGGGAGCTAGAAAAGCAGGCCATATCAAGCCCATTTCGTCGTGGTGTGTCTCGGCCACTGCGGCGATGAAACGATCTACATAGAAGCGGTAACGACACAACAAAACCGCCTGTGGAGTGCCGGATTGATCGAGATAAGTCACGTTGTATGCCTGCGCGATTTCGCGCTTCAGACCGCCAACGAACCCTAGCTCAACCCCATGTTCCAGCTTCAACGGCGTGGCACAGGATGGGCAGAGGTCGCCCTCCTGCGCCATAGCGATGTCCGCGGTGTGCGTTGCCTGAAAATCACGACCGTAATTGACATTCAGCAAGTGGTAGCCTGGCCGGTTGGCGCCTGCAACTAAATTGGGGGAATGCACAGCCAAGTGATCTACCACCACCTCTGCTCCGATGATGCCGAGTGGCGAACCATACCCCGGCTCCACGCCGAGTCCTCTGATCTCCTCTTCGCTGGCCGGTCGCAGGCCCGTCACACCGATCTGTCGCTTCAGCTTGACCATGCTGAGCTCGGTATCACCACGTACCACCGCGATGACATAGCGTTTGACAGCATCGCCTTCCTCAGCCACGAGAAACAGCGACTTCGCGGTGCGGGATGGCGGGATCTGGAGCCAAGTACAAAGCGCGGCAATCGTTTTGCAATCCGGCGTAGCCACCTCTTGCAATGGTTGGGGTAGCTCAGCAGGCAAAACGGGTTTCCGGACTGGTGCAATCGCCTGATCACATGCCCAACCACACCCACCACAGACAAGAAATGAATGTTCGCCGCTCTCCAGCGGCCAAATCAACCGGTGTGCTGTAGCTTGTCCTGCCTCATTGGTATCAACCATAACGCTATGTGCTGGTATCTCCGCGCGTCTGGCGAGACCAATCCAACTATCCAGGCTCTGCCGGAGCGCGCTATCTCTGTTCTCTTCATCTTGGTGCAAACTGTAGGCATCCAACACCATCGACTCGCGACTAGCAAGCAAACCCCGCGCTGCCCGCATTTCCGGCTCGGGCGCCTGCCAGACCAAGTATAGCAGAATAGGCAGCTGGCGATATGATTGGATAATATTTCTCAAAAGATCTAATACCAGCTGCTCATGGCCGGGTTGGAGCGTCCAGGTGTGATATCCCTCCGCCACACCGGGCACTGGGCACTGCAATGGGGCAACCCAGTCGGGGAATGTCACGGCCACGCGTTGTCCCACCACCTCGAGCGGTTGCAACAGCGGTAGACCGATCTCCTGGGCGCCTAATTCTTCCATGATGTGAACTAAAGCGCGTTGCAATTGCTGACGAACTTGAACCCCCAATGGTAAGAAAGCGTGCGTGCCTGCTGAAAGGGAACGCACAAAGCTGCCCCGCAGCAGAAACTGGTAGCCCGACAAGGCGATGTCGGTGGAAGTTTGGCGCATGGTCTGGAAGAGCAATTGGCTCACTCGCATGGTATACTCCTATCTCTCCGCTTTTTGACGAATTGTAGGATCCCACCTATAAAAGGATTATGCATTCATCCAAGGACAAAACAAATGCGCTGCGCATCCTGGAAGCGCACGGCATTCCCTATCAGCTCTTCACCTTCTCGCCCGAGATCCACTCCGCTATCGAGGTGGCTCAGGCATTGGGTTTGCCACCGCACGAAGTGTACAAGACGCTCGTGGTATTACGCCCACAAGGTCGGCCATTACTGGTGATGATCGCCGGTGATCGTGAACTCGACCTCAAGCGCGTCGCCGCTGCTGTGGGCGAGAAAAGGCTGCGCATGGCAACTCAGCGGGAAGCAGAAGCTCTGACCGGCCTCCAGGTAGGTGGCATCTCCGCCTTGGCATTGCTCGGCCGACCTTTTGATGTTTTTATTGACTGCTCCGCACTGGCACTCCAACACATTGTGGTGAGTGCCGGGAGACGTGGCATGAATGTTCGGTTGGCCATGGACGACCTATTACGCGTCACACGGGCCCACGTCATCGAGGCAACTGCAACTGGGTGAGAGCTCATGGCAAGAGTGCTGCTATGGTACGGTGCGCAACGGACACCGCTGCAAGACGATCTTCTTCGTCCTCAAGTACCGTGGCAAAAGCCACCCGAGGTTGGTTGGCAGGAGCATACCCCACAAACCAGGTGAGCGGGGCACGTCCGGTTTCCACTGGCAGCGCCACACCAACCCAGCCCGCTATTCCGTTGTACATCGGGGTGAGGGCACGCAGTGTGCGCGCAACATGCTCGGAGAAGATACGCTCCATCACAGCCGGCGCGGTGGAGCGTTGGAGCTCAGGTGCAGGCATTCGTCCGTCTCCGGCCACTGCCGCGGCAAAACGTGCCATGTGCAGCGGGGTGACAGCCAGGTCACGCTCTGTTGTTGTGCGTCCGTTGAAGTCGGGCAGCCGACCTGGGCTGGCTGGCAAAGCGATGGGGGGGATTCGGGTGAAACCGAGCTGGTGCGCCGTCGCCAAATAGCCCATCCGACTCAGCGGGGCCAGCAATGTGGCGAGAGAAACCTCCAATGGATGAGGAGGTGTGGTGATACCCGCACTAAGCAGCCCGGCCAGTCCGATCCAGCGTGCCAGATCACCCACCGGATAGATTCCTTGGGTGGCACGGTTCAGCAGTGGTGCGGAAGGTTCGGCCGTCAAATCTTCCCACGTCTCATCCAGCCGGTTCGGGTCATAGGAAGGGTGGCTCACCATAGCGAGCAGCTCCCCGCTAGTGATGTCCAGCGCTATGAATGTGCCGATGTGGTTGTCCAATGCCGTATCCGCCGCACGCATCGCTGCCAGGTTGGCGCTCAAAATGACATCCTCGCCCAACTGGGGGCGATGAAGCAGCTCATCCAGGTAGGTGCGCGTACCGCGGAGAATGGTGTCAAACACAGCTTCGCAACCGCCAGTGCCATAACGTAAACTATAGTAGCCAACCAAGTGCACCGTAGCTCGTTCTGGGTAGTGACGATGGAATACTAGTTTGCGACCTGAATCACGTTCTGACGTCGAATAAGCGAGCACCGTTCCAGTACGATCTAGAAGACGCCCTCTTTGTATCTGCCGTTCAGCCTGGACGAGGCGTGGATTGTCCGCACGCGCTACCAACTGCGGTGCACGGATCACTTGCCAGTAGGCGAGCGCTCCGGCTACGGCGACAAATCCCACCAGCAACCCATGCAGGAGGCGGATGATGCTAGTCATCACAGCTCCTTATCACTGGAAGATTCTGCACTGCGGCGGCATGGCCGGAGAGGCGAATTAGCAATCCCACCATAGCCATGCTAACCAACAGCGAGCTTCCCCCATAACTGACGAAAGGGAGCGTCACACCAGTCAGGGGGATCAGTTTCAGTGTGCCTGCCATAATCACCAACGATTGCAGACTGAAGAGCGAGCCGATGCCAACGGCCAGCAACCGTTCGAACATGCGCTGGCAGCATAACGCAATTCGGAACGCGCGTGAGACCAGCAGCATGAATGCTGCCACCAACCCTAAGGTGCCGATTAATCCATATTCTTCGCCCACTGCCGCAAAGACGAAGTCGGTGTGTACTACTGGGATAGCACTAGGCAATCCCTGGCCGAGTCCTTGGCCGAAAACACCACCATTGGCAAAAGCTAACAGTGCCTGCACAATCTGAAACGAACGCCCGGAAGCTTCTTGCCATGGGTCCAGCCAAGCATCCACCCGGAGCGCCACCACGTCGAATATGTGGTAGCCCACCGCACCTGCTCCGATCAGCAGGACTAAGCTGGCCAACACGTAGCGTCCCTGTCCTGTCGCGGCGTAGAACATGGCCAGGAACACCCCGAAGAACAGCAAAGCAGCTCCCAAGTCACGCTGCCAGAGCAACAATAACATGCTGAATCCCCACATAAGTAGCAGGGGGCTCAGGTAAGCTGGATGAGGAATGCGCCAGTGGTGCACTTGTACGTTGCTCTCAGCCAGTGCGGCTTGTCTCTGGGCCAGGTAGCTGGCCAGGAACACGATCATCAGCAGTTTGAGCAGCTCGGAGGGTTGAAAGTAGAACCCGGCAGCACCCAGCCACAAACGTGCTCCGGCCCCGCTGGGGTTGACACCCAGGAAAAAGGTCATCGCCAAGAGAAACAGGCCCAGCAACAGCCAAGTGTAACGAAAGCGCTCCAACCAGCGCAATCCCTGGGGAACAAGCGCAGCCGTCAGCAAGGCGCAACTGCCAAACACCATCCAGAGGGTCTGACGCTGCAAAAACACCGGTGGCGCCAAACGGTCCACCTCTGCTAATCCCCAGCCGATCAGCAAGGTGATGAGGGGCAACAGCACTTGGTCATGATAGGGCAGGTGTCGTTGCAGCAGCCATTTGGTGGCAAGCGCACACACCGTTAACGTGGCAGGCGCAATGAAACGCGCCGGTGTCAATCGAGCATCCTCCACAAGGGACAATTGGACAAACGCCACAAAAGCGAATGCTAGAGGAAGTCCGCTGATCAGCGCAGAGAGCCACATCCGCCTTTGGGGGCACCACAACTTTGGTGGACATGAAATGGGCTGAACGCCTATCACTTAGGTTACCATCCTTCGCTATCTTCCATAGAGAGATATCTGACAGGCATCTGATACGTCGCCCACTTGCTACGAATGTGCTTTGAGATACTTGCCGATTAGAAGGTCCAGATTCCTCTTAAGGTGTTCGGGGATACATTCCGGCCGGGTGATGATGGCATCGCGTAAAGCGTGCTGACAGGGGCAATCGAACTCGGACGGAAGCATTTTCACCAAGTTCTTGATCGCCTGTTTGGCGATGGCCGTGTTCGCCATCAGGTTCTGGATGATCGCCTCAACGGTCACCGGTTCCTCTGCCTCGTGCCATACATCGTAATCGGTGACATGGGCCATTGTGGCGTAGCACATCTCGGCTTCGCGTGCCAGTTGCGCCTCGGGTATGGCTGTCATCCCGATGATGTCCATCCCCCACTGACGATAGACACGGCTCTCCGCCTTGGTGCTGAAACGCGGTCCTTCAATGGTGATAAAAGCTCCCCCATTGTGCACCCTGGCACCGGTCGCCCTCACCGCCTGGTACAACATATGGGACAAGCGGCTGCAAAACGGCTCGGCGAAGCTGATATGAACCACCAACCCGTTGCCGAAGAAGCTGAGTGGGCGTCCTCGCGTGCGGTCGAACAGCTGGTCGGGAATGACAACATCCCGTGGGGCAAAGTCCTCGCGCAAGCTACCACATGCGCTCACCGAGACAATCTGAGTAGCCCCCAGTTTTTTCAGGGCATATATATTGGCTCTGCTGTTCAACTCGCCTGGGCTGATGCGGTGACCACGCCCGTGACGAGGCAAGAAGGCTACCCGGCGTCCGCTTAGTGTGCCGACAACAATGGTGTCAGAAGGTTCTCCAAAAGGGGTCTGCAGCTCGATTTCCTCAATGTCAGTCAGCTCCTCCATCTCATAGATACCCGAACCGCCGATGACCGCAAGTGTGACCGGTTTCATAAGAAATACCTCCTATGCTTGTGTTATGTTGGAATTAGGAGAAGATATCCCATCACCGGCCTCGAATCGCAGCTTCACTCGGCCGAGGCCGATGATGTCCCCTTTTGTCAAAGGCGTCGTCTCTCTGATAAGCATATCGTTCAAGCGCGTGCCATTACGGCTGCCCAAGTCGGTCAGCCACCACTGACCTGCGCGATTGTCGATGCGTGCATGATATGCTGATACCCACTCATCGCGGAGCACAATCTGATTATCGTCAGCACGGCCCAGCGTAGCTGGTGGAAACACCACGAAGACCGTCTCAGGCTGTGGTGTCGTATTCGTATCGTTCACCATTCGTAACCAAGCTACCGATTGCTCATCCTTACGGATTCCAGCATTCCCCAAGCGGCAGCCGCCGGCTACAGCCTGCATGTCGTGCCAGATCAGATAGACAATGAGCAGCAAAAAAGTGTACAGAATGATTACTGCCAGCACCCGCAGGCCCACGAGTACCCATTCCACTTCCACGGTGCCATCACCTCGTCGGGTCAGCTGGCCGCGTATTGTCAATCCACTTCTTTGTTGCGCGGGTCATGTGGTTGGAGAAACCTGCGCCATCACTCCAGGAGGCGTGCACTTCGGCGCGGCCAGGTGACATTCGGGGTTCGAGCTGCAATAGAATCGAGGGCGGTGCAACAAAATGTCCTCCAGCCTCCTGAGCTAGCCGGTACAAACATTGATACAAGCCGCTTAACAACGCTTCTTGGCCATCCCCGAGAGATTCCCAATCGGCAGGGTGCAACACCACCCGATAGCGGTCTGGAAAGAGGAGCTGCGCGCCTGTAATTAGGCATTTGCCCTCCATTGCCCGTGCAACGTCACGGATCAGATCACTCCAATGCATTGGCACAGGGAAGAGCGATCCAAAGACGCGTTCGATAAGCTTTTCCACCAATACTTCAAAATGTTCGATGCCCAACACACCTTGATTATAACATGTCGTATGTTCCGCTCACAATCGCTTATGTGGTTTCTATGATGTGTTACCCTTGAATAACCCATCGCTCTGTCAGCGTGTCGCAACTCGACATAAGAATGGTCGATGATGTTTTGTCACTGTGCCGATGTGCCACGACCTTGAGAGTATGGCTGGGCGTCGTGTTTATTCATATCGCAATGCGTCAATTGGGTTCAGTCGCGCGGCACGAGTGGCCGGATAGATGCCGAAAAACAAACCTACCGCTGCCGAGAAGGTGGTTGCCAGTAGAATTGCCTCCATGCGCACGACGGTGTTGAGACCGGCCAGCTGTGCTACCAACAACGAGCAGGCATACCCGAAGACAACCCCTAGTGCTCCACCGATCAGTGCAAGCACTACTGCCTCAACCAGAAATTGTAACAAGATGTCGCGTCGCCGAGCGCCAACCGCCTTACGGATACCAATCTCGCGTGTGCGTTCAGTAACCGAGACAAGCATAATGTTCATAATTCCGATGCCACCTACCACAAGCGAGATGCCAGCGATTGCACCGAGAACGATGGTAAACACGGCGGTAAAGTCACCGAACACCTTGATCAAATCTGACTGGCTGATGATCGAGAAGTCATCATCGTCTCGAAAGCTGATGCGGTGGCGCTCGCGCAGAATCTCTGTCACCTGATCCGCTACCGCATCCATAACATCCTGGCTGACCGTCTGGACGAAAATAAGCGAAACGGCCAGGTCACCGCGCACGACAGGCGCGCGAAACAACCGCGTCTGGGCTGTGCTGATGGGGATGATCACAATGTTATCCTGATTGCCGAATGGACCACCGCCCTTCTCCTCTAACACCCCAATGACGCGGAAGGGAATATCATTTAGCTTGACCGTCTGGCCGATGGGATATTCGCCCTCGTCGAACAGGCGTTCGGCCGGCTGTGCCCCTAAGACAACGACGCGCGAACGTGCGTTGACGTGTTCGTGGTTGATAAATTCGCCTAGCGTCAGGTTGAAATTGCGCACCGACTGGTATTGAGGTGGCGCGCCGACAATATAAGTGGAAAGTTCTCGATTGCCACGCACGATCGTTCCATTGCGCGAGTACTCCGCCGCAACAGCGACCACGCCGGACACCTGGAACGGATCCGCGATGGCCTCGGCATCTCCAAGGGTGAGCGGTTGTACCCGTTGTCCTGTACGCCGTATCGGGGAGGTACCTGGCTCTAACTGACCGGGGAAGACGAACAAAAGGTTGGAGCCCAGCCCGCTGAACTGTTGGGCAATGTATGCTTCGAAGCCATACCCCACCGAAAGCAAAGCGATCACGGCTCCTACGCCAATGATGATGCCCAACATCGTGAGGGCAGCACGTAATTTGTTAACCGCCAAGGCATTCAGCGCGATGCGGATGCTTTCCAACAGAGACATAGGTGCTTAAGTCGCTGCGATCGCATATGCAGGAGATGAAACAGATTGGTCGTCTACAATGCGTCCATCGGCGATGCGCACGATACGCCGGGCATGGCGCGCAATGTTGTGTTCATGGGTGACCAGGACGACGGTGATACCGCGCTCCGTGTTCAGTCGCTCAAAAATGTTCATAATCTCCTCTCCTGAGCGCGAGTCCAGATTACCGGTAGGTTCATCGGCCAAGATGATAGCAGGCTGGTTGACAATGGCACGTGCGATGGCCACACGTTGTTGTTGACCGCCAGAGAGCTCATTAGGGCGATGGTGCATACGGTCGGCCAGTCCAACTGTTTCCAAAGCAGCTAGAGCGAGCTCTCGACGTTTGCGCAGCGCCACTCCACTGTAGATGAGGGGCAGTTCCACATTAGCCAGTGCGGTGGCACGTGGTAACAGATTGAAACTCTGGAAGACAAAACCAATCTTTCGCCCTCTGACGTATGCCAACTGGTCATCATCCATCTCTGCAACTGAGATGCCGTCCAAATAGTATTGTCCACCGGTGGGCGTGTCCAGACAACCCAAGATGTTCAACAGGGTTGACTTGCCGGAGCCAGATGCTCCCATGATCGCTATCATTTCCCCACGTTGCACTTGTAACGAGACACCGCACAGAGCGCACACCTGCACAGATCCCATCTGATAGATCTTAACCAGGTCACGCGCGTCAATCAACGCTTGCGCCAACTGCTTTCATCTCCTCTCAATCGCCTGAGCGGAAAAGACGTTGCAGCTGCTCGCGGCGCGAGATCTTGCGGACGACCACGCGGTCGCCTTCCACCAGACCCTGTACCACGTGACTAAGGGTCTCACTGCGCAATCCCAATTGGATCTCCACCAGAGTCGAGAGTCCATCTGCCCCCACCTTCTCTACAAAGTACCTGGGTTCTCCGCGGCTGCGATCAACACTGACAGCGCGGTTGGGGACAAGGAGCACATCTTCCAGCCGCTCGATTTCAATGGTGGCATCAGCGCTCAGCCCCAACAGCAACGTTGTGTCGGGGTTGTCTATGGCGATGGTCACCTGATATGAGACCACGCCGCCAGCGCTGGCAGAAGTCGAGCGCGATGCAATTTCGGTGATGTGCCCCTCAAATCTAGTATCCGGGAAGGCATCTACCGAGATGGAAACTTTCTGACCAACCCGGATGCGCCCAATATCCACTTCGTCCACTTCCACGGTGAGCTGGTAAGCGGAGAGATCGCTGACCACAACTCCCTGTGCTCGGCCGGGCGTAGAGTTTTCACCCACTTTGAGGTTACTTTCGGTCACAATGCCATCTATCGGTGCCACCAGTAAGGCGCTTGCCAGATTAACCCGCGCCTGTTCCACGGCGATCTGCGCGGCATCCACAGCTGCTTGAGCAATGGCAATCTCGATGGGGGATGGTTCCCTTAGCAAACGGCTTAGCGCTGCTTCGGCTTGCGCCAGCTGAGCTTCAGCAGCTTTTTGCTCCGCTTCTGAAGGCCCGCGCACCAGCCTGTCTAGGGCAGCTTCTGCCTGGGCCACCTGGGCTTCCGCTGCC
>JBMFPH010000087.1:0-13018 GCA_049969215.1 Anaerolineae bacterium | reverse complement strand
CGCTCTGCCACACGCAATTCAGACGAACGCATCGCTCAGCAAGTACGTGAGGTGCTCGAACTGGTAGGACTAGGCGGTTTTGAGCGGCGCAACGTTCACGAGATCTCCGGCGGTGAGGCACAACGTGTGGCATTGGCACGCAGCCTGGCACCTCGTCCGCGTTTGCTGATGCTTGACGAACCGCTGGGTTCGCTCGACCGCATCACCCGGGAACGTCTGATGGTGGAATTGCGTGACATCCTGACCGGCGTACACATGACTACGCTCTATGTCACACACGACCAGGTCGAGGCATTCTCCGTTGCCGACCGTGCCATCATTATGAACCTCGGTCAGATCGAGCAAATCGGTACACCTGAGGAGATTTATCGCCGACCGGCTAGCGAATTCGTGGCCCGTTTCTTGGGCATGACGAACTTCTCCTCTGGTCGGGTGCTGTCAGCCAGTGCGGTGGCAAGTGATTGGGGTATATTACAGGCCGCAATCGAGAGCTTTCACCCTGGTGATGCGGTGACTGTGCTTATCCTTCCGGAGGCAGCTCTCCTAACTGCTCCGGCGGCAGATGCCCATTCCACTCTGCAAGGACACACCCTGGTGAGCGGTCGGTTGATCTCCCGATTGTTTCGGGGTGAGCACTACCGCATTCAGCTACAGCCGGAGCAGGGACCACCACTCACGTTTCATCTGAGAGCAATAGAAACACTCCAAGCACAGCCAGGGGAGCGCATCACTTTGGCCATCAACCCTCTTGGCGTTGTGTTGCTACCGCCTGGCAATGCCTGCTGCGCGAACGCATCTGTGCAGGCCGATCTATCCCATCCAGATTAGCTCTCGTGAAATCGCGGCTTTATCACTTCTCGTCCGCGCTCTGTTTTCTCTCACCTTTCCATCGTCTTTGTGCCTCTTCCAAGAAGATCTGGCTGGTTTCCTTGTCAATGTTGCACAGGTTGACCTCGCGCAGTGTGCTATCCGGGCGACTGGAGAGGTGGTCATACACCTCCTGCAAGATGATCTCGGCACAACGCGCTTTGGGAAAGCCGAAAATCCCGGAAGAAATCGCAGGCAGCGAGACACTGCGCAGCTGATGGCGCACCGCCATGTCAAGTGCACTGCGCACGGCGCTGGCCAGGAGGGCATCTTCGCCCTGACCACCACCACGCCAGACTGGGCCGACGGTGTGGATGACGTAACGGCAGGGCAACTCTCCGGCTCCCGTGATGGCCGCGGTTCCGGTGTGCACAGGACCATGTTCACGCACCCAGCGATCGCTCTCCTCCTGAATGACGTGGCCGCCCTTGCGCACAATAGCACCGGCCACACCACCACCGTGCTGCAAATGTTCATTAGCGGCGTTGACAATCGCGTCTACTCGTTCCTCGGTCAGGTCACCCTGCACAATGCGGATAACCCGATCCTCACCCACACGGTGTTCAAACAAGACTTCGCGTTTCATAGTACCTCCTCCAATCCTTCGAAGAGATCGCGATGCCGTCGCGCGCCGGGTGGTAGCACCTGGATGAAGTGCTCATACACCATCGCGCGCCGGCCCAGAAACGAGGGCCAATGCATACCACCACCCCCTTGGCTGCGGTGACATGCATTGGCTTGTTGCTTGATTGCCAAGTATTTGTCCAGATGCAGACGTACATGGATCTGCCGATCCGGCACACCCAGACGCGTCAGGTCGATGTCGTTATTGACACCAAAACGACGCGGGTCTTTGCCACGCAACCACAGCAACACGACAAACCAGCGGATGGTCGACCGCGGCACCACCAGATGGTAGAGACGCACGGGCTGCCAAACATCGGGAGATTGTGAAGATGGGCAGTAGGTTCTATCACCTGCCAACTGGAAGGCGCGGTACACTGCCTGGCTGGTTTTCACGTGATCTGGATGGTTATAACCGCCGGAGAACTCATGGGTGATGACGACGTGTGGGTGCACCTGGCGGATCACGCGCACCAGTTCGGCCACTACCTCATCCATTGGGGACTGAAACAGGCTGGCAGGATGAAAATTATCCGGGCTGCCCGGCATGCCGCTGTCATGATAATGCAACATCCACAATTGCGCCCCGAGCACACGACAAGCGCACTCTAGCTCGCGACGCCGCAGCTCTGCCAAGGTGGTCACACCGCTTGTCTTGAGCAAGTCAGGGTCATAGGTGCCGCCTGCGCCGTCGGTGACCGTGCACACGTGCACTTCGATCCCGCTGCGGGCGTATTTCGCCAATGTCCCCCCTGCTCCAAAGGACTCGTCGTCCGGATGCGCGAAGACGCCGAGCAGGCGACGGCGATGGGTAGAAGTAGACTCGCGCATAGAGGTTTTCATTTGACTAACACGGACCGCTAGACATACTTCACGTCAATTTTCATATTGCGCGACGACCTGAGACAAGCGCCTCACGCAGAGCGCGCGCATCAATGGGCAGGCGGAAAGCACGCACACCCACTGCGCGGTAGACAGCGTTGGCAATGGCGGGCGCAGTTGGAATGCACGGAAGCTCGCCAGCCCCTTTCGCCCCATATGGCCCAGTACTAACCGGATGTTCCACAATCATGTTATGGATCGTAGGCGTCCAAGAAATATCGGGTATGCGATAACGCGCCAGCGTGTCACTGCGCACGTAGCCATCTTCCACCACGAAACGCTCCGTCAGCGCGTATCCGATGCCCATCATAATGCCACCTTCGATTTGCCCCTCCAACGCGGTGAGGTTGAGAGCGCGCCCGACATCATGCGCCGCAATGACATGCCGCACCTGAACCCGTCCGGTCATGGTATCCACTTCCACTTCCACGGCCTGGGCAGCGTAACCGAAAGCGAAGTGACTATCACCTGCCTGGCCCAACGGCGCGGTCGGAGGTGCTACATAAACATAATCGGCACATGTGGCGCGCCCCTCACGGTGCGCCAATTGTACTATCTCCTCCAATGACATAGCGCGCTCACTGTGTTCACCGCACACGATACCACCTCGGAAGATCACCTTCTGAGGCGCGACACCTAGATACTCCGCCGCCGTCAGCGCCAGTAGCTGCTTGAGGCGCTGTGCAGCATGACGCACGGCATTGCCGGTGATGAAGGTTTGGCGTGACGCAGTTGTGGCGCCACCATCCAGACACTGGGCCGTGTCACCCGATATCACTGTGACGCGTTCCGGTGTGACACCAAATTCCTCGGCCACAATCTGGCTCAACACCGCTACCATGCCTTGGCCAATTTCGGCAGCTCCCACTCGTACTATCAAAGTACCATCTGGACGCGCTTCGATTGCGGCACCCGCTGCATCCTCCAACCCGTTGCCAAGGCCCACGTTCTTGTATGCCAGTGCGATCCCCCAGGCGCGCCTGTAACGACCTGTGTGCCTCTCCGCTACTTCCTGTTTCTCTGTTGTTTCCAGCACGTGTAGCCTCTCTTCAACCTTGTCCAAGCATTCCAGCAATCCCACGCTCTCGCGCAGGCGTTGTCCTGTGATCGTGCTGGCGCCCACGCGCAACGCGTGGTGTCGGCGCAGCTCGATGGGGGAGATCCCCACTGCCTCGGCGATGATGTCCATCTGGGATTCGGCGGCAAAATGCACCTGGGTGACCCCGAAACCGCGGAATGCACCAGCCGGCGGGTTGTTTGTATACACTGCATAACAATCGACGCGCACATTAGGGATATCATAAGGGCCGGCGGCATGGGTAGCCGCGCGGGTCATCACCGGTACGCCCAACGAGGCATAGGCACCCGTATCTCCGAGAATGCGGATCTGGTGTGCCAGGATGCGACCCTCACGCGTCACGCCCGATTTCATCGTGATGACGGTGGCGTGCCGTTTGGGATGCACCTGTATCGACTCAGAACGGCTGAGCACCATCATCACTGGCCGTTGGGTTGTCCATGCCAACAACGCGGCATGAATCTGGGTGCAGATATCCTCTTTGCCACCAAACGCTCCACCGGTGGGCATGTGCACGACGCGAACTTTCTCTTCCGGGATCGCCAAGCTCGCCGCAATTTGCGCCCGGTCAGCGAACGGGATTTGTGAACCCACGTATACAGTCAGGCTGCCGTCCTCAGGATGCGGCACTGTCAGCGATGCCTCAGTCTCCAGAAAGGCGTGCTCACTCATCGGCGTGTGATAGGTGTGCTCGATGATCAGATCGCACTGGGCGAAAGCAGCATCGACATCACCCTTGTTCACCTGGATATGCGCCAGTAGGTTGCCGTCTGCATGGATGCGCGGGGCATCGGGTTGCAGCGCTTGCTCAGCGGAGGTCACGACCGGCAGAGGTTCATACTCGACCTCAATCGCTTCCAGGGCAGCACGAGCTTGCTCAAGCGTCTCCGCCGCTACGATTGCGATGGCATCGCCCACATAACGTACCTTATCCCATGCTAACACGGGCCAATCTTTCTGCACCAGCCCATGGCACTTCTCACCGGGCACATCTGCCGCAGTGAGCACGGCCGCGACCCCGGGCATCCGCCGCGCGCGCTGGACATCCACACGCAGCAGACGCGCATGCGGGAAGGCACTGCGCAGCGCAGCCGCATGCAACATGCCATCGACACGGAGGTCGGCGGTGAAGCGTGTACGTCCGGTCACTTTGTCCCAGGCGTCCGGGCGCACGCTGCGACCACCTATGAAACTGTCAGATTGCCCGACAGACATTGGGGGTAGAGCATCGCCGCGCAATGCGCGTGCTGCTGCCTGCACAGCCGCGATAATCTTGACATAACCGGTGCAACGGCACAGGTTATGGCGCAACGCTTTCTTGATCTGCGCCTCATCAGGGTCAAGGCAACGGTCGAGCAATGCCTTGGCAGCCATGATCAGTCCAGGTGTGCAGAAGCCACACTGCACCGCCCCGTGTTCGGCGAAGGCGCGCTGCAGAGGGTGTAACTGACCACCTTGGGCTAGTCCCTCGATGGTTTCGACATAGCGTCCATGCGCGCGCTCCGCCGGGTAGATACAGGCGCGTTCGGCACAGCCATCCACGAGGACGGTGCAGGCGCCACAATGCCCCTGATTACAACCGTTCTTGGTGCCGGTGAGATGTAAGTGATCACGCAACAATTCCAATAGCATTGTCTGTGGCCTTACTTGAAAGGAGTACCAGGCACCATTTATACACACGCGAATTTCTCGCTCATGCTGAGCCATTGTTGCAACCTCTGGTGCTGCATAAGCTCGTCCTGCACCGATCGACGAATGCCATGGTATCACGACTTATTCCTTGCTCCAACTCCCTGTATGCGCACTGCACAAGCGTGGGAAGCTTATCGACGGACCCCCGCCGTAGGTCAACTCCCCGTATGCGCACTGCACAAGCCCTTTGGCAAACCATTTTATTTGATGGTATGCTATGTATTAAAAGCTCCAGTTTGACATTTTAGCACGTAATCTGCGGTGAGTAGGAGGCCAGAACACAGTGCATCACCAAGACCAAGCGCGCAAAGGAAGAACCCCTATGCTAAGCCGCACTCGCTTACAAGAGCTCCTGAGAGCGATCCGCGATGTGCGCATCGGCATCGTGGGCGATTTCACCCTGGATGGCTACTGGTATGTAGATATGACGCGCGCTCAGCTTTCACGTGAGGCTCCCCTGTACAACCGCCCCGTCGTGCGAGAAACGTACTCGGCAGGCGGCTGTGCCAACGTGGCCGTGAATGTGGCCGCATTGCAGCCACGCGAGGCGTGGGCTTTCACGGTGTTGGGTGAAGATTGGCGTGGTCTGTTGCTGCGTCAAGTGCTGAGTGATGCCGGCATGCGGCTGGAGGCAACGCTGAGCCATGCAACGAACTGGATGACCCCTTTTTACGGCAAAATGATTCTGATGGGCTATGACAATCAGCAAGAAGATGCTCGTGTGGACTTCGTCAACACGCACCCCCTGCCAGATGCCACTCTGGATGCAATGCTTGAACAGATCACCAGCCGCCTGTCGACATTGGATGCGATCATCATAGCAGATTACCAACCTGTAGGCGTTGTGCCGGAACGTGTGGTGAGAGCACTCAATCAGATGGCCGAAATGCACCCACGGGTGATCTTCACTGCGGACTCACGTGCCAACATTGCCCAATTCCAGAGAATGGTTATCAAGCCCAATATGGTGGAAGCGACCCAGATGTGGTTCCCAGGGCGGCGACCAGATGAGGTGACAGAACAGCAACTTGTCGAGGCGGGGTTGCGTGTTCGAGCGAACACTGGCCGGCCTGTTTACATCACCTGTGGTGAGCGAGGCGCATTATTGTGTGCGGCGGAAGGATACGCCCACATCCCGGCAATGCCAGTTGCTCCACCCATTGATACGGTGGGCGCTGGCGACACTTTCTTAGCCGCATTGACTACAGCCCTGGCGGCTGGAGCGAACCCCTGGGAAGCGGGTTGGTTGGCCTCTCTGGCCGCTGCAGTGACCATCCGCAAACTGCGCACTACCGGCACTGCCACGCCGGAGGAAATTCTGGCTGCCTACGACACATATGTGCCGGGATTATCCCGCTGAGGGGATTCCGCTGACAACCCCACCCCGATCACGAATGGTGCACGACGACGCGCCGGATAGGGAGGGAGTCCATGCAACCGAGGATGAAACTGGTAAAACATACCGGTGAGCGGGCAGAGTACCCACTGGACGCCGAGGTAATCCATCTAGGGCGCGAACAGGCACGCACCATCCCAATTGATGATCCGCTGGTCTCACGTCGACATGCCGAAATCACTTGTATTTCAGAAGCCCAGGGCGCAAATGCCTGGGTCATCCGCGATCTTGGCTCGGCAAACGGCACCTATGTCAACGATAACCTCCTGACCACGAGCCATCGCTTACGGGTAGGCGATCGTATCCGATTGGGCAACACCCTGTTCACTTATGAAGAGATGGAAAGTGGACAGGGCTTCCGCAACTTGATCGCCATTCTGATCGCTTTATCGACACTGGTGGGCGCGCTGGTAGCCTGGCGGGCCAGCGTCGCAACGGACGATGCGGCGAGCGCACGCGGCAGTGGTACCAACGTGTTGATCCGCCTCAGTCACTACCGGAGTGGGATAGCTGCGAGCTTGTATCAGAATCTTGGCGCGTTTGTCTCCTATCGTTTGCATTTGGGCACAATGGAGCTGCTGGATAGAGCACTTGCCGATTCCAAAGAGACAACGTACCCCTCTTCTCTGGAGAGTGAGCGCCTTTTCCATGCAAATATGGCGCTGGCCGCGTTGGACCTGGTCGATCAAGATTATCTGCATCGTGCCGAGAGTGCGGCAGAGCAAAGCTTCGAACGCACGCGCTTCACAGAGACGAATCTGGCGGAAGCGACCACCCTGGAAGACCTGGACTACGAAGCCCATTTCCGCGAATCGGACCGCGCGTCACTTATTGCACAACGACTGACCATTACCGCTGTGCTGCTGAGCTTGTCCATCTTTTTCTATACCGGAGCCACTCTGTCGGAGAGCCGGCGCAAACACCTTTTGGCGGCGATGGGAGTGGTGACATTTAGCCTGGGCACTCTAGCAGCGGCGCTGATCGAGCTGGCCGAACGCGCCGGCTAGGGGTCGAGAGTGTTGGTAGGTTACTCCATATGGGTCATTCAATACGTGACACGAGGGGTCTAGGCCATGGCAGAAGCGCACGACCCAATCGACGAGGATGAAGCACCGACGTGTCATCCCGATGTGAAAAGCCGTGATGCCCGCTTTACCTGGAACCTCAATCACCTCATCATCATGCTCACCGCTGGGGTGGCCGTCTTTGCGACCATCGTAGCGGCATTACAGACAGATGCCAACATACGTGCCAGCCAGGCCAATCGGGAGGCCCAGGCGCAAGCGCTGCGTACGCTCCAGAGCAATGTGGGCGATTTGTTTGAAGTCGGATATGACTTGCAAGTGGTCCGTCTATGGTGGTCGCAGCAGCGTCTGGCATTGAGCGCCAGGTTGCTTGCAAGCACAGAGGAGGATCCAGATCGGTCCGCGTGGTATCTTCAAGAGGAGCGACGCCTCGCGAGTGCCTCCCAACTGCTCACCGACCAAAGCGATCTGTTCACTCCACTCTACTTCGATGCGGTGACGGGGTTATGGCCGGACTTGAACCGTTACTGGTACGAGCAGGTGGTGACACCTCAGATGCTGGCCAGCGAGCGTCAGTCCGTCCAGATGGAACTGGGGCGTGCCTGGGGGCAGAAGAGCAATGCCTATCAGACGATCATCACCTTGGTGGCTGTAACTCTCTTCCTTTATGGGCTCGCTTTGACCGTGGAACGTTATCTGAAGTGGGGGTTTCTGGCGCTGGGCAGTGCCAACCTGAGCTTTATCCTCGTGTGGGCGGTGTTGACGGCGATACAGCCCATCCCCCAAATCGCGCCGCAAGCTCTAGAGGCTTATGTAGCTGGGCACATCAAAGCGATATATGCCCTTCAGGAAGAGCTCCAATCCCAACACGGTGTGGCACCTGAGAAAGCGGATGAAGCCATCGCCGATCTGAGTCGCGCGATTGCGCTGCGACCCGACTATACCGCAGCCTATGTCACGCGCGGCGACGCCTATACCGTCAAGGGAGAGGCATTGTTGTTCGGCGAGGGCGATGCGACAGTACGGGATGCCTCGTTCCGCCAAGCGGTGGCCGATTATCGACGTGCGCTGGAACTACAGCCCGATAGCTATCATACCTATTGGAATCTCGGCTGGGCACTCTATCTTCTGGGCGAACCTGAACCGGCGCTCGAAGCGATCGAGCGGGTCATCGAACTGTCCCCGATGAAGCAATTTGGGGCACGTCTGGTGTTGGGCGAGATTCTGATGGGAATGGGCAAACCCCAGGAAGGATTGGCAGAAATCCGCAGGGCGATTGAGCACGCCGCAGCACACCCGCTCAGTTCCGACGCATACTATTTCCGTCAGATGATCCGCAATTCGGAACGCTTGCAGGTCGTGCGACCGCATCCCGGCTTGCCGGAGAGCACCCTATTGCTCAAGGAATCGTTCGTCTCGTTGCAGTACCGCGGCAAGCCCTATCCCGGCGCCACACGTGCTCAAATCACCCATCTCGCCTTTGGAGCACCCATGGTTGAACGTGCCGGCAAAGTGACCCAATATTGGATCAGCGATCACTTTCCCGCGAATACCGAGCAGGTGAACGTGCTGTTTGACTATCAGGATATGGCCGAGGGTGAACAAGTGGTGCTCAAGGTTTACTACAATGGGGTGGAACGGCCGTTCTACCATCAGATCCTGACCTGGCATAGTGGCGCGAGCGGCCACTGCGACTATCTGGCGGTGAGAACACCGGTACAACACACGCCCTTCGGGCTGTTACCTGGGCGTTATCGCGTCGAAATTTATGTGGAAGGCAATTTGCGCGCCTCGGGCGAGTTTACCGTGGAGAGTTGAAAGATCAGGATATCGACAAGGTGTCGGGCATTTATATGAGAAGTATGGAATTGGATCTCGCCCACCTATGGGCGGAGTCTGCCCTCCTCAGACGGAGAGGATGATGAAGATCAAGAATGGTACCGCCGCAGTGAGCACGATGCCGCTGAACAGAGCAGCGATGGAGTATTCCTTTCCGGAGAAGCGCACGATGATCGGTAAAGTGGAGTCCATGGCAGTGGCACCTCCACACGCAATCGGTGCCAATTTACCGAAAAAGCGCACGAGCAGCGGCGCGAGTACCAGCGTGGCGATCTCACGCATGAGATTGGCAAGCAGGGCAACCACTCCTAACGTCTCACCGCGCATCTGGGTGAGCAGCACGCTAGAAAGGCTGTAGTAGCCGAATCCGGCACCCACTGCTAACGCATCTCGCAATGGGAGTGTGGGCAACACCAGGGAGACGGCGGCAATGCCGACCAGCGTCCCGATTACCACCAGGAGAGGCAGCAGCACCAGACGGAGGTTATCCCGTTGCCGTACGGCCTGCCAGAAATGATGGTCGCCTCCCACGCTGATGCCGACGAACAACAGGAGAGTACACAGGAGGTAGAGGGTGTATCGCTCCAGCTCCAACGAGGAAGGCAGAGGCACCAGCCGACCTGTCAGGACACCCGCTACAAAGCATACCAGAATGATAAGGCTGCTCTTCATCGTTTCCTTCTCGTTGACAGGCTGAGCAGCTGGACAGCTGCCACACTGCCGATGACAGCGCCTGATGTCAAAATGGCAGCTTGCAGTCCCAACGTCCCGAAGTGCGCCAATGCCTCTTGGTTGAGGCCCACCGAGAGACCCAACACGAATAAGAGGAAAAGGATGCTCACCATTGCCAGCTGGTCTGCCAGGCGGATCAGCGATGAATGAGCACGCAGCAGGCGACCCAACAGGATGCCGATGGCGAAGAAAAGCACAATGATCCACATAATCGCGACCGAAAGCCCCTTGCGGTAAAATCGGGCAGATTGTAGCGTGAAGCCTTTGCAGAAGCAAAGCGGAAAGAGCTGAAAAAACACACCGAGGGAAACCTACTATGATCCTATGCGTGACACTGAATCCATTGGTTGACACCTCTTTCTTCGTGGATGAGATAAGGCCGGTGTATCGTACTGAGGTCAAGCGCGTCACCCATGTGGCTGGCGGCAAGGGCACCAATGTCGCTCGCGCGCTCAAGGGCATGGGGCAGCCGGCTCGCGCTTTCACACTGTTGGGGGGGTGGTCGGGCCGTCACCATGCCGCATTGATGGAGGCGGATGGCCTGGAGGCCGTCATCGCCTGGATCAGCGGAGAAACGCGCGTGTCCATCACAATTGTCGATCAGCATTACGAACAGCGCGGCTATTTCACACCGCCGCCGGTGCTCACGCCTGAGGATCTCGCTGTGGCACGTGCCACGTTTGCACAGGCCCTCGAGGAAGCCACCGCGATGTGCATTTGCGGCAGCGCTCCGGGGAGAGAAGGAGCCGCACTGGTGCCGGAATTCCTCCACGCTGCAGCAGCGCGCGGCCTTCCTACTCTGCTGGACACTTACAGTGAGGCATTGCGCCTGGGCTTGCCTGCCCGACCGACCATCGTCAAAGCGAATCGCAAAGAAGTGGTCGAATATCTGGGCCGCCCACTGGACACACGGACGGAGCAGCTGGAAGCTTTGGATACATTGTTGCAAGCAGGTGCGCGCTGGGCGGTCATCACTTTGGGCGAGGAGGGGGCTCTGTTCGCCACACAGGAAAAGTGCTGGATGGCACGGCCCCCTCAAGTTCAGGTGGTCAATCCGATGGGCTCGGGAGACGCGATGACAGCCGCTTTGATCAGCGCACTGCTACGTGGTTGGCCGCCGGAAGAGTGTTTCCGCTACGGGATGGCAGCAGCCGTGGCCAACGTCACCTCATTTGTGCCGTGCGCGCTATCAGAGCAAGAAATCGCAGCGATGCTGGAGCGTATTGTGCTCACCCCGATCTGATAAAGCCGCTGTCTTCGAAATAAATCACCCGTGCGGCGACACCATCTTGGCCAGCGCCCTGCCGCAAACCGTTCTGCCGCAGGCATCACCTTTCGATGCGCGGATTGATCCACACCGCCCCTTTCCCCCCGCCGGGTTCATCTGCCAGCACCCCGATCCAGAGGAAGTTGCTGTCTGCTACTCCGCTCAGGTCGACGTCGATCGTGCGCAGTGTACCGTCGCCGGCGCTGTCCGCCACAGTGGCCAATATGGCGGCACTGGGCAAAGCGTTGCCTGCAGCGACCACGAAACGCACGTTGCCGAGGCCACCGGCTAGGAATCCCACTTGCGCTCGGAAGCGGTCCCCCGGACGAATAGGTTGAGGCAACCAGAATTGACCCACAACGTCGCCGTTGGGCGCTGCTCTCGGCCGCGTCTCAAGCACACGTGCAGGCCGGCTGCCGTCTTCCAGCTCCGGATTGTCTCGCCAGATGGCATAGCCAGCTACCTCGTCCAGAACGCCCCATATCAGTGTCGTGCCGCCCAGGTTGCTCATCCATACTGCGGAAGGAGCAGCGGCGAGCAAATCCAGGACGGTTGCAGAGGGACCCGGGGTGACAACGGTGATGATCAGCTGGCGGGTTGTCTCACCGGCGGCATTATAGGCACGCAGCGTATAAACGGTCGTCTTCTCGGGTGACAGGGTAATGCTGCCGGGTGCCACCACCCCTTTTTCCTTGCCGTCGTAGCGCAAGTAAGCGGCCTCGGCATTTGCTAAATCCCAGTACAGTGTCACTTCTTCGCCGCGGTTGATCACATAGCGATCTGCCCAAAAACTGAAGATGACCGGCGGCTCCAGCCGCGGCGTCGGTGTGGAGGTGGGCGTGAAGGTGGCAGTAGGCGGCGGAGGAGGGGGCAGAACGATCGGGACGTTTTCCACGTTCATCGCGCTGGAATATTGCGGCCTAGCAGATATCCAGCCTCGCCCCCCAGGGGAACCGATCGGATAGACGATCTGCCACCATAGGGCATCCGGACTGCGTCCGGTCACCTGTGCCGTCTCGCCCTTTAGCAGTGCACCAATACGCGGATAATCGACGCCCGGCCCACTACGCACGTTCAGATCAACCAACGCAGTGACCAGCGGAAGCGCTGGAGTCGGGGTCGGCGTGACAGTGGGCGTCGCAGTAGGCGTGGCGCTAGGTGTCGGTGTCACATAAACCGTGTACGTAGGATAAGGTGTGTATGTGGGATAAGGTGTGTATGTCGGATACGGCGTGTAAGTAGGATAAGGCGTATAGGTCGGATAGGGTGTGTACGTGGGATAGGGCGTCATAGTAAACGTGGGAGAAGGTGTCGTCACCTGGGCCAGAGCCGACATACGTCCATCACTGCCGATCAGGCCGACCACTATGACCAAAAACAACGCGATCCAGCGCCGCCCGCTTGTCCGGTTCATTTGCTGCCTCCTTCCTCCGTTCTTTCAACATTGCTGCCATTTTTCTCAAAATCATCTAAGAAAAGTATACCATAAAAGACGGTTACCGGATAGCCATTGTTCCCCAGCTGCAAGGGCGAGATAATTGACTCCGGACATCCTTGGCAGTAAAATTGCGGCCAGAATTAAGCGAAATCGAATAGTCGGAGGAGGCGGGCGAGAG